>DAOOPF010000050.1:0-20629 GCA_035388125.1 bacterium | reverse complement strand
ATGCGCGCTGCGGGCGCCATGATGTGGTGTGGGAGGCGAGAGATCAATCCGGCAGGGCGTTGCCATCAGGGCTCTACTTCGCCCGACTGCAAGGGGAGCCCTCCCGGGCAATCAAATTGCTGCTCTTGAGGTAAACACGGGAGTCTACTGATTGGCTGCGGAAGCAGCGATAGAGATCCGGATGTGTGCAAAACTGCAGCCAACGTAAAAAAGTGCATTAAGTTAAACCGGTAAATGAGGATTATATCGTATGTTAATGAAAGCGCTGGTCAAGAAGCAGCCGGGGGAGGGGATCTGGCTGGAACAGGTCCCCGTGCCGGCATACGGTAACAATGATCTGCTCGTCAAGGTGACCCATACCGCGATCTGCGGCACTGATCTGCATATTTACAAATGGGATGAATGGTCGCAGCGGACGATCAGGACGCCCATGACCATCGGGCATGAATTTGTCGGTGTCGTCGCCGCCAAGGGGCAGAACGTGGTCGGTTATGAAATCGGCGACCGTGTTTCCGGTGAAGGTCATATCGTCTGCGGTCTCTGCCGCAGCTGCCGCGCCGGCCGCCGCCATCTCTGCACCAATACCATCGGTATTGGCGTCAATCGGGACGGCTGTTTTGCCGAGTACCTCTGTCTGCCCGCCGGTAATGCCTGGCACGTTGCCGAGTCCATCCCCTCGGAAATTGCCGCTTTTTTTGATCCCTACGGCAACGCGACCCACTGCGCCCTCAGCTTCGACATGGTCGGTGAGGATGTCCTCATCACTGGCGCCGGGCCCATCGGCTGCATCGCGTCCGCCATCTGCAAGCACGTCGGCGCCCGCAACGTGGTCATCACCGATGTCAACGAATTCAGGCTCGACCTGGCGCGAAAAATGGGTGCCACCCTGGCGGTCAATGTCGCCAGAGAAAAGATCGGCGATGCGGTCAGGAAGCTGGGCATGGTAGGTTTTGACATCGGCCTCGAAATGTCCGGAAATGCCACCGCCTTTGAAAGCATGCTCGAAAACATGTATCATGGCGGCCGCATCGCCCTGCTCGGTCTGCTGCCCAAGAGCACCCAGATCAACTGGGACCAGGTGATTTTCAAGGGGCTCCATCTCAAGGGGATTTACGGGCGCGAGATTTTTGAAACCTGGTACAAAATGCAGACCATGCTCCAGAGCGGGCTCAACATTGCCCCCGTTCTGACCCACCGGCTCAAGTTCAGCGATTTCCAGCAGGGCTTTGACGCCATGCTCTCCGGCAACTGCGGTAAAGTGGTCCTGGAAATGGAATAGAGGCGATTACTGGAGGAGATTATGTACGGTGCCATGAAACAGGAACTGGATGGGCTCCTCGGTGAAATCCGCCAGGCCGGCCTGTATAAAGAGGAACGCGTCATCACCACACCCCAGGGCGCCCGCATCGCTGTCAAGGGCGGCCGTGAAGTGCTCAATTTTTGCGCCAATAATTATCTCGGCCTCGCGAACCACCCCCGCGTCGTCGAAGCGGCTCGTAAAAGCCTTGATCGTTGGGGATACGGAATCTCCTCGGTCCGCTTCATCTGCGGCACTCTGGCGATTCACAAGGAACTGGAAGAAAAGATCGCCGCTTTCCTCGGCATGGACGACGCTATCCTCTACGCCGCCTGTTTCGATGCCAATGGCGGGGTGTTCGAGCCGTTTATGGGGCCTGAAAACGCCATCATCACTGACAGCCTCAATCACGCCTCGATCATCGACGGCATCCGCCTGGCCAAAGCCCAGCGCCTGATCTACCAGCACGCCGATATGGCCGACCTCGAGGCCAAACTCAAGGAGAGCCAGAGCGCGAAATTCCGCCTCATCGCCACCGACGGTGTTTTTTCCATGGACGGCGATATCGCCAAACTGGCCGAAATCTGCGATCTGGCGGAAAAATACCACGCTCTCGTGCTGGTTGATGACAGCCATGCAACCGGCTTCATGGGCCGGAGCGGGCGCGGCACCATCGAGCACTGCGGTGTGCAGGGGCGCGTCGACCTGATCACGACCACCTTCGGCAAGGCTCTGGGCGGCGCCATGGGTGGGTGCGTCGCCGGCCACAGCGAGATGATCGCTTTCCTGCGGCAGAAGAGCAGACCTTATCTCTTCTCCAACTCGATCGCGCCGGCCATCGCCGGCGCCACCATCGCCGTGCTCGACATGCTTTCGGAGACCACCGCTCTGCGCGACAAGCTGGAGAAAAATACCGCCTGGTTCCGCGCCAAGATGACTGCTGCGGGATTCGATATCCGTCCGGGTGTGCATCCCATCGTTCCGATCATGCTCTACGAAGAACGGGTCGCCCACGAGATGGCCGACCGGCTGCTCAACGAGGGCATCTATGTGATCGGCTTCAGCTTTCCGGTGGTTCCCAGGGGAGCGGCGCGCATTCGCGTGCAGATCTCGGCTGCGCATGAAGAGGCCGATCTGGAACGAGCCGTCGCAGCCTTCACCGCCATTGGCCGCCAGATGGGCGTAATCTCATGACGGGCAAGCCATGAACGAAATCGCTGTCAAACGCCGCAAAAGCCGCCAGGTGCAGATCGGCTCCCTTGCCATGGGAGGTGAGGCTCCTGTCGTCATCCAGTCCATGATCAACAGCAAGACCACCGATGTGGAGGGCTCACTGCTGCAGATCGGCAGACTGGCTGAAGCCGGCTGCCAGCTTGTCAGGCTGGCCATTCCTGGCGCCGGCGCATTGCCGGGATTCGCAGAGATTAAGAAACGCGCACCGCTGCCCCTGGTCGCGGATATTCATTTCGATTACCGCCTTGCACTCGGGGCCATGGATGCCGGCGCGGACAAGATCCGCATCAACCCCGGCAACATCGGCACGCGCGACAAAGTCCGGCAGGTGGTCGAAAAGGCGATCGCATGCCGGGTGCCGATCCGCATCGGTGTCAACTCGGGCTCGGTCGAAAAGGAGATCTTGCAGCAGGAGGGAGGACCAACTGTCCGCGCCCTCGTGCGCAGCGCCCTGCGCCACGTTGAGCTCTGCCGCGAATTCGGTGCTGAGGATCTGGTCCTCTCGCTGAAATCATCGGACGTGCTCAGGACCATCGCCGCCTACCAGCTCATCGCGTCGGAATGCGATCTGCCCCTCCATATCGGCGTCACCGAAGCGGGGACAGTCAAATCCGGAACCATCAAATCGGCGGTTGCGCTGGGCATCCTGCTGCACCAGGGCATCGGCGATACCCTGCGCGTCTCCCTGACCGGTGACGTCGTCGAGGAGGTCATTGCAGCCCGGCATATACTCAAAAGCCTCAATCTGATCGAGCAGGGCATCACCCTGATCTCCTGTCCAACCTGCGGCCGGACGCAGGTCGATCTGGTCACAATCGCCGAAAAGGTGGAGGCGGGCCTCGCCCACATCAGCAAACCCCTGACGGTGGCGGTGATGGGCTGCGTTGTCAACGGCCCCGGCGAGGCCAGGGAGGCCGATATCGGCGTCGCCTGTGGCCGCGGCAGCGCTGTTCTCATCAAACGAGGGCAGATTATCCGGAAAATATCCGAGGACGAAATCGTTCAAACACTGATCGATGAAGTGAACAATTGGCCCGCGGAATGATGCGTTATACTCAAAAGTTGCATTAATTACTATCCTGGGGTAGCGATTATGAAGAGCAAATCCGGACGTGTCATGGTACTGGGGGGGAGCGGCGTGATGGGTTTTCAGGTTGCGCGCCGTCTTGCGCGTGATCTGGAGCCTAAAACTATTATCATTATCTGCCTGCACCAGTCCAGCATGCGCCGATCATTGGAGCGTTTGCGCAAGGAATTCCCCAAGGTCACTTTCGACGGCGCCTGGGGCAATGTTTTTTTACGCAGCTCATGGCATGGAAAATCACCAAAGGAATTGCGAACAGCCCATGAAAATATCTCGCAGATGATCGCGGATCTTTGCGAAACTCCTGCAGAAACAGGGAAAAAATATTTTCTCAGTGAACTGATCCACAAGTACAAGCCGGACATCATCGTCGACGCCGTGCCGACGGCTCCCCTGATCGCAGCCCTGCGGGAGCGTTGGGATCCAGAGGCAATCGCCCGGAATTTGCGGTCACAGCGCCGCAAACACCGCCTGCCTGACGAGATCAGTCTGCCGACGCAAACCATCGCACAGATCGAACATATGCTGGTCTATCAGCCGCTGCCCCTTTTGATTCAGCATGTCCGCATCCTATACGAAGCGATGTGCGAGGTCGGCACCAGCCTCTATCTGAAGATCGGCATTACGGGCATGGGAGGAATGGGCTTTAAAAATCCCTATATGGGGCAGCATGACCGGGAACTGGATCTCAAAATGGAACGGGCAGTCCTCGCCTTTGGTCAGACCGGTTTGCTTTTCAGCATGGCGCGAACCCCTGGAGCGCCGGTAATCAAGGAGGTCAAGATCGGCGCCCTGGTCGGCAGCCGCCTGATAGACTATCGCACCGTCGAGTTCAACGGCAGCCCGGTCGGCCTCTTCCATGCGAAAAAGATAACGCTGGCGGACAAGTTGCCGCTCTTCACCGATGTGGGCTATGCCCGCCGTGGTGACCTTTCCATGGTGGGCATTCAGACTGCTTCCGCCGGCTTTTTGACCCAGGGGGAATTTGAAGCGGTTACGACCCTCTTTCAGATGGAATATTTGACACCGGAAGAGGTCGCCCACACTGTAATAATGGAAATTCAGGGCTTTACCACCGGATATGAAGTCATCGCTGCTCTGGATTCAGCTGTCATGGATCCCAGTTATCGGGCCGGGGTAATGCGCCAACCCATTATTGCAGAGATGCAGCGGCTGAGCGATGAAAAACAAACCCCCAGTGTAGCGCTTGGACAACTCGGACCACCGGAGCTCTCCAAACTCTTGTATGAAGCCTGGCTTTTGCGTACCAAATTTCGCAGTATAAAAAGGATGCTCTCTGCGGATCCCGCCTTGATCAGCCAAGAATTGGAGCACGTCCTGCTTCATCATCCCATACGCCATACCATCGTCTCTATCGGCATCCCCATTCTGCTCGCAGACGGCAAAACCCTGCTGCGCGGCCCCCGCATCAAGATACCCGCGGGGCGTGATGAGGATGAGTTGACCGTAACTCAGGAGACGATAGATGGCTGGGCAAAAAAGGGGTGGGTGGATCTGCGTCCAGCGAACATGGCCAAATGGCAGGAACGAATTGAGGCGATGGTCGATTCCTGCAAGAACTTTTTCAATGTGGATGCCAGCGATATCAGCCGCGGACCCTGCCCGGCGGAAGCACTCCGCATTGGCGAGATGGTGGGGTGGGTCTTTAACAATGATCCCGCCATTCAGGGATTCAGGGTCAAGTCATTCTGACGCAACATGGGCGGCAAAGGGCATGGATAACGAAACTGCGGAGAATCCTTACCGCCGCAGATTTCAGGATGGCACCAGCGTGTCGGTTGAACGGGAACGTACTCTCATCACACTTCCCGTCTATAACGAAGCGCCACACCTCGGGCAGCTCATCAACGATTTGCGAACAGTAACAGACCTGGATATTCTGGTCATCGACGACGGATCGGACGACAATACGCCCGCTGTGCTGAAAAGAGCGGGCGCACCCTGCCTTCGCCACGAACGCAATCTCGGCAAAGGTGAGGCACTGCGCTCAGCACTCAAGGCCGCCCGGGCTCAGGGTTATCACTGGATGATCACCATGGATGGCGACGGCCAGCACGACCCCGCTGCTCTGTCTGAGTTTGTCCGCACTATCCGTTCGCAGCAGAGCGATTTTTGCATCGGCTGGCGGCAGGGGAGAAGCGGCACCATGCCCCCTCTGCGGCAGCTCAGCAACGGCCTGAGTTCGATCCTGCTCTCCCTCTTTGCCGGCACCCGTTTTCACGACGCCCAGTGCGGATTCCGGGCCTATCGCACAGCCCTTCCCGGCCTCGATGAGTGCCGTGAAAGCGGATTTCAATATGAGAGCGAGCTGCTGCTGCGCCTCGCAGATCATCACTGCCGCTTCGCCGAGATCGCTATCTCTACCTGTTACACGGGATCATCGAGCAGAATACGCCATATCAGAGATACCCTTGCTTTCATGCGTTTGCTCTGGCGAAGGCTGTGGTGGTAGCGTTTTCCTGAAATAATTGCTTGTAATTATCACCTCAATGTCGTATATTTTTATCCATGTTCGGGGCGTAGCGCAGTTTGGCTAGCGCGCCTGGTTCGGGACCAGGAGGTCGGTGGTTCAAATCCACTCGCCCCGACGCTCAAGCCCATCCGGCCTTCCGCCGGATGGGCTTTTTAGTTGCTGTGAATTTCATATGGAAATTGTTGATTTTATATGGAATATTCCATATATTTGATGATTAGACTCTTTACCACCCATGAAGCAGGAATTCGCACATGAGCTCCGATTATACCTTCACCGAAATTGAAAAAAAATGGCAAGACCGCTGGCGGGAGAGCGGACTTTACAAGACCGATCTGAGTGAAACCGCACACAAACTCTACTGCCTGGTCATGTTTCTTTACCCCTCAGGCGACCGTCTCCACATCGGCCACTGGTACAACTACGCCCCGACCGATACCTGGGCCCGTTTCAAGCGCATGCAGGGTTTCAACGTTTTCGAGCCCATGGGGTATGACGCCTTTGGCCTGCCCGCCGAAAACTACGCCATCAAGAAAGGCGTTCATCCCGCTGTCAGCACGGCTGAAAATATCGCTAATATCCGCAAACAGCTCGAGGCCATGGGGGCGATGTACGACTGGGAGCACGAGGTCAATACCAGCCATCCAGACTATTATCGCTGGACCCAGTGGCTCTTTCTCAAGATGTACGAACACGGCCTCGCCTACCGCAAGAAGCAGGCGGCCAACTGGTGCCCGAGCTGCAAGACCGTTCTGGCCAATGAACAGGTGGTCGACGGCCAGTGCGAGCGCTGCGAGAGCGAGGTGCTGAGCAAGGATCTCGAACAGTGGTTTTTCAAGACTACTGCCTATAGCGAACGGCTGCTTGAAGGGCATCAGGTCATCGACTGGCCGGAAAAAACCCTGCTCATGCAGAAAAACTGGATCGGCAAGAGCGTCGGTGCAACCATCGATTTCCGCTGCGCAGAGGGAGAGGAGAAAATCCAGGTCTTCACCACCAGACCGGATACACTCTGGGGCGTCACGTACATGGTACTGGCGCCGGAACACCCCCTGGTCGAGCGCCTGACCATTCCGGAACACAAAAGCGCGGTCGCCAGCTATGTGCTGCAGGCGCGCAAGCAGCGCGAAATCGACCGCCTCTCCACCGAAAAAGAAAAGAACGGGGTTTTCATCGGCAGCTACTGCATAAATCCGGTCAACCAGGAGCGGGTGCCGATCTGGATCGCCGATTACGTGCTCGTCACCTACGGCACCGGTGCGGTGATGGCGGTGCCGGCTCATGACACCCGCGATTTTGCCTTTGCGCAAAAGTACGGTTTACCGATTCGTGAGGTCATTTCGTCGACGGGACAGGCCTCACCACAGGGGCTGACAGAGGCCTATGTGCAACCGGGCCAGATGATCAATTCGGGCCCTTTCAACGGCACCGACAGTTCGGAGGGCATCAGCAAGGTCATCGCCTATCTTGAGGAGAACGGCTGGGGCGGCCGCAAGGTGAATTACAAGCTGCGGGACTGGCTCATATCCCGCCAGCGCTACTGGGGGGCGCCGATTCCGATCATCTACTGCGATGAGTGCGGAGAGGTGCCGGTTCCGGAAAGCGACCTGCCGGTTCTTTTGCCCGAAGATGTTGTTTTTACAGGAAAAGGCGAATCGCCGCTGTCCACTTCGCCCACTTTTGTCACCGCAGCCTGCCCCAAGTGCGGCCGGAAGGCCCGGCGTGAGAACGATACCATGGACACCTTTGTCTGTTCATCGTGGTATTTCCTGCGCTTTCTGACCCCGCAGCTGTCGTCCGCCCCCTTTGACCGCGACCTTGCGAACGCCTGGCTGCCGGTGGATCAGTATGTCGGCGGCGCTGAACACGCGGTAATGCATCTGCTCTATGCCCGCTTCGTCACCAAGGCACTGCATGACATGGGCTGCATCGATTTTGATGAACCCTTTAAAAAGCTGGTGCACCAGGGCATCATCACGGCGCGGGGCGCCAAGATGAGCAAGAGCAGGGGAAATGTGGTCAATCCGGACCGGTTCGTCGAGAAATATGGTTCCGACACTTTTCGCATGTACATGATGTTCATGGGCGGCTACGAGGAGGGTGGAGACTGGAGCGACGAGGGGATCGTCGGAATTCACCGCTTTCTCAAGCGGGTCTGGCGCCTGGTGCAGCAGACCACGGAGAACGCTCCTGCGGGTGCAGAAGATCCGCGTTTCAACCGCGTCCTGCAGCAGATGCATTATGCCCTTAAAAACAGTACAGCCGATCTTGAGCGTTTTCACTTTAACACTGCGATCAGCAGGCAGATGGAGCTGTTAAATGAAGTATCACTTTATATGCAGGATGTACAACCGTCCAATCAGGACCAACGTCTTGCCGGTGAGGTGATTCCCAATCTGTTGTTAATGCTGGCACCGTTTGCGCCGCACTTTGCCGAGGAGCTTTGGGGGCAGCTCGGCCGGCCTTACAGCATCTTTAACCAGCGCTGGCCGGCCTGGGATGAGCGCTGGCTGGTGCAGCAGCGGGTGCAGTTGGCAGTGCAGATCAACGGCAAGGTGCGCGGCCAGATCGAAATCGACGCCGAGTGCAGCGATGAAGCCGTGATTGCGGCCGCCATGGAAGAGGAGAAGATCGCCGGTTATCTGGCGGGCAAAACGGTGATAAAATCCTTTGTCATTCAGAAACGGCTGGTCAGCCTGGTGGTCAAATAGGCACGGTTTTCGCCAGTTCAGATGATAAAAAAAGCCGGACAGGAGATTCTGCCCGGCTTTTTTTGATCCAAGATGGTGCGGAATTGTTATGATGATATCACTAGTAGGTGTACAATTGGGCTGCCGGCAGCATTGAAGGAGGACAGTGCTTTGGAGACGGAGATCAGATAAGGGAGGGTTGACCGGACAAAATTCAGGCGCCTGCATCACTATGTTAACATAACTAATATTATGCACAATTAATTGTGCTGAAGCCACGACCAATCAGCCGGATAGCGCCTGCATCTCCCGCCGAGCCCGCTCCTTCAACGGCGTCTCCACTTTGCTCCACAAGATCTCTTCCAGATTCTGACGCGCTGATTCAAGTTCGCCTGTGCTTCTCAATGCCTGCGCATAATAAAACCTGGCGTGCAAATTGTTAGGATTGGCCTTGACCGCGTCCGCAAGATAACGCAACCCTTCCTGCGCCTTGCCCGTCACCAGCAGGCTCTTGCCCGCCAGCGTCAGCGTCACACTGTCCTGTTTTCCAAGGTCGATCGCCTTGAGCGCATATTGCCCGGCTTCTCCGTCGCGTTCGCAGGCATCGAAAATAATCCCCGCCTGCTTGTACAAAGAAGGTTTACTGGGAGCGTATTTGATGGCATTGCGGATCGCCTCCATAGCCGCATCGCCCTGGCCGAGCCGGATCTGGCAGGACGCCAGCGAGGCCCAGATATCGGCTTCACCCGTTCGCTGTGCCAGATAGCGCTGGTAAAAGGCGACTGCGCTCATATAATCACCCGCAATGTAAGCCTTGAACCCCTCCGCACAGATACCCTCAAAGTTCTCATCGCTGACCGCAGCACCGCTGTTCCCGGCCGGGATCTCAGGGGTGACCATGCGCAGGGATTTGCGCGCAATCTCGGCGAATTTTCCGTCAGGATCCAGCTTGAGCACCGCCTTGAAGCATCTGCCGGCGTTATCCATGTCCCCCTGCGCCATGTAGACCTTGCCGAGACCCAGATAGGATCTTACCTCCTTGGGTGACACGGCGATCGATTTTTCAAAGGCGCGTATGGCCTCGCTGTAATTTTTCTGTATGCTGTAGACTGCGCCCAGATTGACCAGGGCCATGACGTTGGCCGGCTGAAGAACGAGTCCCTCTTTAAGGAAACGTTCGGATTGGGCGAACTGGCGCATCTTGCTGTAAAGGCTGCCGAGGACGAAATAGGCGCGTGAATAAATTGGGCATAACCTAACTGTTTCTATGCATTTATCGAGTCCCTTAGTGTACTCTTTGGACTCGAAATAGACCAGCCCCATATTGTAATGCAGATCGGGATCGCGGGGGCTCCATTCGATAGCCTTGCGCCAAAGCGCCAGGGCGGCCTCAAAGGATTTCTGCCGCGCCTTGTCGAGGGCATCGCGATTGAGCTTGTCCGCTTCGGGTGCGGGAGGTTTTACAGCCCAGGTGATCTTGAGGTCGCGATTATACCAGGAGAGTTCGAGACGGTCACCTCCCCCCCGATATCTCTCTTCGAGACGTGAGAGGAGCATGCGTTTATCGGCCTCCGCACCGGAATCTAGATCCGGATAGAGCCGGTTCAGTTCGGCGGCGGCGATGGTCACGGAGATGGTTTTTAGCGCGTCTAACGGTGCTTGGTTGTCTGTCATGGCTGCACGATCGCTCGGTTTTCACACGCCTGCAGCTGGCCGCGGTGGTCCGGGCACAGCAACATTTGATGGATATTACAAAAAAATAACAATAAAATCAATAAAAAAGGCGGCTTTGATCAGCCGCCTTTTTTGTGCGCCAGGCGGGAATCGAACCCACAACCTTTAGCTCCGGAGGCTAACGCTCTATCCAATTGAGCTACTGGCGCATGAGGAACTTGTTTATCAGGGAACATTTACCCGGCTGATCTTGAGCGCGCGCCCGTTCTGGGGATCGACTTCGATCAGTGCGCCATTGAGTCGTATATTGGCGCTGGCAATCCGGTATTTTTCCGGTAAAATGGTTGTGAACCGCTTGATAGCCACCTGGGCGTCCATGCCGATGACTGAATCGTGCGGGCCGGTCATGCCCACATCGGTTATAAAAGCTGTGCCTCTGGGCATGATCCGTTCATCGGCGGTTTGGACGTGGGTGTGGGTGCCGATGACCGCGCTGACCGAACCATCAAGATACCAGGCCAACGCTGCTTTCTCCGCGGTGGCCTCGGCGTGGAAATCGATCAGGATGATGGACGCTTTCTCGCGCAGTCGCATCACCTCTTCATGTCCGGTCCTGAAAGGGCAGTCGATCGGATACATAAAAGTCCTGCCCTGCAGGTTAAGGACCGCAACCGGGATCTGGCGCGCGGACATGGCGATAACCGAGCCATGGCCCGGGGCCTGCGGCGGGTAATTCAGCGGCCGCAGCACTTTCTGGCTGTTGTCGAGATAGACGCGGAACTGCGCATTTCCCCAGGTGTGGTTGCCGCCGGTGATCACATCCACGCCCAATGAGAATAGCTGCCGCGCCAGGGCCTCGGTGAGTCCGTTGCCTCCGTCCGCATTCTCGCCGTTGGCGATGCAGAAATCAACATTGTGACTCTTCTTGAGGCCCGGCAGCAGACCGGCGAGGGCATCCATTCCCGGTTTGCCGACGATGTCGGCGATAAAAAGTATATTAAAGGACTTTGTGCTCACTTGTGGCCTTAATATACGCCGTTTCCGGCAAATTCACAAGCATTTTGTTCCTACTTGGCGTAATCGATGGCGCGGTACTCGCGGATCACGGTCACCTTGATCTGGCCGGGATACTCCATGTCGTTCTGGATTTTCTCGGCGATGTCGGTCGCCAGCTGTTCGGACATGGCGTCATCGATCTTGTCGTGCTCGACCATGACGCGGATTTCGCGTCCGGCCTGGATGGCATAAGCCTTGCCGACGCCGGCGAAGGATTTGGCCAGCCCTTCGAGGCCGTCGAGGCGCTTGATGTAGGTCTCGAGAGTCTCACGGCGCGCCCCGGGTCGGGAGCCGCTGACGGCATCGGCCGCCTGGACCAGAACCGAGATTGGTGAGATGATTTCGACGTCTTCGTGATGCGCTGCGATGGCGTTCTGGACGATGGGTCCTTCACCATACTTTTTGGCGATCTCGAGGCCGATCTGGGTATGGGTGCCGTCGGTATAGCGGTCGATTGCCTTGCCGATATCGTGGAGCAGACCGGCGCGCTTGGCCAGGTTCCCGTCCAGCCCCAGGGTGGCGGCCATCAGGCCGGTCAGATAGGAAACCTCGATGGCATGCTGGAGGACATTCTGGCCATAGCTGGTGCGGTAGTTGAGCTTGCCGAGCAGCTTCACCAGTTCGATGTGCATGCTGGCGATGCCGCATTCCATAAGAGCCTTTTCGCCCTCCTCGACCAGTTTTTCCTCCATCTCCAGTTTGGTCTTTTCGACTACCTCTTCGATGCGCGTGGGGTGAATGCGGCCGTCGATAACCAGCCGCTCAAGGGAGATGCGCGCCACTTCACGGCGGAAAGGATCAAAGCCGGAAAGGACGACCGCCTCGGGCGTATCATCCACGATCACCTCGACGCCGGTGGCGCTTTCGAATGAGCGGATGTTGCGCCCCTCACGGCCGATGATGCGCCCTTTCATCTCGTCGCTGGGGAGATTGACGACCGAGACGGTGGTTTCGGTGGAGTGGTTGGCGGCGGTGCGCTGGATCGCCTGAATGATGATCTCCTTGGCCTCGCGATTGGCCTGCTGGCGGGCGCGATCCTTGATCTCCTTGACCGACTGCGCGGCCTCCTGTTTGGCTTTTTCGACGAGGTTCTGCATCAGGATGCGCTTGGCCTCCTCGTTGGAGATCCCGCTAACCTTCTCGAGACGCCGATTCTGCTCCTCCATCAAATCATCGAGCTCTCCCTCCCGCTTCTGGACGCGCTCCTCCCTCCCCTTCAGATTGCTTTCGGACTCATCCAGCTCTTTTTCCCTGGTAGTGAGCAGATCATGGCGCCGGTCGAGGTTCAGTTCGCGCGCAGTGAGCTTGTTTTCCGTCTTTTGCAAATCGCTGCGGCGCAGCTTGATCTCATTTTCAAGGTTCTGACGTAGCTTGAATATCTCATCCTTGGCTTCGAGCGTTTTCTCTTTCTTGAGATTATCGGCCTCTTTTTGGGCGTCGAGGAGAATTTTTTCCGCTGTTTTTTCTGCGTCGGTCACCTTGCCCCGGCCGATATGGCGGGAAATCATCCAGCCGGCCACCAAGCCCACCACCGCACTGGCAATGTCTGTGAAAATAAGCAAATAAGTATTCATTTACCCTCCGGAACGAAAAAACCCAGGGTTGTCAAGAATCCATTTTATGGTAAATTAGACGGGAAACTCCCGTGGCGCACCTTCAGCAGGAAGCAGTGCTCCATCCGCGGAATTTCCAACTGGACTCTTGACAGCTGGGTTTTAGAAAAAAACCAAATGAATGTATCCGGCCCCGCAAAGGGCAGGACAGCTCAAACGCCTTTCTTGCCTTCCTCCATGAGTTCCTGGATATCGATGTCAAACTGATGGGTCAGCAATCTGACCCGATCCTCAAATGAAGTGAGCTTCTTTTTGGATAATTCCCGCTGCTGCAGCAGCTCATCGGCGATGTTCAGGGCAGCCAGAATGGCGATCTGGTGCAGGGGACGATTGGGCTTGGCCGTCTGAACTTCGTGCATCTTTTGATCGACATATTCGGCGATGCGCTGCACATACTCCACATTGGCGCTAACTTTGAGCGGATAATCCGTTCCAAAAATATTGACTCTGAGGATGTTTTTCTCATCAATCATGAAAGTAGGCCTGAATAGGCTCATCAAGCAGCTCAAGTCGCGTTGGAAACTCCGACTGTAACTTAGCGATTTTCAAAAGATTTCAACTCATCGAGCTTGAGCAGCATGTTCTGTACACGCTCGCGCAGGCGATCTTCGGTCTCCCGATACTTGATCAGCATCTCCTGCTCGGCGCGGCTGTTCTGTTCGTTGAATTGCTGACGCGCCTGGTCGAGCTCAAGACCCTGCTCGGCAAGACGTGTCTTCAAATCGCTGTTCTCCTGCTCTAACAACAAATTCTTCTTCTGCATTTCCGAAATTAGTCCGAGCGCATACTGGATGCGCTCTTCCAGAATATCCAAAATGTTTTTATCCACTTGAACCTCGTCCTAACGCGGCCGTAATACCGCTCCAAATTGCACGGATAGTTGTTTGAGGATATCGGCAACATCGCGCTCGACCTCCTCTACACCTAATGTACGCTCTTTAGAACAAAAATTCAATGAAAAAGCGACACTTTTTTTACCCTGCGGTACCTGCTCGCCCTGATAATAATCGAACAGATGGACACTTACGAGGTGCTCTCCACCCGCTTTGCGAATGGCCGCCACTACCTCTCCGACCGGCGTGTCGACATCGAGAAGGAGCGCGATATCAAAGGGCACGAGCGGGAATTTGGGAATCGCCTCAAAACGGCGTTTCGCCTGCCGATGCTTGTAAACCAGATCGAAATCAAGTAAAAAGCCGAAAACATCAGGCGTCTTGATTTTGAAAGACTGGACCAGTTCTTCATCGAGCCGGCCGAAGCTGCCGAGAAACGTTTTCTCCAGATAGAGGCCGGCGCTCTCCTGCCCCCAAAATGAACCAGGTGCCGTACCCAGGGTGATCTCTTTCAACCCCAGCGTATCGAGAAGAGCGAGTACGATCCCTTTAATATCATAGAAATCGAACCGGCGCGGCCGTGCGTACCACGTGGGCAGCCCGGTCTCCCCAACCAGCAGCGAAGCGATTTGTTTGGTCTCTACGATAGCCCCCTGGCGTCTCCATGCGGCGCTGCCAGTCTCAAATAAACGCAGATTGGGCATCTGCCGGTTGCGATTGTAGGCGGCATTGTGAAGCAGCGAGATGAGCAGATTGGTGCGAAAAACCGACCACTCCGTGCTGAGCGGGTTGAGCAGTTCCACCAGCGCACAGCCCTCCGGCAAAAAGGGCGCTGCAGCCTGTGGCGATACCATGCTGAGAGAAAGCGTCTCGCGCAGGCCGTAGCCGGCCAGGAGTTGACGCACCTGGTCGTGAAAGGTGACGCGGGGATTGGGCTCCTGGGACTGGTCGAGAAGCACCGTGCGGGCGAAGGGGATCCGGTCAAATCCGTATACGCGCGCGATCTCCTCGATGAGATCCACCGGCCGGGTGAGGTCTGGCCTGAAAGTCGGAATGGTACAGGAAAAACTGCCCGGCTTCTCCTCGACGCAGCCGATCTCCAGGCTGGTCAGGATGCTCACGATCTCCGCGGCGGAGAGCTCCGCGCCGATCAGGCGACTGATATGATCCAGGGAAAGAGTGATCACCGCAGGGGCGATCGCTGAAGGGTAGACATCCACGGCCTGCCCGACCACAGTGGCGCCGGCCAGTTCCTGCATGAGGAGGGCGGCCCGGTCGAGGGCATAAAGGGTTCCGTTGGGGTTGGCTCCGCGTTCGAAACGTTTGGAGGATTCGGTCGATATCGCCAGCCGTTTGCTCGATCTGCGGATACCGGTGGGTTCGAAATAGGCGCTCTCGAGAAAGAGGGTGCGTGTCTCCACCTCAACCTCAGAATTCAGGCCGCCCATGATACCCGCCAACGCGACCGGCCGGGTGCCATCGCAGATGAGACAGGTGTCGGCTTCGAGTAGATGTTCTTTTCCGTCCAGGGTGGTGAAATGTTCGCCAGCTATGGCACCGCGCACAATGATTTGCTGGCCTTCGATGCGGGCGGCATCGAAAGCGTGCAGGGGATGCCCGTTTTCGAGCATGCTGTAGTTGGTGATATCGACGATATTGTTGATCGCGCGCATGCCGGCGTGGTGCAGCCGGTAGGCCAACCAGAAAGGAGAGGGTGCGATGTGGACAGTTTCGAGATAGCGTCCGGAATAGCGCGGGCACAAAGCGGGAGTTTTAATGGTGACGGCGATTTTGGGCGCCGCGCCGTCGGCCGCTGCATCGATCCTGGCCGCAGGGATACGCAGGGGAGCACGCGTCGCCGCAGCGATCTCCCGCGCCAGCCCGATCACACTGAGACAATCGGGACGATTCGGCGTGATGAATACGTCGATGACATAATCGGTCTCACCCAGCCACTCAGCCAGATCCTGCCCGGGCCTGGCGTTCTCATCGAGGAGCATCAGCCCCTCACTGCGCTCGGTCAATCCCAGTTCCGCTTCGGAACAAAGCATCCCGCTGCTGGCGATGCCACGGATTTCACGCAGTTCGACAGTCATTCCTTCGCCAAGGCGGGCTCCCGGCAGGGCCAGGGGAACGAGCAGGCCTGCGCGGGCATTGGGAGCACCACAGACAACACTCAGCGTCTCTCCCCTGCCGGCATCCACCCGGCAGATTTGCAGTTTGTCAGCTCCGGGATGCGAAGCACATTCAAGAATCCGGCCGACGACGATGCCGCTGAAAGGACGCGCCACCTCCTCGATCGATTCAACCTCCAGACCCGACATGGTCAGGGTATGGGCCAATTCCTGCACGGAAAGGGAGATATCGACATATTCCTTGAGCCAGCTGAGGGTAACTTTCACTTTTCCGGTCCGGATATATTAGAATTGTTCGAGAAAACGCAGATCATTATCGAAGAGAATGCGGATATCATTGATCTGGTATTTCAGCAGGGTGATGCGCTCCACCCCCATGCCAAAGGCATAGCCGCTGTAGAGATCGGGATCATAATCGACGAAACCGAAGACGGCTGGATCGACCATACCGGCTCCGGAGATTTCGAGCCATCCGCTCTGTTTGCAGAAACGGCAGCCCTTGCCCTTGCAGAAAATGCAGGAAAAGTCATATTCAGCGCTCGGTTCGGTGAAGGGGAAAAAGCTGGGCCGGAACCGGACGCGAACCTGTTTGTCATCGAAAATCTTTTGGGCGAAAGCGAGCACGATGCCTTTAAGGTCAGCAAAAGAGATGCCGCGGTCGACGACCAGTCCCTCGACCTGGTGAAAGGTTGGAGAATGGGTGGCATCCGGGGTATCTTTTCTGAAGCAGCGGCCGGGTGCGATCATGCGTACAGGCGGTTTTTGCGCTTCCATTGTGCGGATTTGCACCGGAGAGGTATGGGTCCTGAGCACAAAGCCGCCATCAAGATAAAAGGAATCCTGCATGTCGCGCGAGGGGTGATACTCGGGGATATTGAGGGCCGTAAAGTTGTAGTATTCGCTTTCGATTTCCGGCCCCTCCTCAATACGAAAGCCCATGCCGGAGAAGATCTGCTTTATTTCATCCATAACTTGAAGCATCGGATGGAAGCCGCCGACAGATGGATATTTGGCCGGTAGGGTAGGATCGAACAGGGAAATCGCCTTGGGGCGGCGTTGGAAAGAGCGGCCGGCGTCCTCGCTTTTGGACTGCAGCTTTTCTTTCAGGCGGTTCAACTCCGCCCCCAGGTTCGGACGTTCATCTGCCTCCACCCTGCCGAGGAGGGCGAAGAGGGCTTGCAGTTTGCCTTTGCGGCCCAGGAATTCCACCTTGAGTTTGTCCAGTTCTGCTGGTGTTCCAGCCTCTGGCAAACGTTGATCAAATTCCTTTTCGAGGGCGGCGAGCTCCTGCGTCAGAAGGGACAGATTTTCACTCATTTTTATCAGGCCTTGACAGCGTTGACCAGTTGTTCAAAAGCCTGCAAATCATGGACAGCCAGTTCAGCGAGCATTTTGCGGTTGATATCGATCTCTTTCTGTTTGAGCCCGTTGATCAGGGAGGAGTAATTCATCCCGAACATGCGGGCGGCAGCGTTGATACGAACAATCCACAAACTACGAAACTCGCGTCTTCTGGCCCTACGGTCACGGTAATTGTAGGTCATGCCCTTCTCTACCGTTTCGCGGGCGGAACGGTAGAGGCTGTTTTTGCCGCCGTAAAAGCCCTTGGCGGCCTTCAAGTATTTATTTCGACGGTGACGCGTGACGACCGGCGAATGTGATCTTGGCATACTACCTCCAACAGGAACAGTTCAGGATGATGGTTTAGGCGCTCAACATGCGCTTGATCCTGGGCGTATCCGCGGGGGTGACGATTGCGGGCTGGCGCAGGCTGCGTTTGCGTTTTTGCGACTTTTTGGTCAGGATGTGGCGTGCATAGTTTTTATTGCGCCGCACCTTGCCCGTTCCCGTGAGGCTAAAGCGCTTCTTAGCAGCACGGTTGCTTTTCATTTTGGGCATAAATGCTCACCTCATTTGGTTGTTTTGGCTGTTTACTTCTTGACGAAAAAGACCACCAGCTGGCCGCCTTCCATCACGGGGTCTTTTTCTGTTTTGGCAATATCCTGCAGCCCTTCGATAAAGCGCTCCAGAATTTTTCGGCCAAACTCCTGATGAATCATTTCGCGTCCTTTGAACTGTACGGAAGCGCGGACGCGGTCTCCTTCGAGGAGAAATTTGCGCGCGTGCTTCATCTTGAATTCAAAGTCGTGCTCTTCAATCTTCGGCCGCATACGGATCTCTTTGGTGGAGATGACGTGCTGTTTCTTGCGCGTCTCTTTCTCCTTTTTGGAAAGTTCGTATTTGAACTTGCCGAAATCCATGATCTTGCAGACCGGCGGGGCAGCATTGGGCGACACCTCAACCAGATCCAGTCCTGCGATCTCCGCCCTCCGCAGCGCATCGCTGCGACTTACAACACCTACCTGTTCGCCTTTTTCGTCGACCAGGCGGACGGAAGGAGCATCGATCAGCTCATTGACGCGAGTGAGTTTTTTCTTAATAGCCTGTCCTCCTCTAATGATTCTACGCTTTGGCGAGAACTTTTTCCTGAATTTCCGAAATCACAGCCGGGATTTCAGCCAATCCGCAATCCCCTTCGCGATGTTTACGGACGGAGACCTGGTTTTGTTCCGCTTCTTTTTGTCCGACGATCAGCATCACGGGGATTTTCTGGGTTTCTGCTTCGCGTATTTTATAACCAACCTTTTCGCTGCGATCATCCAGTTCGGCGCGGATGCCGGCGGCGATGAGTTGATCCATGATCTTTCTGGCATAGTCGTGCTGGTTCTCTGTGATCGGCAGCACCCGCACCTGAGTCGGAGCCAGCCAGAGCGGGAAAGCGCCGGCATAGTGCTCGATCATCACGCCGAAGAAGCGTTCGAGCGAGCCGAGCAGGGCGCGATGGATCATGATCGGGCGGTGTTCCTTGCCATCCTGACCGACGTAGGTGAGGTCGAAGCGTTCGGGCTCATTAAAATCGACCTGGATCGTGCTGCACTGCCAGGTGCGGCCGATGGAGTCTCTGATCTTGATATCGATCTTGGGGCCGTAAAAGACCCCTTCGCCCGGATCGATCTGGTAGTTGAGGGCCGCCTTCTCCAGTCCGGCGCGCAGGGCGTCGGTGGCGCGCTCCCAGTTCTCGGGAGTGCCGACATAATGCTCGGGCCGGGTGGAGAGATAGATCTCGAACTCGGAAAAGCCGAAAGAGCGCAGGATGAAAAGAGTGAATTCGAGCAGCATGTCGATTTCGGCGTCGAGCTGATCTGGACGGCAAAAGTGGTGCGCATCATCCTGGGTGAAGCCGCGCACGCGCATCAGTCCGTGCAGAACACCCGAGCGCTCGTAGCGATAGACCGTGCCCAGCTCCGCCCAGCGGATGGGCAGGTCGCGGTAGCTGCGCGTCTGACTGCGGAAGATCTGGAGATGGAACGGGCAGTTCATCGGCTTGATCTGGTAGAGCTGCTCGTCCACCTCGGTCGGGGAGTACATATTCTCCTTGAAAAAACCGAGATGGCCGCTCGTATTCCAGAGATCGAGGCGCGCGATGTGGGGGGTATAGACGAACTCGTAACCGTTCTTGAGGTGCTCCTGGCGCCAGAACTCTTCCACTTTGTAGCGGATGAAGCCGCCCTTGGGGTGCCAGAGGATCAGCCCCGGCCCGATCTCATCGTTGATGCTGTAGAGATCCAGTTCGCGGCCGAGACGGCGGTGATCACGCTTCTTGGCCTCCTCGATGCGGAGCAGATAGTCGTCGAGCTGTGATTTTTTCGGGTAGGCTACGCCATAGATGCGCTGCAGCATTGGATTCTTTTCATCCCCGAGCCAGTAGGCGCCAGCCACGCTCAAAAGCTTGAAATAGCGCACATGGCCGGTGGAAGGCAGATGCGGTCCCCTGCACAGGTCAATGAAATCGCCGTCACGGTAGATGCTGGGCGGCTCGCCGAGGCGTTCGATCTGCTGAAGCTTGTAACCCTCCTTGAGCTCGCGGAAAAGGCGCAGGGCCTCGTCCTTGTCCATCTCCTCGCGGACAAAGGGATGGTCGGCCTTGACGATTTCAGCCATCTTTTCCTCGATGCGCTGCAGATCTTCGGGGGTAAAGCTGCTTTTAACATCGATATCGTAGTAAAAGCCTTCCTCGACCGGGGGACCGAAGGCGAACTGGGCCTCCGGGTAGAGTTGTTTTACTGCATGGGCCATGATATGGGCGGCACTATGCCAAAAGACATCCATCCCCTCGGGCGAATCGGCGGTCAGAAAAAGAATGCGGCCGCTCCTGGTCAGGGGGCGGGAGAGATCGAGTACTTCAGCGTCGAGTTTGGCTGCGATCGCCTCACGAGCGATCCTGCCGCCCAGTTCGGCGACCAGTTCGCTCGACTTGATGCCTTCAGGGTACTCCCTGGACCGTCCGTCGGGAAATGTCAAAGTGATCATGGCCAATCGGTGACCCTTTCCAAAAAGTGCTCTCCCTAAACAAGAAACCGCCCATGGTAGGCGGCATCGTTGCGAGGAGGTAATGGCGCTTGTAACTCGAAAGTGGGCGGTACTGGATTTGAACCAGTGACCCCTTGCATGTCAAGCAA
>DAOOPF010000049.1:0-20704 GCA_035388125.1 bacterium | reverse complement strand
TCGATCTGCGCCGTCCGATCTACAAGGCGACCGCCTCCTACGGCCATTTCGGCCGTGACGACCAGGATTTCCCCTGGGAGCGCACGGACAAAGCCGCCCTGCTGGCGCGGGGCTGAGTCCCGCTGCGTCATCCATTCAACCTGTAAAGGCAGCCCATCGGCCCCTCGGGACCGGTGGGCTTTGCATCTCATATCTCAGTACATGGAGGAGTTGTGAAATACGATATCAAGGATATCAATCTCGCCGAAGGCGGGAGGAAGCGTATAGAGTGGGCGGAGAATGACATGCCGGTGCTGCGCCAGGTGCGCGAGCGTTTCGAGAAAGAAAAACCCCTGGCGGGGAAAAAGCTCTCGGCCTGTCTGCATGTCACCGCCGAGACCGCCAACCTGATGCGCACCCTCAAGGCCGGCGGTGCGGAGCTGGTGCTCTGCGCCTCCAACCCGCTGTCGACCCAGGATGACGTGGCCGCGGCGCTGGTGAAGGAATACGGCATCGCCGTCTTCGCCATCAAGGGTGAGGACGACAAGGTCTATTACGACCACATCCGCGCCGCCATCGAGCATGCCCCGGCGGTCACCATGGATGACGGCGCCGATCTGGTCTCCAATATCCATTTTGATTATCCCGAGGTCGCCAGCGGCGTGATCGGCAGTATGGAAGAGACCACCACCGGCGTCATCCGTCTGCGCGCCATGGCCAAGGACGGGGCCCTGAAATTCCCGGTCATTGCGGTCAACGACGCCACCACCAAGAACCTCTTCGACAACCGCTACGGCACCGGCCAGTCCACGGTGGACGGCATCATCCGCGCCACCGATATCCTGCTGGCGGGCAAGAATGTCGTCGTCTCCGGCTACGGCTGGTGCGGCAAGGGCTTTGCTTCCCGCTGCAAGGGCATGGGCGCCAACGTGATCATCACCGAGGTGGATCCGATCCGGGCGCTGGAGGCGGCCATGGATGGTTTCCGGGTGATGCCGATGGCCGAAGCGGCCAGAATCGGCGACCTCTTCTGCACTTTGACCGGCGACATCCACGTACTGCGCGCCGAGCATTTTGCCGTTATGAAAGACGGCGCGATCATGGCCAACTCAGGCCACTTTAACGTCGAGATTGACATCCCGGCCCTCAAAGAGATGGCGATTTCGAGCCGTCCGGGCGTGCGCAACTTTGTCGATGAATACACCCTGCCCTCGGGCAGCCGGGTGCGTCTCCTCGCCGACGGCCGCCTGATCAATCTCGCTGCGGCGGAAGGCCATCCGGCCTCGGTGATGGACATGAGCTTCGCCACGCAGGCCCTGGCCACCGAGTGGGTGGTCAAGCGTGCCGGCCAGCTCGCCGTGCAGGTCCATGATGTCCCCGAAGAGATCGAGGACTGGGTCGCGCGGCTCAAACTGAAGAGCATGAACATAGAGATGGATGAGCTTACTGAGGAACAGAAACAGTATCTGGCATCCTGGGAAATGGGCACATGAGTTTTAGCAAAGAGAGCAGGCCGGGGTGGCGACGCCCCGGCTTTGTGCTGTTTTGCGCGGCCCTGATTGTTCTCTCCGGCTGCAAGCGCGAGCCGGAGACACAGGAGATCAAACAGGTCGAACTCCAGGCTGCTCCGTTGAGCGAAACCCAGCTGGCGCGCCTGGCCGGCGACCTCCTCAGCCTGCAGGAAGAGATTCGCGAGGCTCCGGCATCCATTGAACTGCGGACTCAGCTGCTGGCCCTGGCGCTGGATGAAGAGAACAGCAGCTTCAAGGCGGTGGGCTTTGGCCGCATTCCGGCGAATCCGGATAACCGGGAGGCGGTCCAGCAGAGCGCGGAACGCGCTGCATTTCTGGACGGCTGCCGCTGGCTGGCTTACCTGCGGGCCTGGCGCAAGGATATTAACAAGCCGGATTTTGGCGCCATCCGGGGCGAGGTGCCGCCGGCGAAGATTATTTATCAGCACACCTCGGTTGACCAGGTGGTGATGATCGTGGAGACGGAAGCGGAATGATGCGCGGTGCGGGTGGTTGGGTGGTTTTGATGCTGATATGCACTGCTGCGGCTTTCGGGCAGGGGCGCAGCTCCGGCATGCACGGGGCCTACGCCACTCTGGCGACGGGCGCGGAGGCGCCTTTCTACAACCCCGCGAATCTGGCCTTCACCCCGGGCCATCAGGCGACCCTCTCCCTGCTGGGGGTGAGCGGCTGGCTGGCGGACAACGCCTTCGGCCTGGAGGAGTACCGCCGCTACAACGGCGCCTACCTCGACCAGGCCGCCAAGCGTGATATTCTCTCGGCCGTGACGGGCCGGGGTTTGCTCGCCCGGGCCGGCGTGACTGCGCGGCCCCTGGCCATCGCCGTCGGACCGGCTGCGCTCTCCTGGCAGACGCGCGCCGTGACCCGCTTCTCTCTCGCCGATGAGCTCTTCCGTCTGCTCCTAGAGGGCAACGAGGTGGACAAGACCTACGATTTCGTCCCGGCCGTCGGCCGGGCCATGCTGCTCAGCGATCTCACTCTCTCCTGGGGCTACTCTCCCCCTTTCACCATCCGCGGCATCCACAGCCTCAGTTTCGGCGCCAATGCCCACTACTTCATCGGCTCCTTTTACGGGCAGGTCGAGCAGATGCGGGCGCGCGCCCTCACCGGCGCCACCCTCGCCCGGGCTGAGGGAAAAGCCTCCATGCGCACGGCGCAGGGTGGGGGAGGATGGGGCCTCGATCTCGGTATGACCGCGGTGGTCAACCGCCATCTCCGTTTTGCGCTTTTCGGCGAGAATATAGTGAACCAGATCAGCTGGAACAAACAGAGCGAGCGTATTGAGGCCGGTTTTACCCTTAACGCCACCAACGTCGACCGCATCCTGCAGGAGGATCTCGAGCTGGAGGAGGTGGTGCTGCACAGCGACACCACTTTGTCGATTCCCGCCTTCTCGGTCCGCCTGCCGCGGCGTTACCATCTCTCCGGCAGCTATCTGCAGAAACGCTGGTCGGTCAGCGCCGAATGGGTCAGCGGCGAAGCCGGCGGCGGTGAATGGGGCGGATCGGAACTGGGCCTGGGCGGCGAATTCTCACCCTGGCGTTTTCTGTGGCTGCGCGGCGGCGCGGGGCGCACGGAGGAGCTGGGCTGGAGCAGCTCGCTCGGTTTCGGCCTGCAGATGCTCGGCGGGCGCTGGGATTTTGCCTGGCAGGGAGTGGGCAGCCTGCACCCCGGCCGGGTGCGCGGCGCTCTGGTGGCCACGAGCCTCTATCTGATATTATAGCCCGGACCGGGCATAAAAAAAGCCGCTTCCATGGAAGCGGCTTTTTGCGTTTATGGCGGGCGCGCCGGGGCGAGCCTACTTGGCCAGGTACTCGAAGCGTTCGACGAACTGCCTGGGCGTCATGCGGGCGGCTGCGGCCAGACGGGGCAGCAGCTGCTTGTCTTCCAGGTCGCGTTTTTCGAGGCGGACCATATAGCTGCGGGCGACGCGATAGGAATCGCTGGTGATGTCCACCAGGCGGACCGCTGTCTTTTTGGTCTCCTTGTCGATGATCTCCTCGAAGGGGATGGGATGAAGCTTGCCGTTGTCGACGGAGATCATGGCGTTGCCCTTGTAGATATCGTTGTCATTGAGCAGATAGCGCACGGCCTGGAAGCCGAGGTCGCGGGTGTACTCCTGGTCGAAGGGAATGGGATCGGCGCAGCGGAGAACGTAACCGATATTGATCTCGACCATCGACATCTTTTCGCCGCGGGCGGCGAAGCGGCTTTCGACCTTGAGTTTGATGATTTTGCCGAGTTCGATCTCGGAGTGGAGGATATTGCCGAACGAATCGTATTCGACGATGACACCGGGGATCTGTTTCAGCTCTTCGGGGCTGAGGCGTTCGGCGACGCCCTCGGCGATGACGACCACGCCGTGGTGGTTGCCCATGGCGCGGCGCTTGATGATGGCGGTCTCGACGATATCGCAGATGTGGTCGAGGGGGATAAAGCCCTCGTGGCCGAACTCTTCGGCGATGATGGCCAGGGTGGCGCCGGCGGACTTGGCGATGCCGAGGGCGAGATGGCCGGCATGGCGTCCCATGGCGACAGTGATATACCAGCGGTCCATGGTGCGGGCGTCTTCCATCAGGTTCTTGACCAGGGTGGCGCCGAGATCGCGGGCGGTCTGGTAGCCGAAGGTGGGCAGGTTGTTGGGCAGCGGCAGATCGTTGTCGATGGTCTTGGGCACATGGGCGAATTTGATTGCGCCGCCGGCGGCGCGGGCGATCTCCATGGCGCCGAAGGCGGTGTCATCGCCGCCGATAGTGACCATATAGGAGACGCCGAGGGACTGGAGGAGTTTGACCGAATTCTCGACGCCGTTCGGGGACTTGGCCGGATTGGTACGCGAGGTGCGCAGGATCGATCCGCCGTCGTAGTGGATGCGGGAGACGTCGCTGATGCGCAGCTCCTTGACGTTGGCCTTGAACTCGGCGGCATCGCCCTTGACCAGCCATTTATACCCATCCATAATACCGTAGACGTTGAGATTGTGCCGCCGGGCCTCGATCGTCACCGCGGCGATGACGCCGTTCAAGCCGGGTGCCGGACCGCCGCCGACGAGGATAGCGAGGTTGCCGGGTTTCACCTTCTTTTTCGCACTCATCGGAAAACTCCTCATATTGGGTGAAAAGACAAAAGAGACAGCGCTCAGCGGCAGGCCCGATCAGGCCGCCGGCGGGGAGATTCACCGGGCAGAGGGCGGGTTGTGCCCTTCCCCTTCCGGATAGGATCCCAGTATCTTGAGAAAGCTGGTCATCTCTTCGAGATGGCGCAGGGCGTTGCGGCAGTGCTGCTGGGCGGGGGTGCCGCGGAAATCGAGATAAAAGATATATTCAAACGGCCGGCCGCGCCAGGGCCGGGACTCTATTTTGCACAGATCGATGTCGCGCAGGGCGAATGCGCTCAGACTCTTGTAGAGCGCCCCCGCGATGTTCTTCATGGCGAAGACGATCGAGGTCTTGTCGGCCTCCGCTGGATCGAGAGCCTGCCGGCTGATGAGGAGAAAGCGGGTATAATTCTCCGCGATATCCTGGATATTCTCGCTGATGATCTGCATGCCGCGAATTTCGGCTGCGCGCCGGCTGGCAATGGCGGCGGCGTCATGCAGATTCTGTTCAAGGATCATGCGCACGCTGCCGGCGGTATCGAAAGCGGGAACGGCGCGGACTCCCGGCAGGGAGGCGATGAACTGGCGGCACTGCTCCAGGGCCTGGGGGTGCGAGTAAATCACGCGGAGATCCTGCAGCTTCGCGCCGGCATGGGCGATGAGCTGATGATCGACGCGGTAATAGACCTCACCGATGATCGTCACCTCGTGCTGGAGGAGCAGGTCGTAGTTGAGATGGATGCTGCCGGTGGATGAGTTTTCAACGGGAAGGATGCCGTACCGGGTTCTTCCGGAGATCACGGCATCGAATACCTGCTCGAAAAGGGCGCAGGGCACACAGGAGGCTTTTTCGCCAAAGAACTTGAGGGCAGCCAGTTCGCTGTAGGCGTCATGATCGCCCTGAAATGCGACCGTGATACGCGCCGCGTCTGGGTCGGATGCCATATTCTATTCCATCAGAAAAATTAAACATAAAAATAGAGTATTTTAGCGAAATAATCAAGAAAATTGTACGGCCGCTGGATCAGGATTCTCGCTGGGATGGCGGCAGGGATCGGCTTGGGTGCGGCGCTGTTCACCCCGGGACGGGGCCGTCGAGAGCGCGCCCGGCGTGCTCAGAGCGGGCCGGCGGGCTGAGGGCTGCGGCGGTTTGGCGCACGGCGGCCAGCAAGGGGGCGGCGATGAAAAAGCCGCCGGTGCCGGCGGCCGCATAGCCGGCGAGGGCCCAGAGCAGCGTCCGGCTCCGGGAGTAAGCGGGGCGCGGGGGAAGGAGGAGGTGGGCGGTGAGCCAGGCCACGGCGAAGACGATGGCGGCGCCGCCGGCCTGAAGGGGGAGGTGGTGCAGGTCGCGCGCGAAAAAGAGGGTGAGGCCGGCGGCGAAGAGGGGGCCCCAGAAGGGGGTGGGGGCGGCCAGGGCCATGAAGAGCCCGGCTGCCGCGGGATGGGTGTAGCCGAGCAGCCAGGTACCGAGGGCCCAGAAGCTCCCCATCAGGAGGCTGCGCAGGCTTTCGTCGCGGATCCAGCCGCCGAAGCGGTGGGGCAGTTCGCGCAGGAGCCAGGCCCTCTGCGTCAGCATGCGGTTGGGGGCGCGCCGCAGCAGGGCCCGGTGCAGCCGGGGGCGCAGGGCGGTGAGGGCGCCGGCGATAAGGAGGGCGAGGGCCAGGATTGCCGTCGAAGGCCAGAGCAGACCGGCCAGCCCGCGCGCGAAGCGCAGCAGTTCATGGCGGCCGGCGGCGAGTTGGCGGCCGATGAGGGCGGCATCGCCGTGCAGCGAGGCGGCGGGGCTTTTTGCCGGTGCCGCCGCGATCAGGCCGGGGAGGGTGGAATCAAGAAGCAGATGAAGGGCGAGGAGAAGGAGAGCCAGGCCCACTCCCAGGCGGAGGCGTCTCCACGGCTGCGGCGGCAGGGTTGAGGCGAGGCCGGTCAGCCAGAGGGTGAGCATGATCAGGCGGAAGAGCGGCGGCGCGGCCAGGGCGCAGAGGCAGAGGGGCAGCAGAATCCCGGCGGCGATCAGGACGAGGGTGACGAAATGACGCCTCTGTGCGCGGGTGAAGGGGATCGGGATCACCATTTGGGATTTCCTGCTCAAGGGAGTGGATTCAGACGATGATATTGGCCCGGGTCAGGTGGTCGGTCAGGCCACTGTAGGTGCGCAGCGCCTGGCGCCAGTCGTCGAGGGTCTCCTCGAGCAGCCCCTGCAGCAGGGCGACCGCGATCCCGGGATGACTGGCGAGCAGGTACTGGAAGGCGCTCTGGGGCAGCACCGCGACCCGGCTCGGCTCGAGGGCCAGACAGTTTTCGCCGTGGAATGAATCGCCGGCGAGGGCGGCGCTGCCGCAGGCTTGTCCGGGCGCGACGATCTTGAGGCGGTCCGGCCGTGCGGAGCGGGAGTCGACCTCCAGGGCGAGAGAACCGGAGAGCAGAAAGAAGAGGCAGAGGGCGGGTTCCCCCTGCCGGTAGACCGCTTCCTCGTCCGCGTAGGTGCGGAGGTGAAGCCAGGGCAGCAGCCGCTTCCGGCCTGCGGGAAGAAGCCGGGCGAGGGCGCGCAGGGGTTCGATCTCCTCCAGGCGGCAGGGCTGGCCGCTCTTTTGCTCTTCTTTTTTCTCCTTGCTCTCCATAGGGATTAATATACTATTCAGGCGGCTTCAAGTCAAGGTCTTTGCGGGGTGGCGGCCAAAGTACGGCTGAGTGAGGGCCTGCGCGCCCGCCTGTGCAGGTTTTCTGTTGCATTTGTCTGCGTAGAGTATTATTTTCTAACAAGTATAGAGATCCCTCCCGCCGGGCGGCCGGGGGGATCGTCCACAATGGTACAAGGGATGGGATGAGAAGAGCGCGCACAGCCCCAGCCGTTTTCCTGCTCGCGGTCCTGACGCTCGCGAATGCCCGGGCCGAGACCCCGCGAGGGGCAACGCAGCAGAAGACAGAGCTGCAGAACCTGCGGCAAGAGATCAAGCGCCAGGAGACGGCGCTGAGCAGACGCAAAAAGGACGAAAAAGCGGCTATCGATTATCTGGCCAAACTCGACCGGGAGATTGATGTCTCGCACACCTATCTGTCTGCCCTGAACGGGGATGTGGAGCGTCTCGGCGCGCAGGTGGATATGCGGGACCAGCGCATCCGCGATCTGACGGCGGAGAAAGAGGCGCTGGCCGAGCAGATCAAGAAGCGGCTGGTCTCCTTTTACAAGCACGGGCGGGCCCAGGAGATCGATCTGATGCTCAGCATCCGTTCGGTGCAGCAGGCCCAGCTCTGGCTGCGCTACCAGAAGATGATCGCTGAAGCCGACCGCCGCAATCTCGAGGCCCTGTCCGCGCGCCAGCAGGAGTTGGAGAAGCAGAAGAATTATCTGCGTCAGGAGAAGGCGGACAAGTCGCGCGCCCTGAGGGAGCGTGAGGCGGAAGAGCGCGAGCTGCGCAGCAGCCGTGAAAAGCGCACGGCCTATCTGGCCTCGGTGCGCAAGGACAAGAAGGTGCTGGAGCAGCGGTTGCGCGACAGCCGCGCCTCCGAGAAGCAGATCCTCGCCCTGATCGCCAAGGCGGAGCAGGCGCGGTTGACCGCCAGTGCGCGCAAGCCGGCGAGCACTCCGGCGCGCGCGCAGGCGGTTTTGCGCGGCAAGTTCGCGGGCATGAAGGGCCGTCTGGCCTGGCCGGTGCGCGGCACCATCGTCAGCCGTTTCGGCCGGCAGCGGCATCCCGAACTCAACACCATCACCGAAAACCTCGGCATCGACATCAAGACCCGCCAGGGGGGGACGGTGATGAGTGTGGGAGATGGTCAGGTGCAGACGATCACCTGGCAGCGCGGCAGCGGCAACATCGTCATCGTCAGCCATGGTGAAGGTTTTTACACGGTTTATACCCATTTGGAAGAGATCCGCGTCAGCCAGGATGATCCGGTGCGCCAGGGCCAGGTGATCGGCACCGTCGGCGAGTCGGGTTCGATCAATGGTCCGGTCCTCCATTTCCAGATCTGGAAGAACACCCGCAACCTGGACCCCGAAGAGTGGCTGGGATGAGGCGCGGTATCATCCCTCTCATACGGCCTGAAAGAGATTCATGAGTTTCGCACAGATCATCGGCCAGACCCGGCCGAAGGAGATCCTGGCGCGGGCGCTGCATACCGGGCGGATCCCCCATGCCTATCTGTTTGCCGGTCCAGCAGGCGTCGGCAAGGAGGCGATGGCCATCGAGATGGCCAAGGCGCTCCTCTGCAGCAGCGGCGGTGACATCAAGCCCTGTGACAGCTGCAGCGCCTGCCGCCGCGCCGGCCGTTTCGGCCATCCCGATTTCTTTTTTCTCTTCCCCATGCCCAAGAATGCGGCGGTCGAGGAGGAGCGCGAGGTGCTCGACAGCCTCGTCCGCGATCCCTACATCCGCAAGCTGCCCTGGGCTGCGCCGACGATCGGCATCGAGCGCATCCGCGAGCTGCGGCGGGTGAGCAGTCTCAAACCGCTCGAGGGGCGCCGCGTCGTCATCATCGCCGAGGCGGACAAAATGACTCCCGAGGCGGCCAACGCCCTGCTCAAGATCCTCGAGGAGCCGCCGCCCGACATGCAGCTGATTCTGACCTCTTCGCGCGACGCCGGACTGCTGCCGACGATCGTCTCGCGCTGCCAGCGCGTTGATTTCAACCTTCTCACCAACGCCGAGGTCGCCTCCGCGCTGATGGAACGCAAGGGAGTTGCGCAGGATCAGGCGCGGCTGGTGGCGCGCATCGCCCAGGGCAATTACCGTCACGCCGCCGGGCTGCTCGAGGAGAACCTGCAGGAGCGCCGCAATCTGGTCATCGAGGCCATGCGTATCAGCCTGAAGGATGAGGGCACCCGGATCGAGTGGGCCGAGGGGGTGCTCGAGGAGTTGGACAAGCGCGAGCTGCGCGAATTTTTCTCCCTGATGCTGATCTGGTTCCGGGACGCGCTGGTGCTCACGGCCAATCCCGGAGCGGTCGCCAGCGACCAGCTTGTCAATGTGGACCAGATCGAGGTGATGAACAAATTTGTCGCCGCTTTCAGCGAGATCCGCTTCGAGGCGATTTTCGCCGATCTGGAAAAATCGATAGAGATGCTCGACCGCAACGTGCATCCCACCCTGATTCTGGTGGTGCTGCTGGGGCGGCTGAACCTGAATTTAATACTCAAAGGCAGTTCGATATGATGGTTGAGATCGTTTTCAAGGGGGAGCGCAAGGATATCTATGCCAATCCCCAGGAATTTCCCTTCAAGATCGGCGACTATGCCATCGTGGAGGCCGAAAAGGGGGAGGATCTGGGCATTGTCAATCAGCTCGGTTCGGTGCTCGAGCGCAAAAAGAGCGATGCTGTGCTGCGCAACATCCTGCGCAAACCGACCCCGCGCGACCTGGATCACTATCGCCAGAACCGGATCAAGGAGTTCGAGGCCTATCAGATCTGCCGCAAGCGGATCGCCGAAACCGGGCTCGAGATGAAGCTGGTGGATGTCGAATACCAGTTCGACAACAACAAGGTGACTTTTTACTTCACCGCAGAGAAGCGGGTTGATTTCCGTGAGCTGGTGAAATACCTGGCCGGCCTTTTCAAGGTGCGCATCGAGCTGCGCCAGATCGGAGTGCGCGACGAGGCCAAGCGGGTGGGCGGCTATGGCACCTGCGGCCGCAAGCTCTGCTGCACCACCTTTCTGAAAGAGTTCGAACCGATCACAACCCAGTGCGCCAAGGAGCAGAACCTGCCCCTCAATCCGCAAAAGCTCTCCGGACTATGCGGCCGCCTGCTCTGCTGTCTGATGTATGAGCGCGATTTCTACCGGCGCCAGATGTCCCGGCTGCCGCGGGTTGACTCCCGTTTCCAGACCCCGCTGGGCGAGGGAAGGGTCACCCACGTGGATGTCTTTAACGAACGCATCACCCTCTTTTTTTCGCCGGAGAAGCAGGAGAGTTTCGATATGGCGGAGATGGAAAATTTTACCCTGATCTCCGCACCTGAATCTAATTAGGGAGCACGGCCCCTGCGGCCGCAGCCCCGTCGAACCACGCCGGGCGCGCACGCGCACCGGCTATGCTATAATATTATGGAAGAGAGAACGACCAGAATGAGCCAAGAGCAGCAAAAGGAATACAAGCGGCTGCTGGTGACCAGCGCCTTGCCCTATGCCAACGGGCCGATCCATCTCGGCCACCTCGCCGGGGCCTATCTGCCCGCGGATGTCTATGTGCGCTACCAGCGCCTCAAAAAGCGGGATGTAGTCTATATCTGCGGCACCGACGAGCACGGCGTGCCCATCGCCATCGCCGCCGAAAAGGCGGGGGTGACTCCGCAGGAGATCGTCGACAAATACTGGGCCGATCATTACGACACCTTTACCCGTTTCGGAATGAGCTTCGACCATTTTTCGCGCACTTCGGCGCCGATGCAGCACCGGACCGCGGCCGATTTTTTCAAGGTCATCCATGAAAAGGGCTTTCTGGTCGAGCGCGCGATAGAGCAGTTTTACTGCGCCAGCTGCAGCCGCTTCCTCGCCGACCGTTTTGTCGAGGGCGAGTGCCCGCGCTGCCACCATGCCGGAGCGCGCGGCGACCAGTGCGAGTCCTGCGGCAGCTCGCTCGAGCAGACCGAGCTGATCAATCCCTACTGCAAGGTGTGCGGCAGCACGCCGGTGCTGCGTCAGACCAAACACCTCTTCCTCAAGCTCAACGAATTCCAGCCCCTGCTGGAGGAGTGGCTGGCGGATAAAAAGGAGTGGAAGGAGAACGTCCTCAACTATGTGCGCGGCTGGTTTCAGGAGGGGCTGGGCGAGCGCGCGGTGACCCGCGATCTGAGCTGGGGCATCAAGGTGCCGGTGCCGGGCTATGAGGAGAAGGTGATCTATGTCTGGTTTGAGGCGCCGATCGGCTACATCTCGGCGACCAAAGAGTGGGCGGAAAAAACCGGCAGGCCCGAAGCCTGGAAGGAGTACTGGCTCGAGCCCGACACCAAGCTGGTCCATTTCATCGGCAAGGACAACATCGTCTTTCATGCCGTGATCTGGCCTGCGATGCTGATGGGTCACGGCGGATACATCCTGCCCGCGGATATCCCGGCCAACGAGTTTCTCAATCTGCAGGGTGAAAAGCTCAGCACCAGCCGCAACTATGCGGTCTGGCTCGGCGACTATCTTGACAAATTCCCGGCCGATCCCTTGCGTTACTACCTGGCGGTCAATGCCCCCGAGACCAGGGATGCCGATTTCATCTGGGAGGATTTCCAGGGGCGCAACAACAGCGAACTGGCCGACATCCTCGGCAACTTTATCAACCGCACCCTCACTTTTGCGCGCAAGCAGTTCGGCGGAAGCGTGCCCGTATGCGGGCCGCTCGACGCACTGGATGAGCAGATGGTGAAGACTTTGGCCGAAGCGCCCGAAAAAATCGGCGCACTGCTGGAACGCTATGAACTGCGTAAAGCGGCCGCGGCGCTGATCGATATCGCCCGTTTCGCCAACAAGTATTTCAACGATCAGGAGCCCTGGCGCACGGCGCGGGAGAACCGCGACAAGTGCGCGTCGACCATTCACCTCGCCATTCAGGCCTGCCAGACCCTGGCGGTGTTGATGGAGCCCATCCTCCCCTTCTCGGCCGGGAAAGTCTGGGCCATGCTCGGCAATCCGGGCAGCGTCCATGACCAGGCCTGGGACGGCTGCGGCGGCCGCCATCTGGCTGCAGGGCACACCCTGGGACAGGAGCAGATCCTCTTCACCAAGATCGAGGAGAGCCAGATCCGTCCGGAGGTGGAGCGGCTGCGCTCGATCTCTGAGGCTCTCAAGGCCGCGGCGGCCGGGGTTGAAGCCCCGGCGGGTGCGGCTGCATCCGCGCCCTCCGGAAGCGCACTCACCGCAGCCGATGCGGTCAAACCGGCGGCGGAGCCGGCTCCCGCCGGACCACCTGCGGAAAAACCGCGCATCACCTACGATGAGTTCGCCAAAGTGGATCTGCGCGTGGCCAGGGTGCTCAAGGCGGAAAAAGTCGAAAAGGCGGACAAGCTGCTGCGTCTCGAGCTGGAGGTGGGCAGCGAGACCCGGCAGATCGTCGCCGGGGTGGCCAGGCACTACGCCCCGGAGGCGCTGGTCGGTAAAAACATCATCATCGTCGCCAACCTGCAGCCGGCGGTGATTCGCGGTATCGAGTCCAACGGCATGCTGCTCGCCGCCGAGGACAGCCAGGGGCGGATGGCTATTCTCTCGCCGCAGGGGGAGATCGATGCGGGCGCGAAGGTGAAATGAGCGCCTGGCTTGTCGACACCCACGCCCATCTCGATTTCGACCAGTTCGACGCTGACCGCGAGGAGGTGCTTGACCGCGCTGAGATGAACGGGGTGCGGCAGATCGTCACCATCGGCATCGACCTCGCCACCAGCCGCAGGAGCGTGGAGCTGGCGGAAAAGTATGCCATGGTCTTTGCGGCGGTGGGGATCCACCCCCACGATGTCGCCAAGGCCGGTGCGGAGGATCTCGACGAGATCGCGGCTCTGCTGGAGCACCCCAGGGTGGTCGCCCTCGGCGAGGTCGGACTTGATTTCTATTACAACTATTCCCCCGAAGAGGTCCAGCGCAAGTATCTGCGCCTCTTTCTGGACTGGTCGCTGACGGGGGACAAACCCCTGATCATTCATACCCGCCAGGCCGACGAGGCGATTGTGACGCTCCTGCGCGAGCGCAGCCGCGCCGGCTGGCGCGGGGTCTTTCACTGCTTTTCCGGGGATGCCCGGATGGCGGAAAAGGTGCTCGAGCTGGGTTTTCACATCTCCTTCACCGGCAATATCACTTTTAAAAATTCCACCTCCGCTGCGGTGATGCGCGAGGTGCCGCTGGAGCGGCTGATGGTCGAGACCGACTGCCCCTTCATGGCGCCGGTGCCGCACCGCGGCCGGCGCAATGAGCCCGCCTATGTCCAGCTGGTAGCGCAAAAGGTCGCCGAGGTGAAGGGGATCTCTTTTCAGGCCGTGGCGGAGCGGACCACCGCCAATGCGCGCGAGCTGTTTCAGCTGCCCGATCCGTGAGCGGGCAGGTGTAAAAACCTGTTCAAATCCATCAGAAACCAGGACAAAGAGGAGATGAGGACAAGGATGAAACGGAGCAGTGCCTTTTTGTTGGCGGCCTTCCTGCTGGCTGCTTTCGTTTTCTGCGTGCTGCATGACACCCTGGCTCAGATCATTTACAAGCCCGAAAACTTTTGGGAGTACAGCATCACCCGTTTTAAGGAGGGGGGCGATGATGTCGACATCATGATCGGCGGCTTCAGGACGAAAGAGTTCCGCTACGTTGACATCGACGGTCTGGCCCATTACAAAATCACTAAAATTGACCGCTCGGATGAGATCTGGAAATGGAACCGCGACACCGGTGAATGGGTCCAGCTCAAGCCCTATGACGAGACCTGGTTGAAGGTGCCGCCCATGGCCGGTCATCAGGCCCTGCAGAACAAGCTCGACGGTTTTATCTACTGCTTCGGCGGCCGCAGCGCCAACGGCGACAGCGCCGTCTACATGCTCAATTTGAAAACGGGACAGTGGCGCCAGCTCGCTTTCCACCCTTTTTTCGACCATGAGAAGATGGCTGCCGCGGCGGATTTTTCGCCCTTTTCCGCCGGCGGCAAGGAGATGACCGGCAGGGCCGTTTTCCACGGCGGGATCAACAATGACGGCGTCCTCTCCAACATGCTCTATCAGGCGGATATCGCCGAGGAGGAGATCTTTTTCACGGCCAAGGAGACGCCGCGGGCCCTTTACGGGCACGCGGCCATCTATGACAAGGGCGCCGATACCTGGCACTTCTGGGGCGGCCAGAACGAGAACGGCATCAATTACGAGAACTATCAGTACAATCCCCAAACCGGATTCGGCTGGGGGCCGCCCATCCAGGGGCCCTTTGTCATGCCGCGCGCCTCGGCGGCCACGCTCACTGACGGCGGCACCCTGTTTGCCTGGGGCGGCAAGGGCTACACCTTTCTGCAAAAAGGCGGCGCCGCGACCGGAGAGGAGATCCGCGGCGATCTGGTCTCGATCACGGCTCGCGACGGTCAGCTCTACAGCCGCGTGATTGCAGCCGGGCTGCCGCCGGTCTCGCACGCCGCGCTCTCGATGGATATCTCCAACGGGGATACCCTCTTTTACGTTGCAGGCGGCATCTCCACCATCTGGACCGAAGGGGATACCTCCATCAGCGATGCCTGCTATCGCTACAATATGACCCAAAAATCGGTGCAGCAGTACGACACCACCACCGCGCAGTGGGGCGCACTGCAGACCAGCGTCGCAGCGGAGCGCTTTCCGGTCTCTCCGGAACTGCGCCTGAGCGTACCGGTCTGGCCCAATCCCGCCAACGGCACACTCTCCTTTGCTCTCGAAAAGGGGATTACAGCCCGGTCGGTTAAAGTCTATAACGAGCTCGGCCAGCTGGTGCTGCAGCTGAGCCATCCCCGGGAGCAGCGCATCGATCTGACGCGTCATCCCTCCGGGCTCTACTTTCTGCGCGTCGACACGGAGACCAAACCCTATTTTGCCAAGTTTCTGCTTAAAAAATAACGCGATTCCGGGCTGCCGGTCATGAGCGGCGAGCTTCTCCTCCTGACCGCGGCGGTGATCGTGGTCAGCAGTGTCCTGCTGAGCAAGGTTTCGGAACGTTATGGCGTGCCGACGCTGCTGCTCTTTCTCGGCATCGGTATGCTCGCCGGCTATGAAGGGCCCGGCGGCATCTATTTCGACAATGCGCGGATGGCCCAGGCGCTCGGTACGGTGGCCCTCGCTTTTATCCTCTTCGCCGGCGGTTTGGAGACCGATTTTGCGGCCGTGCGCCGCGTGGTGCGGCCGGCGGCTACCCTGGCCACCGTCGGCGTCCTCAGCACAGCCTTGATCACCGGCCTCTGCATCCATTACCTGCTTGACCACCCCTGGATGGAGAGCCTGCTGATCGGGGCGATCGTCTCCTCAACCGACGCAGCCGCAGTGTTCGCCGTGCTGCGCTCGAAGAATGTCGGGCTCAAGGAGCCACTGCGACCGCTGCTCGAGCTCGAGTCCGGAAGCAACGATCCGATGGCGGTCTTTCTGACGGTCGGGATGATCGAACTGATCACCCATCCGGAAAAATCGCTGACGAGCCTGATCCCGCTTTTCCTGCAGCAGATGATCCTCGGTCTGGTTCTGGGATACGCCATGGCCAGGCTTTTCATCCGGATCATCAACCGGGTCAAACTCGACTACGAGGGTCTCTATCCGGTCTTCTCCCTGGGCTGGGTGCTGCTGACCTACGCTCTGACCGCCTGGCTGAAGGGCAGCGGCTTTCTGGCGGTTTATATTGCCGGCCTGGTGCTGAGCAAGGAGAGCTTTTCCCACAAGAAGAGCTTGATCCGTTTTCAGGACGGCATCGCCTGGCTGATGCAGATACTGATGTTCCTGACGCTGGGCCTGCTGGTCTTTCCCTCTCATTTGATCCCGGTGGCCGGCCAGGGGCTGCTGATCGCCCTGGTGCTGATCCTGGTGGCGAGGCCGGCGGCGGTCTTTATCGGCCTGATGCCGTTCCGTTTCAATTTTCGTGAAAAGCACCTGATCTCGTGGGTCGGTCTGCGCGGCTCGGTGCCGATCGTACTCGCCACCTTTCCCATGCTGGCCGGACTTGACCAGACTCACTATATTTTCAATCTCGTCTTTTTCATCGTCATCTCCTCGGTCCTGCTGCAGGGCACCACTATTCCCCTGATGGCGCGGCTGGCCAAAGTGGATGCGCCCCTGGTGCGCCAGCGCCGCTACCCCATCGACTTTGACAACTCCGAGGCGATGGACCTGCAGCTGGTCGATCTCTTTGTGCCCTATGGGTCTGAGGCGGCGGGAAAGCAGATCCTCGAACTCGAGTTCCCCAGAGACTGCCTCATCACCCTGATTTCGCGGAACGAGAAATTTGTCATGCCGGGGGGATCGACCGTGCTCGAGGAGGGGGATGTGCTGCTGATCCTCGCCAGTCCGGAGAATCTGACGGCCGCACGCGCCATTCTCGAAAAGCGCCGCGGGGAGAAAGCAGCCGGGGCGTGAGGAGTGCAAAGAAGGGTTGCATGGGAAAGCTGGAATGGATAAATTGAACAATTCGTAACCTGTGAAACAATCGGAGAAGCGATGATATGGAGACACTGACCGGCAGGGCCGGACGCGACGAAAAGAGCGATCTTTTGGTCGAGATCGGGATACTCGATCAGGGTGGCCTGGAAATCCAGGTCAACAGTTCGGTCAAGGCCCTCTATGGCAAGGCCATCAAGGCTGCTGCTGAAACGGCCCTGCAAGAGCTGGGCATCCGGCATGCCCGGGTGACCATCCATGACCGGGGCGCGCTGGACTGGGTGATCCGGGCGCGCATCGAGGCCGCCGCCCGCGCCGCCGGCCACAAGACCGGACTCAAGCCCCCGGCCGGCGCGCTGCGTTCGCCGGCGGATAAAAACCGGCTGCGGCGGACGCGCCTCTATCTGCCCGGCAGCAATCCTGATCTGATGCTCAACGCCCATCTTTTCGGGGCGGACTGTCTGATCCTCGACCTCGAGGATTCAGTGGCGCCCCCGGAAAAATATGCGACGCGCATCCTCGTCAAACATGCCCTCGGCGCCCTGGAATTCGGCAGCAGCGAGCGCATTGTGCGCATCAACCCGCTTTCGACCCCTTACGGCGTCGAGGATCTCGAGGAGATCGTCGGCGCGGCGCCTGACACCCTGCTCATTCCCAAGTGCGAGAGCGCGGCGGATATTCTGGCGGTGGAGGAGCTGGTCGCGGCGCTGGAGGCAAAGGCGGGGTTGACCCATCCCCTTCTTTTCATGCCCCTGATCGAGACCGCCAGGGGCGTGCTCCACGCCTACGAGATCGCCACGGCCGGCAAGCGCAATATCGCCCTCTGTTTCGGGGCCGAGGATTTCACCGCGGATCTGGGGGTCGAACGGACAGTCGAGGGGAAAGAACATTATGTGGCGCGCAGCATGATCGTGCTGGCGGCCAAGGCGGCGGGGATCCAGGCGATCGACACGGTCTACTCCGATGTGCAGGATGTCGAGGGGCTGACCGCCAGCGCGCGGGAGGCGATGGCCCAGGGTTTTGACGGCAAGGGGGTGATCCATCCGAGCCAGATCAAGCCGGTTCACGAGGCCTTTTGCCCCTCACCGGAGCAGATTGAAAAAGCGCAGAAAATTGTGGCCGCTCTGGCGGAGGCCAAGGCCAGGGGATTGGGCGTTGTCTCTCTCGGCACCAAGATGATCGATGCCCCGGTGGTGGCGCGCGCGCAAAAGATACTGGAGCGCGCCCGCGCTCATGGCATTCTCGGAGAGGAAGAAAAGATATGAGCATGGTGAAGAACAGTCTCGGGCGTATGGTGCCCACGGAAGTCAATGGCCGCAGCGTGCGGCCTTTCATGGGGGCTCATGCCGATACAGGCGGGGGCATGCGCTACGGCGGGAGTATCCCCGCGGCCGCCCGCTACGGTAACAAGCTACTCACTGACCTCGATGCGGCGATCGACGCCTGCGAGATCCGCGACGGCATGGTGATCTCTTTTCATCATCATCTGCGCAACGGTGATTTCCTCGTCAACCTGGTGGTGGAGAAGCTGGCCGCGCGCGGTCTGAAAGATCTGGTGCTCGCCCCTTCGGCCCTTTTCCCGGTTCACGGCGGGCTGGCCGACCATATCGAATCCGGCATGATCTCCCATATTGAGGGCTCGATGAACGGCCCCATCGGCCGCGCCTGCTCGCTGGGCAAAATGAAAAAGACCGCGGTGCTGCGCTCGCATGGCGGCCGCTACCGCGCCCTCCAGGACGGCGATCTCCACATCGATGTCGCTTTCATCGCGGCGCCCTGCGCCGACAGCCATGGCAACGCCAACGGCGTCAACGGCCCCTCCGCCTGCGGCCCGCTCGGCTTCGCTTTGGCCGACTCTCTCTTCGCCGACAAGGTGGTGGTGGTGACCGATCACCTTGTGGATTTTCCCTGCCATCCCTGGAGCATCGAGGGCGGCAACGTCGATTATGTCGTGGTGGTCGACTCCATCGGCGACCCGAGCCAGATCGTCTCGGGCACGACCCAGATCACCCGTTCTCCCACCCGTCTTCTCATCGCCGAGTATGCCGCCCGCTTTGTCAGCGAGTCGGGCCTCATGACCGATCCCCATTTCAGCTTTCAGGCCGGCGCCGGCGGGGTTTCGCTCGCCTTTGTCAAATATATGAGCGAACTCATGCACGAGGCGGGCGTGGTGGCCGATTTCGTCCGCGGCGGGTCGACCCGGTATATGGTCGATATGCTCGAGAACGGCCTCACCCGCTATATCCTCGACGGCCAGAGCTTCGACCTCGACGGAGTGCGCTCCCTGCGCGACCATCCCCGCCACATCGAGACCAATCCCTTTGTTTCGTATGATTATCATACCAAGGGCTGCTTCGCCCGGATCCTCAAGGTCTCGGTGCTGGGTGCGACGGAGATCGACCTCGATTTCAACGTCAACGTCAATACCCACTCCGACGGCTGGCTGCTGCACGGCATCGGCGGCTTTACCGATGCGGCCGACGCCCAGGTGACGATGATCACCGCCCCGCTGGTGCGCAGCCGCCTGCCCATCGTGCTGGACCGGGTGACCACGGTGACGGCTCCGGGAGAGATGATCGATGTGGTGGTGACCGAGTACGGCATCGCCGTCAATCCCCGCCGGCAGGAGCTGCTCGACCGCCTCAAGGGCAGTACTCTGCCCCTGAAACCGATCGAGGAACTGCGCGACATCGCCTTAAAGCTGTCAGGCGCACCCGAGAAGCCGGTATTTACCGACCGCGTGGTGGCGGTGATCGAATTCCGCGACGGCACCATCATCGATGCCGTCCGCGAACTGGTGCCGGCGGAATGATCCGGCGGCTGTAGAAAGTATAAATCTGATCTCAGGAGAAGGAAATGAGCGGTAGATACATGGAAGTGGTGCTCAAATCGGACGCCCGCTTTGCCAAGGGCTTCCTCGAGGGCTATCTCGCCGGAACCGGCAGGAGCTTCCGCTTTTTCATCAACGAAGAGGCCGGGATTGAAGCCGAGTCGCTTTCCGAAAAGCTGAAGGAGCTGGTCGGTCTTGCCGATCTTTTCCAGCGCATCGTCATCGAGGAGGATTTCTGGACGGCTCTGCAAAAGGATGCCGCTGCCGCCCTCGGCCTCTCAGGCCATCCCATTCAGGCCAGGAAGATCAGTTCCGGCTCCTTCTCCGTCAGGATCAAGGAGTTCTCAAAGGAGAGCGCTGCGGCCATCAAGCAGATCGTCAGCGGGCGGCCCGCCGGTGTGGTGGCGGAGGGGTGGAAAGAGGACGAGACCGTCAACCGGAATGGCCGCGGGGTGGAACTCTATTCGCCGCTGCATGATTATGTCTATGAAGCCGAGGGTTCTTTCAGCGGCGGGATCGAGGCCGTTGCCGATCTGCGCGCGCAGCTGGTGCTCCACGATGCCGTCAAGGCCGGCCTGATCAAGCTGCTCTACGAGGAATAGCGGTCCGCTGGATCCTGACCGTACAGCTTTTAGGTCCCCCAGATCCGACGCCTTGCGGAGACCGGCAGAAGCGTCTCTCCCTCGCTCCGGAGTGCCGTCTGCAAGAGTCCGGCTAGCGGAGAGCAGGATGCACAGGGCATGGTGATCAGGCGAGTTCCTTTGGTAAGCGGCCCGTTCTTTTTGTTTGCATATTTAGGTAAAATGAGCTATATTTCTAGGTTATGTCCGCCAAAATTCCCTTTCAGGAGGTTTTTCATTCATGCAACGAGCTCTGATTTTCAAGCTTATTTTCGTTTTGGCCCTGATCGTCGTGGCCGTGCTCTCCCTGATGCCCACTTTTCAGGTCAACAACCTGCTCGATCAAGAGTCCGCGCTGATCACCAAACTTGGCACTCTCTCCGGTTTGAGCAAGACCGATATTGAGGTCGGCGTCACCAGCGGCGAACTGGAGGGCTCTGTGCGCCGGGCTGTAACCGAGAGCAACAGAGATGAAGCCCTGCGTCTCTCTGATAATCTGATCAAGCTCAACACCAGGATCGCCAAGCTGCAAGGCCGTGCGATCCGCCGCGGGCTCGACCTCCAGGGCGGCACCTACCTGGTGTACGAGATCGAT
>DAOOPF010000048.1:0-21478 GCA_035388125.1 bacterium | reverse complement strand
CCGGGTGGGATCGAGGCCGCGGATAAAATCGACCACCTTGCCGGATTCGAACTGCCCCCACCCCTCGTTGAAGGGGACCCACATGACGATGCTCGGATGGTTGAAATGGCTGGTGATCATGCGTTCCAGCTCGAGATAGTACTGGCTGGCGGATGCGGTACTGCGCACAATATCGTCATCCTGGGGCGAGATGGAACGATCGCCGCTGGGCATGTCCTGCCAGACGAGCAGGCCGAGGCGGTCGCAGTGCCAGTAAAAACGGCGCGGTTCGACCTTGACATGCTTGCGCAGCATGTTGAAGCCCATCCTCTTGAGCACCTCAAGATCATAGACCATGGCCTCCTCGGTCGGCGCCGTGTAGATGCCGTCGGGCCAGAAGCCCTGGTCGAGAGGACCGGCCTGAAAGAGGGGCTCGCCGTTGAGAAGGAGCCGGGTCACACCCGCCTGGTCCGGACCGATGGCAATGGTGCGGAGGCCGAAATAGCTTTTAACCTCGTCGATCACCTTGCCGCTGCGCAGGAGCTGGACTGTAAGGTCGTAGAGGTGGGGCGAGGCAGGCGACCAGAGCCGGGCCCCGGGAATGGTCAGCCGGAGGGCGGCATCGGCGGCGCCGCTCCCGGAAGCGACCACCCGGGCCTCCTCGAGTGCAGTGACGGCAAGGCGCTCATGGGACCCTGCGCCGGCGATGCGGCAGGTCACAGTGACAGCGCCGGCGGCGGCATCGGGAACAATGCGCAACTCCTTGATGCGGGTCACAGGCACCGGCTCGATCCACACCGTCCCCCAGATGCCCGTGCAGGCGGTGTAAAAGATGCCGCCGGGCTTGAGCACCTGCTTGCCGCGCGGCTGGGTGCCGGTATCGGTAGGATCCCAGACCGCGACGGTGATCACCTCTTCGCCGGCGTATTCAAGGGCGGCGGTGATATCAAAGGTAAAAGGGTCGTAGCCGCCTTCATGATAGCCGACCTCAATGCCGTTGACCCAGACCTGGGTCTGCCAGTCCACCGCCTCAAAATGAAGGAGGACCCGCTCCTTGCGCCAACCGGCGGGAACGGTAAAAGTGCGGCGGTACCAGAGACGCTGCTCCGGTGAGACCGGACGCTGAACCCCGGAGAGGGCCGATTCGACCGGCCAGGGAACGAGGATCTCCCCCTCCCAACCCATCGGCGCCGGTCCCGAACCGGGGAGTGCCTGGGCCAGAATCTGCTCCCCGCGCGGCCGGATAGCGTAGCGCCAGAGACCGTTGAGGTTCATCCACGACTCGCGCGCCATAGCCGGATTGGGGTACTCGGGCCGGGCCTTTTCCGGCCCCGCCTCGGCAAACCAGCGCGTCGCCAGGGGCGGCACAGCTTTCTGCCACTCCCCGGCCTTTGCACTCCGCGGGGAAAAGGACAGAAACAGCAGAATGAACGGCAGCAGCAGACAGCAGCAGGAAAATCTCATTCTCTCTCCTCTCGGGACGGGCTGGATGCAAATCCTCGCGAGCGGTGGGGCGCCGTGCGTGCGCTCCCGCCCTTGGGCATCGCCTAAAAATAATCATCCTGGATATAAAAAGCCAGAATTTTCGACTCTGGCCTGATTATTGTAAAACAGGCTTCGAGGAGCGGCAAATTCAATCCATAATGAATTGTATTTTAACAGGATAGAAATAATACAATTCATGGCACTGTCAAAGAAAAGGGACAAAAGTGACGCTGTTTTATGGCAGGGGAACTGCCTGGGAGCGCCCGACTTTGACCCGGGGAGAGGAACAAGATGAACAGAAGGAAACAAATCGTCGTCCGGGCGGCTGCGGGCCTGCTTCTGATCTGGGCCCTGGCCGGAGAGGCCCAGGAGGGAGGCTCGAGCTTTGTCTGCGCGGAAGGGCAGCAGCTTGAGGTTATCGCTCTCGGTCTGGGGAACAAATCGGTCTCGGCCAGTCCGCAGATCATTTACATCCCCAATCCCGAAACAGTGGACAGCATGCTGGTCCAGGTTGTCGCCAAGGTTCCGCCGGAGTACACCCCCCCGGAGGAGGCTTTTATCGTCACCCCGCTGGAAAAGTACCATCTTGATGTGCCGGCGGTCATCACCAAAGGGTACGGCTATCACTATGAAAAGATGCTCAAGCCCGCCTCTTTCATCAAGGTCTACATGGAGGGGGATGCCAACCCCGGCTACAGCTGCGCCCGCGCAGTGGTCGCCTACCTCTTTCGCAGAAATCCCCAAGCCCCCTTCACCGTCGGCAAGCTCGTCCATCAGGGGTTGTGGTGGGAAGCCGGCGACCGGCCCAATACCTGGAGTGAAGTCCAGACCATACCGGCCACCTTCGGACCGCGCGACGTCCAGATCACTTGTGTGATCACCGACAAGGAGAGTTCCAGCCGCATCGCCCGCCTGCGCGCCGAGGCCGGCCCCCGCGTGGTTGAAAAGAACTATGACGATCCCAATTTCGGTGACGAAGTGCTGGTCGAAACCATCATCCTCAAGGCCGTGCCCGGTGAGGTCACCGAGGTCAAGATGACCATTTCTTCCCCTGAAGACATCGGCGACTCGATCTTCTGGAGCGGTATGGTGCTCGCCACCAGCAAGGGTGAAGTGGATATGGGGGATGCGATGGAGCATGGTTTCCCCACACTGCTCAGCCACGACGGCGCACGTCACACCTACAAACCCGGCTATTTTCTCGGCGCCGCCATTGACACCGAGAGTGATGGCCAGCCCGGCGACAAGGCCGACGGTGATGATACCATCGGCATCGATGATGAAGACGGGGTTGAGTTCAAGAGCAAGTTCTATCAGGGGCAGGCGGGACAGATGGAGGTCACCGCGGCCGCTCCCGGCTACCTCAACGTCTGGTTCGACTGGAACGGCGACGGCACCTGGGACCAGGATGGTGAACATGCCATCATCGATCTCGCCCTGAGCGCTGGCGTCAATCCCCTTTCCGTCGAGGTGCCGATGACCGGACTCGAGGAACTCTTCTCCTTCTGCCGCTTCCGTTTCAGCTCGGTCACCGGCCTGCAGGCCGGCGGTCCGGCGCCGGACGGTGAAGTTGAGGACTATCTGGTCCCCGTCTACACCCCGGTCGAAATGAGCTCCTTTTTCGCCACAGCGATGGGCGGCGCGGTGGTGCTGCAGTGGGAGACCCAGTCCGAAACCAGCAACCTGGGCTTCAACGTCTATCGCGCCACCGAGGAGGGGGGCATCTTCACGCAGATCAACACCAGGATGATCCCGGGGGCGGGCAGCAGCGCGAGCGCACACCGCTACCGCTACGTGGATGAGACGGCTGAGGCGGGCGGGGTCTACTACTATCAGATCGTCGACATTGCCGCCGACGGGATGATGCAGTGGCACGGGCCGGTCATGGTCGAGGTGGCCAAGCCGGCGGCCAACCGCCTTGAACAGAACTCGCCCAATCCCTTCAACGCCCAGACGCGCATCTCGTACTCCATCAAGCAGGCCGGACAGGTTACTCTGGCCGTCTACAACCTGCAGGGACAGCGCGTTCGTCTGCTGGTCTCCAAGCCGCTTGAAACCGGCAGCTATTCAGCGATCTGGGACGGACGCGATGATGCCGGGCACGATCTGCCCACCGGCGCCTATCTCTACCTTCTCAAGATGCCCGACGCCGAGCTGAGCCAGAGGATGACCCTCATCAAATAACTCCTTCCTCTGCTCATCCATTAACCTGCTGTAAAAAGGCGGATCCTTCGGGATCCGCCTTTTTTTTGCCTCAGCACCACAGCACGCTCCGGCCCGGCCGCGAAATCGCTCAATTTTTCTTTAGTTAATGGTAAAACATGTGCGTATATTATGAACTGTTCAATCCGCCAATCATGAGCCGCCATGCTCAAATGCACCTTAACCATGCGAGGCCAGCAAGAGTGAAAAGGACCGCCACCAATCCCCTCATCCGCAATATCGCCATAATCGCGCATGTCGATCACGGCAAAACCACGCTCGTCGACCAGATGTTCCGTCAAAGCGGGCTCTGGCGCGAAAACCAGCAGGTCGAGGAGCGCATCATGGACAACATGGATCTCGAGCGCGAACGCGGCATCACGATTGCGGCGAAAAACTGCTCGGTCAGCTGGGAGGGGATCAAGATCAACATTCTCGACACCCCGGGCCATGCCGATTTCGGGGGCGAGGTCGAACGCGCCCTCAAGATGGTCGACGGCGCCATCCTCCTGGTGGATTCCTCCGAGGGGCCCCTGCCGCAGACTCGCTTTGTCCTCAAGAAGGCCCTCGAAGAAAATCTCAAGATCATCGTGGTGATCAACAAGATCGACCGCAAGGATGCCCGGCCGCAGCAGGTCCTCAACGAGATCTTTGATCTCTTTATCGACCTCGACGCTTCCGAAGAGCAGATCGAATTCCCCATTCTCTATGCGATCGGCCGCCAGGGCGTCGTCCAGAACACCCTGAGCGAGCCGGGAAACGACCTCCGCCCGCTTTTCGCCGCCATCCTCGAGCATATTCCGCCGCCGGCCTACGATCCGGAGGAGCCTTTCCAGATGCTGGTCTCGGACCTCAATTACTCCGACTATCTCGGCCGTCTGGCCATCGGCCGGGTTTTCAACGGCAGCGCCCATAACAACGACGCCCTGATCTGCATCACCGAGGAAAAGGGCGGGATCCCGCTGCGGATCACCCGCATCCAGGTTTACGACGGCGTCACCCTGCGCGAGACCGACCGGGCTCAGCCCGGCGACATCATCAACCTGGCGGGCATCGAAGAGGTCCACATCGGTGACACCATCTGCACGGCCCAGGCCCCCAAGCCCCTCAAGCGCATCACCGTCGATGAGCCGACCATCTCGATGCTTTTCACGATCAATACCTCCCCCCTCTCCGGACGCGAAGGGCGGCATGTGCAATCGGGCAAACTGCGCGAGCGTCTGTCGAAGGAGGTGCTGCGCAATGTCTCGATCCGGGTCGAGCCGGGCGAAAGCCCCGACCGTTTCATTGTCAAGGGGCGCGGCGAATTCCAGATGGCCATCCTCATCGAGCAGATGCGCCGCGAAGATTTTGAACTCTGCGTCGGACGGCCGAGCGTCATCTACAAGAACATCAACGGGGTTCGTCACGAGCCGATCGAGCACCTCTTCATCGACTGCGAGGAACAGTTCCTTGGCATCGTCACCGAAAAGCTTTCCCGGCGCAAGGCGCGCATGCTCAATCTGGTCAACCATGGCACCGGCCGGGTCCGGGTCGAATTCTCGCTCCCCTCGCGCTCTCTCATCGGCTACCGTAACGAATTCCTGACCGACACCAAGGGCACCGGCATCATGAATTTCCTGCTCGACGGCTACGAGCCCTATCGCGGCGATTTCGTCTCGCGCCTCACCGGTTCGATCGTCTCCGACCGTTCGGGTGAGACCGTGCCGTATGCGCTCGGCAACCTCGAGCCGCGCGGCACCCTCTTCGTCGGCCCCAACGAGCCCACCTATGAAGGCCATATCATCGGCGAGCACAACCGGGACAATGATATCGACGTCAATCCCACCAAACAAAAAAAACTGACCAACATGCGCAGCTCAACCAAGGACGAGGCAGTCCAGCTCACCCCGTTCACTCCCCTGACCCTGGAACGGGCGATCGAGTTCATCAAGGAGGATGAAATGGTCGAGGTGACCCCGAAATCGATCCGGCTGCGCAAGGCCATCCTTTCGGTCCAGCAGCGCAAGGACTATGATCGCCAGAACGGCATGGCCGAATCCGCCTGACCGGCCCGGCGCATAAAAACGGGGCCCGGTCCCGAGAAAAGCGGCCGCCGCACCGGCAAGAGACGCAAGAAAAAAGCCCTGACTGTTGAACAGTCAGGGCTTTTTCATTTCACTCCGCACGCGGGGGCGGTTCTCATCCCTGGGCCTTGAGTTTTTCGATCCAGGCGAGCAGGGCTTCGGGATAACTCGCATAGAGAACGCCCTCCACGCTCCAGGTTGCGGGTGTGCCGGGCTGCAGTCCGTTGCCGGCGGCAAGCTGGTCGATCTGGCCCTGGGCGGCGGTAAAGTTCTGCAGATAAAAATGGGCTTCAGCCAGTCCCAGCCGCACCGCTGCCGCGCTGACCCGGGCATCATAGGCGAATTTGTAGGCGGGATTGATGGAGAGCACCTTGTCGAAATCGGCGATCGCCTGAGTGAACTGGTTCAGGGCGAGCCGGACAAAACCGCGTCCGGCGCTCGCATCAGCGTTGACAGCGTACAGCGCCAGGGAGCCGCTGAAAAAGCTCACGGCTTTTTCGAGTGAATCGACCTGCGGATGGGCGTAGCACCAGCCCAGCCCGGTGAAGGCTTCAAAAGATTGGGCCTGCGCCTGTCTGAGCGTCTCGAACATGTCCACCGCCTCGCCGATCTTGGCCTGCCGGTAAAGATCCCAGGCGGCCGCGGCTATGTCGGCGGGCGCCATCCCGGTCTGAAAAGTGCCCTCTTCGGAGCTGATCATGCCCCCCTCGGATCTCGAACGGACGACGAAATAGTAAAGGGTATTGGACGTCAGCGAGGTGAGCGTACGTCTGTGAACAGTCGTTTTCAGGGCGTTGCTGCTGTCTTTACGGGGATAGGATCCGCTCACAGTGCCGAAAAGCACCGCCGAGGTGGCCTCGATATCGGTCGTCCAGCTGATGGTCGCCTGGGCCGATGACAGCTCGCTGACTTCTGGGATATCAACGATCCGGGGCTTGGGCTTGTTGACCGGGTTGGTCCCGTTGTCGCCGCCGCACCCGGCGCTCAACAGCAGGGCTCCGAGCGCTAAAATGAGGAGCAGCCGGCTGCCGCCGCGGTTACAGGTTCTTAATGTGGAGTAACTGGTCTTCATGCTCGTTCCGTCGTTTCGATGTGGGGTTTGCATTCATCGCTCCGGTCTACTGGAGGATGAGCATTTTTCGGGTGAATGAATTGCCGGGGGTGATACAGCGGTAGAAATAGACTCCGCTGGCCACGGCGCTGCGGTTTTCATCGCGGCCGTCCCACTGCAAGGTGTGTACGCCTGCGGGGAGAGTGCCCCGGGTCAGCAGCCGGATGCGCTCACCGAGGAGGTTGTAAACGGCGACCTCGACCTCCTGCTGCACGGGCAGATCGAGATGGAAGGTGGTCGTCTCCAGGCCGCGCCGGAAGGGATTGGGGAAGTTCTGGTGGAGGCCGAACTGGCGAGGGATGACCTGCGTGACAGAGGCCAGGCGGAAAGTGCCCAGGCTCTGTGTGGCGGCCTTGACGACGCCGTTCTCAACCTCCCCGGCCAGGGGCTCCCAGGATCCATCCGGCCGCTTCTGCTCTATATAGTAGCGCTTGTCCTCAGCCGCCGGTACGGCGATGCGCAGCTGCACCGGACGCGCCAGGGTCAGGCGGGCGGGTCCGATTACGTATTCGGGTGCGGTCTCTGCTGCCCCGGCTTTTTCGGGCACCATGGTCAGATAGAGGTCATGGGGAAGACTTTTTTCGCCGATCTGCAGCGAAAGGCGGCCGTCGGGTGAGGAGAGCATGCCGCCGCTCTCCGCGAGCATGAACTGGGCGGAGAAGAGCCGTTCGCTCTGGCCCGCATTCCCGGCCAGATCTTCACCGGTGGCCTTGATCTGCACGATCCCGCTCTCATCGAGCCGGAAGTCGGCTTTGTAGATCAGGGCCTCACCGGGCACGCGCAGAGCCGGAATGGTGCTGCCACCAATCTCGACGCTGGGGTGCCTGAGCAGGGCCTCGGAGGGAAAGAGGTAGATGTCCATGTAACGAGTGAGCACCGGATTCTGGGCGATGCCGATGGCCAGGGCCGGCGGCTGCAGATCCTGAGTTCCAGTCCGGAAGCTCCAGCTGTAGTCATCCGCCGGTGATCCCTCGTCGATGCCGTTGCCATTGCCGTCCAGCCCGCTCCCGCCCTCCTGGGGAATGGTGCCGCTCAGCACGACTGTGATGAGATCTTCGGGGAGCAGATTAGCGTTGACATTAAAGAGGAGGCGGCGCTGGCTCTGATCGTAGGTGATAAAGCCGACGAGGGGGCCTTGAGCGGCGCTGGTGACCTTGAAGGTCGCCGCCGTGATCGAGTCGCTGATCACCCGCTGATCGAAATCGACCTGGATGTAAAAGTCCTGCTTGAAGTAAGAGATCCCCGCGGCATCGGCCTCCGGATATTTGGCGCTGACACGCAGCGGCTGACGCAAGGTTGCCGGCTCGGTCGGGAGATGGATATACTGGATCCGGTTATCGACGGTCGAGAAGCTGCGCATCCAGATCGCGTCCAGCGAGCCCGCTGGCACCCGCCGCGGCGTCTCCGGATATTCATTGGCCACATCATCGTTGCTGATGTTGCCGCCCGAAAGCCATACCTCCTTTTTGCAGAGGGCGAAAAATATATCTCCGTCCGAGGCGGAGGGTTTGGCCAGTGCGGGGCCGTCGGCCGTTTCGGCGGGTGCGGAGATATACCGGCCGAGGGTGGCGGAGCCCTGGTCGTCATGATAGACGAGGTAGAGTACGCCCAGGGAGTCGACGGTCAGGCTGGGGGCGCTGACATTGCCGGTGGCCGACTGGGCCACGGGGACGGGTTCGGACCAGCCGTCGCCGGCATGGCGGGTGTACATGATGCGGATATCGCCCGGGGAGTAGTTGTCCGCATAGGCGAGGTGGACGACCGAGCGGTCGTCAATCACCAGGGAGGGATAGCGGTCATAGAGGACGCCCGAAGTGGTGACGGCGGCGGGAGCGCTCCAGTTCACATGATCGGCGCTGCGGGTATGCCAGACGTGGCGGCTCTCCTGATCAAAGACGCCGTCGGTCCATACCACCCAGATCTCGCCTGCGGGGGTGATGTCGAGGACGGGCACATGGCAGCGCCGGTCGCCGGCGCCGCTGCTGATCATCCTGTTGGCGCCCCATGAGAGGCCGCCGTCCCCGGAACGGGCGTAAAAGATATCGCCGGCATATTCATCATCGTAGAGAGCGATGTTCCAGACCGCATGCGGGTTTCCGTATGCATCAACCGCAATCGCGGCGTAGAGGAGATCGTTTTCATCATCGGAGCCGATGCACAGGGGCGCTGACCAGCTTCTGCCCAGATCATCGGAGCGGCTGTAATAGATTTTAAGCTTGTCTGTGGCCGAACCGGCGCGGGCGTGCCAGGCAACATGGAGGCGGCCGAGGTGATCGGCGGCGATGGCGGGCATGCCGCTGTGAAAGAGGCTCGCATCGACGGGGAGGGCATCGGACCACGTGGCGCCGTCATCGGCGGTGCTCTTGTGATAGATGAAGCGCCTGGCGCCGGAAACCTGATGATAGAGCAGATGTAGGCTGCCGTCCGGCATCCGCGCCATGCTCCGGCCTGAATAGGCATAGGAGTGGCTCTGTTCGACTGCAGCCACAGTATTGTCGCTCCCGAAGGCTGTGCGGAACTGAAAATCGGCACTGTAGCGGGGCCCATTGCCATAGGCATCGGTGGAACCGACCCGGTAGTGGTAGGTGGAGTTGGGTTCGAGTCCGGTGAGGGTGACCAGGTGCGAGGTGACGAGGGCGGTATCGGTGAGGACACTGCCGTAGGCGCTGGTCGGACCATACTCGATCAGGCTGGTGGACTGTTCATCGGTCGTCCATGAGATCGTGATCGAAGTTCCGGTGGGGATCAGTTCCTGCGGTCCCGAAAGGAATGTGGGCATAGCCCGATCGGTGAGATCGCTGGTCACCGAGTAAGTAAAGGAGTTGCTGCTGCCCAGGCTCACGGCGGTGAAAACATCAGCCTCGGCGGAGACGCCGATATTGTTGAGCGGGAACTGCCCGCTGTTGGTCGCATCCAGTGCGATCTCCTGCACGGAGGGGGTGGCTCCCGTAGCGTAGATCCGCGCCCGGAACTCGGCGCCGGGTTTCCCCTGCAGCTGGAGCACGGCGGTCGAGTCCTCGCCGGTGAATCGGTAATAGCCCATCGAGTAGCTGGGCAGGGTCCGGTTCTGCTCTTTCAGCGGATAGACGGCGTGCGGCGAGGAAGCCGGCAGGCTCGGGAGGCGGATCTTGTCGTAGGAGTAGTAGCTGTTCTCGCCCAGGACGGGGTTGTCGGCATAGTTGGCGATGGCGAAATTGGCAAAGATATCTTCAAAGCTGAGGGTGATGCCGCGCTTGATCAGCGCGCTGCGGACCCCATCCAGGCTGTTCTTGGGATCCTTGACGATGGCGCCGATGAGTTCCGGACCGAATTTTTCCGCCAGATAGTAGGTCCAGAGGGCGACCTTCTGATAGTCCCAGAGGTTTTCATCGCTGGCATTGAACTGGGTGAGAGACCGTTCAGGATGCAATAGGTAGTAGGTCGGCATGCGCAGGCCGTACCCGCAGAGCACCTCGCTGTATTCGGAGGCTCCCTCGTTCACCCAGAGACCATTGTTGTCTTCGTCCGCATCCAGACCGTTGTGGATGAGGTGCTGGAATTCGTGGGCGACGGTCGCCAGGGCTCCGGCATGGGAGGGATTCTGGGGATAGCAGTCGACGTTGATGAGATCCTTGCGGTTGCTGTAGGTGCCGGTAGTCTGGTCGGTGGGGCTGAAATAGCCCGCGATATAGACCCGCTTGCCTGTGTCCGGGTCGTAATTGTCCTTGATATCGTGAATGAGAATATAGACATACCCTTCGCCAAAACGGTTGGGAGGGCTGCCGTAGACGCCGGTGACCAGGCTGTAGATCCCCTTGTCGGGATCGAGCGAGCCGGCCGGCGTGCGCGATTCGAAAGCGGTCTTGAAGGCCAGGATATCGGCGTCGCTCACCCGGTCAAAGACCAGCTCCTCGGCGCCGACAAAGATGTAGGTCTGTGCGGTCTTTTCCCTGCAGACCGCCTTGATTGTGGTGTAGGAGGAGGTGCTAAAGTCGACAGTATAAAAGCTGAGGGTATCGCCGACCTCATGGACCACCTTGGCCTCCTTGGCCAGGGAGGCCGGCATCTCCGGCGACAGCAGCCGGGTGTTCTCGATCAGAAGCTGCTGCTGTTGAGCGATGATCGGGGTGCCGCAGAGCCGCCCCTCCTTGTCCTCCAGCACGACCATGCCGCTCTGGCCGGGTTCAGCGGCCGCGCTGGTGCCGGCCGTCATCAGGAGTGCAAGCGCGATGATGTAAAAGGAGATTCGTTTTCCCATGGTATTCCTGCCAGGTGCGATTTGAATGAGAGCCGCTGTTTTATGTTTGATCAAGAAAGGTACGACAATTTGCCCCCCCTCGCAAGATTTTTTTCAACCGGCGGAGGACAAAATCCTTTTTTTCAAGCACTGGAATATGTACATTTATAAAAACTCAGGAGTATGAACGGGGATTCCGGCCGTGATCAATACAGTATTTACACGCACTCAGGATGGATACCGCTGGCTCGATTCGATCCAGCCTGCCAGCGCCGAGCTGGGTTCCATCGCGGAGGCCTATGCCCTCCACCCCACTTCGGTGCAGGACTGCCTGCAGCCGGAGCATCTGCCCAAATTCGAGCGTTTTGACAATGCCTATTTCCTGATTGTCCGCGCCTACGATGAAAAATGCCCCGTTGATGCGGATACCGTCCAGGAGCTGACCCGCAAGATCGCCATCTTCTGGAACGCCCATTTTTTTATCACCATCCACCGCCAGGACCAGCTCTTCATGGAAGGAATGCGTAATCTCTGGAGCGTGCCGGGGGCGCAGATCCCGGCCGAGCCGTCGATCCCTCTTCTCCATGATCTGATCAAGCGGGTCCTGATCAGCTACGAGGCCCCGCTCGAGGCGGCCGACAGCCGGCTCGACGAGTACGAAGAGCAGGTCTTCGTCAGCCAGTCCGAAGCCCGCATCCTCCAGGAGCTCTATCTGCTCAAGCGCAAGGCGACGGTCTTTAAGAAGATGATCTTCCTGACCAAGGATGTCCTCAAGAGCCTGAATATCGAATCGCGAACGCATCGTCCCCTGGTGCAGGATCTCATCGAGACCGCCGACCGGCTCTTTTTCCTCGCCGATCAGCTTCTGGAAAACACCAACACCCTGCTGAGCATGCACATTTCGCTCTCTTCGCAGCGGACCAATGAGGTAATGCGCGTCCTCACCCTCTTTTCGGTCTTTTTCCTGCCCCTGACCTTCATCGTCGGCATCTATGGCATGAACTTTAAGTATATGCCGGAGCTGTACCATCCCCTCGGTTATCCCTTGATTCTTTTCGTCATGCTGCTGGTAGTAGTGGGTGTTTTTCTCTGGTTTCGCCGCAAGGGGTGGCTGGGGAGCAAGGGGGAATAGCACGAGTCCGCAGGGGCAGGACGACAACGGCTCATCCCCACACTATGTGACTGGGAATGAGCCGTTCAGCAATGTCATCCGGATGGATTCGGGCTGCTGCAAGGCGGACAGCGCGGTGGCGTACCACCTCAATCCAGCTCGTCGACCTCTTGCTCGCGGACATAGGCGAGGCGGCCGTCCAGCAGCCTGACCTGGTACCACTCCCCGGCAGAAGAGAGCGTCTCGAGTTCGATGCCGCCGGGCACGCGCACCAGCACCTTGCTGCCGGTATCCGGCTTTTCATATAGGGGAATGCGCTCCGATCCGAGGCCGTTGATGCGGATCCTGCGCGACAGGGTCGAGGAAACCTGTTCCTCGGTGAATGAAAAATCGTATTCCTTCAGCTCCAGCCCCAATCCCTTGAGTTCTTCCCAGTAGAGCTGCTGTTTTTCCACGCGCTGCAGGGCCTTGCGGTATTTCTCCTCCTTGCTGACCAGACTGGCGGCCGTCCGGAATTTCTCCACCGCCTGATCGTAATTGCCTACCACTTCGTGGAGCACGCCGAGGTTGAAGATAGCCGCATGGTTGTAGGGATCCTGCTCGAGGATGGCGCTGTAATTGATAAAGGCGCTGTGCAGATCGTAGCCGTCGACGCTCTCTTTGGCGTCCTCGGCCTGGCGTTTGAACTCTTTGCCTTCGATGCGTGCGAATTCAAACTTTTGCTGCTGAAAGCGGGGCATATAGTAATCGATCAGCTCTTTGGCGATCGCCTGCAGGCAGAGGTCAACGGTCTGGTCGGCCGGAGGCATCTCCGAACTGCTGTTGTCCTCGCAATTCTTGACCTCCTGCTTGCTGCTGGCCTCCCGGGTGCCGAAGAGCTGGCCGGTCTCGACATTGACGATGCGGATGGTCGCGGTGACGGTGGCGATGCGCTTGTTGCACCAGACTTCCTTCTTCTCCTCGGTCTTGGTCTTGCCCGAGCCCTTGGTCGTGGTGCGCGTCTCCGCCTCCCAGATCTCCTTGACGGCAGCGTTGATCTGGCCGGTGAGGATCGCATCCACACCGAGCAGCTTGCCCACCTCCGCCGCCTGAGACTCGTCCACCAGCCCGCTCTGCCCCAGCTTAAGTTCCTCCAGCAGTTGATCCATCCGCTGCCGTTCGACAACGACGAAGACGTTAGTGCGCGCCCCCTCCTGAAAGCTCCGCCCCTCCTTGCGTTTCATGCCGAGGAATCCCGAGCCGACGCTGCGGATGCCGCGGTCGGCCTCCACCATACGGGCGATGAGCAGATCGGCCAGCTTTTTGCCGGCATCGGCGAAGGGCTGCTGTTTGCCCTCCTTGCCGCTCGTGGCGACCTTTTCGATGGTATCCAGGACCTTGTCGATGTTCTTTTTTCCGGAGGGTCTCGGCTGGTATTCGTACCGCGAGGTCACGGAGAAATCGGCGACCGCGACCTGGCGCACACCCGCCAGGATCTGGTCCGGCGGCGTCAGGATGAAGCATTTCAACTCCTGCGCCCTCGCCCCGCCTGCCCAAAGGCCAAAGAGGCTCAGGGTACAAAGGATCATCCCCAGTCTGTGTAGAATAGGCTGTTGTGCCATAATCGCGCTCCCGTTTGATCAGACTTTTACCCGGCAACCTCGAACTATTTCAAAATATCACCCGCGGCGATAAAAGTCAACACTTATTTGCCTCTGTCGCTGGATGCGGCCGGCGTAAAAGTGCGCCAAATTTTGTCTTTTTTCCTTCGCGTAACAGTTGTATATTACATAGAACTGTATTCTAAACCGGAACCATAAAAGGTGAAATCGAGATCCAAGGTAACCAACGTCCTTCTTTCGGCCCTGGTCTGGCTGGTTTTTGTCATCCTCCTCCTTCTTTGGCTGCCTCTGACCACCATCGTCTGGCTGCTGGACCGCGATCCCAGCCGTTACCGCACCGGCCGTTTTTTCCGATGGCTGGCCCACCCCATCGCGGTGCTCGGCCCCTCGTGGCGCGTGCGCATGCAAGCTGATAAAATCGAGAACCCGCGCAGGCCATATGTCATCGTCGCCAATCACCAGTCCGTCCTCGACATCCCGATGCTGGCCCTCATGCCGCTGGAGTGCAAATGGGTCGCCAAGGAAAAGCTCTTTCGCATCCCGGTCCTGGGCTGGATGATGCGGATGGCGAGGGATATTCCGCTCGACCGCTCGAGCACCCGCAGCGGTGTCAAAGCGCTGCAGGCGGCGAGGAACCACCTGGAGCAAAAATGCTCCGTCCTGATTTTCCCGGAGGGAACCCGCTCCGAGGACCGGCGGGTCTACGATTTCAACGACGGCGCCTTCCTTCTGGCCATCAAGAATCAGCTCCCGGTCCTGCCCATCGCCATCGAGGGGGCGAGTGACTGCATGCCCAAGCACTCGTGGATTTTCGGCGACCCTCACGAGATCAAAATCCGGATCATGCCACCGGTGGAAACCGCTGGCCTCGTCAAGGAGGATCTGCCCGAACTGCGCGAACAGGTGCGTGGCACGATCATCAGGCAGATCGCCGCCTGGCAGAATGTTCCGGCTGAAACGGTTGATGCGGCCGGCGTCTACCGCCCGCCCGCATGGTAAAACGAGTCACTCTTCACGAATCATCACCCAGGAGCAGTACATGGAGCAGATGCCCCCATTCTCCCAGACCCAGCAGCAGACGCCAACCGCCGCGCCCCGGCGGAAAAGCCGCTGGTGGATCGTCCTCCTCTTTCTGTTTCTCTTCTTTTTCTTCGGCGTGATCTTTTTCATCGTCGGACTTTTCGCCCTGGTCAAGGGGCCTTTCTCAGAAAAACCGGTTGATATCAAACCCGGCTCGGTGGTCGAGCTGCGCGTGCGCGGCGATCTGGGCGAGAACCTCCAGACCGCCCCCCTGAACCTGCTCGGCGGTGAGACGCAGAGCGCCACTTTTCTCGAACTGCTCAATGGCATCCAGCAGGCCGCCGGGGATGACCGTATCCGTGGACTCTATTACCGCTCCGGCGATCTGGTCTGCGGCATGGCCAAGGCTGTGGAAATCCGCGACGCCCTCATCGACTTTAAGGAATCGGGCAAGTTCTTCCATGCCTATCTCGATTTCGGCGGCGAGTTGGATTATTTCTTTGCTTCGGCCGCCGACTCGATCTTTATGCCGACCGAAGGCATGCTTGAGTTGAACGGTTTCGCGATCGAGGATATCTTCTGGAAAGAGAGCCTGGACAAGATCGGCGTCCAGTTCTATGTCGAACAGTTCGAAGAATTCAAGTCAGCCGGTGAAGCCTACAGCCGGACAGGATTCAGCGCTCCGGCCCGCCAATCCCTGCGTGATCTGCTCTCCCAGCGCCAGGAGATCATGCTCAAGGCCATCTCGGCCAGCCGTAAACTGGACCCCCTCGCGGTCTCGGCGGCTTTCAACCGCGGCGTCTACAGCGCGGACTCTTTGCTGGAACTCGGCTTCATCGACGCCATCCGCTCCGAAGGCGGCCTCCGTGATCACCTCCTGCGCAAGGAATTGCAGCCGGATAGCAGCAAAAAGAGCCCTCTGATCACGATGGCCCACTATGCCCGCAGCGCCGACAAGAGTGGCAAACAAGTCGCCCAGGGCAAACAGATCGCCCTCATCTACGCCTCGGGCGTGATCATGCCCGGCGAGGAGGAGACGATCCCGCTGCTCAACGAGGCGACCATCGCTTCGCGCAAATTCGTGCAATATATCCGTCAGGCGCGCGATAACAAGCGTATCCAGGCGATCATCCTGCGCATCGACAGTCCCGGCGGGTCGGTCATGGCCTCCGACGAGATCTGGGAGGAGATCGAGCGCACCAAAAAGGTCAAACCAATCTACGCCTCAATGAGCGATGTGGCGGCCTCGGGCGGCTATTATATCGCCATGGCCTGCGATACCATCATCGCCCATCCCGCCAGCATCACCGGCTCCATCGGCGTGATCTCGACCATCCCCAATGTGAGCGGGGCCCTGAAAAAGATCGGCGCCCATGCGGATTCGCTCAAGACCACAGAGGGAGCCCTCTTTCTCAATCCCCTCTACCCCTTCGCGGAAAAGGACCGGAAAAAGTTCCGTCAGCTCTCGGCCAATATCTATCAGCGTTTCGTCCAGCGCGTCGCTGACAGCCGGGGACTCTCCTTCGAGGAGGCGCGCTTGCTCGCCCGCGGGCGGGTCTGGACCGGCGAAGCGGCCTATGCCCATGGCCTGGTCGACACCCTCGGCGGCCTGCGCACCGCCCTGAACCTGGCCAAACGCCGCATCGGCATCAGCGAGGATCAGAAGGTGCGGCTGCGCATCTTTCCGCAGCCGCAGGAACCGTGGGATGCGTTCAAAAAGCTCTTCGAGCAGTTGAGCAACCAGAATGCCGGCCGCAGCCGGCTCGAGACCGCCACCTTCGCGGCCGGCCTGCCCGCCTGGCCGCTGCTGCCGGAGCAGGTGCGCAGCCAGCTCGAGTATCTGGCGCTCCTCCACCGGCTCGGTGAACGGGAACGGGTGCTCGCCGCGCTGCCTTCGATAGCCCCGCTTGCCGTAAAGTAAGCGCCCTGCGCCCTCAGGGCGTCCGCACGCGAAATATCCGCCGCCGCATTTTGTTATTACCATAACAGAATGCGGCGGTTTATTTTGAGAGGATATTGAGGATGGAAAAAATACAGGTCAGGATCGAAGGAATGACCTGCGCCGGCTGCGCAGCGCGGGTCGAGAAGAGGCTGAAGAGCGTGCCCGGCCTCAGCAATGTCGCGGTCAACATCGCCACCGGCAAGGCCGCCTTCTCGCTGGCCGGGAACGGGGCCGGGCTCGAAGCAGCGGCCGCGGCGGTGGCTGATGCGGGCTATAAAATGGTGCTGCCCGAGCCGGAAGCCAAGGCCGCGAACGCCCCCGCTGCACCCGCCCCGAGCGAGCGCGACGAGGCTGACGACTCCCTCCGCCGCGATTTGCGCACCGCCCTCCTCTTCGCCCTGCCGGTTTTTCTGATCAGCATGGGGATGGAGCTGCCCCTCTTCCAGCGTCACTGGCCTCTCTCCCATGAGACCACCGGCAGACTCCTCTTCCTTCTCACCACACCGGTCATTTTCCTGCCGGGAGCCCGCTTTTTCAGGAGCTTCTGGCGTAATCTGCGCCACTTCACAGCTGATATGAACAGCCTGGTGGCGGTCGGCACAGGAGCCGCCTATGGGTACAGCACGATGGCGGTCCTCTTTCCCCATCTCCTGGGCGGCGGTGCGGCTCGGCACATCTACTTCGACTCGGCGGCCGTGATCATCACCCTGATTCTGCTCGGGCGGTGGCTGGAACATCGGGCCAGGCAGCGGACCGGCGAGTCGATCAAGGCGCTGCTGGAGCTGCAGCCCCAAAGCGCGGCCGTACGCCGTGGGGAGGTGATCGAAGAGATTCCCCTCAGCGCGCTGGCCCCCGGCGACCACGTCGTGGTGCGGCCGGGCGACCGGATCGCCGCGGACGGTCTGGTCATTTCAGGCGCTTCCGCCGTGGATGAAGCGATGATCACCGGTGAGAGTTTGCCGGTTGACAAAAAGAGCGGCGACCGGGTGACCGGCGGCACTCTCAACACCACCGGCGCCCTTGAATTCACCGTCACCGCTGCGGGGGGTGATACGGTGCTGGCCCACATCATCCGTCTCGTCGAAGAGGCCCAGGGTTCCAAAGCCCCCATCCAGCGGCTGGCCGACCGCATCGCAGCCATCTTCGTCCCCGCCGTCGTCCTCATCGCCCTCCTGACCCTCGCCGGCTGGATGATCTTCGCCGGGGCCTCCCTGGACCGGGCGCTCGTCCCCTTCGTCGCCGTCCTGATCATCGCCTGCCCCTGCGCCCTCGGATTGGCCACCCCAGCGGCGATTGTGGTCGGCACCGGAGCGGGGGCGCGTCAGGGCATCCTGATCAGGAACGGGGAGAGTCTGGAGCGCGCCCACAAAATCGACACCCTGCTCATAGACAAGACCGGAACCATCACCCGCGGCGTACCGCAGTTGAGCGCGGTGGCGGCGGGTGCGCTGCCGGAGCGGGAGCTGCTGCGTCTGGCGGCCTCCGTTGAAAGTCTGTCCGGCCATCCCCTCGCCCGGGCGGTGACCCGAGCTGCGCAGGAGCGCGGCATCCCTCTCTCCCCCTGTCTGGAATTCGCCAGCCATACCGGAGCCGGAGTGAGCGGCCGGGTCGACGGACGGCTGGTGCGCATCGGCCATGAGGAGTTCATGGCCGCTGTCAGTCTGGAGAGCGAGGCCTGGCGGGAGAAGGCGCAGCGTTGGGCGGAGGAGGGCAAAAGCCTGCTCTATGTGGCGGTCGACGGACATGTGGAGGGGCTGCTCGCCGTCGCAGACGCAATCCGGCCCGAATCGGCGCAAGCCATCCAGGCTCTGCGCCGGCGCGGTATCCGGGTGGTCATGCTCACCGGCGACAACCGCGCGGCGGCCGCGGCCATCGCTGCCGAGGCGGGGGTGGAAGACTTTTTTGCCGGCGTGCGCCCGGAGGAGAAGGCGGCGTTTGTGAAACAGGAACAGCAGGCCGGCCGCGTTGTCGCCATGGTGGGGGACGGTATCAACGACGCCCCGGCGCTGGCCCAGGCCGACATCGGCATCGCCGTCGGGGGCGGCGCCGATGTCGCCGTCGAATCGGCCGCGATCACCCTGCTCCAAGGCGACCTCGGCCGGGTGGTCAAGGCCATCGATCTCTCCCGGCGCACCCTGCGCATCATCAAGCAGAACCTTTTCTGGGCCTTCATTTACAATATCGTCGGCATCCCCCTCGCCGCCTTCGGCCTGCTCAATCCGATGGTGGCCGCCCTGGCGATGTCCTTCAGCTCGGTCTCGGTGCTGACCAACTCCCTGCGGCTGCGCTTCGAGCCCGCCCGGAGCGGGGCAAAAAAAGGCGAGGTGGTGAAAAAAGTGTAGCTTTTTATCTAAATTGCCCTTATTTTTGCAGGTATTCAAGCAGCCACAGCCGGGACGGGGGACAATCCGGCGGCGCGGAAAGAGGCTCGGCGGATAAAGGACAAGTGAAAGGATCCTCGTATGCTCAAAGGACATCCCAAGGGATTACTGGTTGCGTTTTTCGCCAACATGGGTGAACGTTTCGGCTTTTACACCATGGTGGCGATCTTCATCCTCTTCCTGCAGGCCAAATACGGCATGAACGCTGCTGCGTCCAGCCAGGTCTACGGTATCTTCATGTTCTTCGTCTACTTTTTCCCGCTGCTGGGCGGCCTCATCGCCGACCGGGTGCTCGGCTTCAGCAAGACCATCAGCATCGGCCTGGTGGTGATGTTCATCGGTTATATGCTGCTGGCGATCCCCTCGCCGATGAATCAGGGCTTCGGCCTGGTCGTCTCCGCCCTGGCCGTCATCGCCCTCGGCACCGGTCTCTTCAAAGGCAACCTCCAGGCGCTGGTGGGCAAGATGTATGAACCCCCGGAATACGCCGCCAATCGCGACCGCGCTTTCAGTATCTTTTACATGGGCATCAACGTCGGTGCGATGCTGGCCCCCACCGCGGCTGAAGTGATCAGCAACTGGATCCTGGCCAAAAAGTCCTTCTTCTATGACGCCCACATCCCGGCCCTCGCCAACCAGTTCCTCAACGGCGAACTCAAGGATCCGGGCCCCTACCTCGCTCTCGCCCAGGTGCAGGATGCCAATGTCACCCTCTCGTCTCTGGGAAATTTTTCCCAGGCCTATATCAACCAGCTGAGCCAGTCCTACCATTACGCTTTCAGCATCGCCTGCTTCAGCCTGATTGTCTCGATGCTGATCTTCTGGATCTTCCGCAAGTACTACAAGGATGCGGACTATATGGTCGGCAGCCAGGCGAAACAGGCGCAGCCCGCCCATGTAGAGAGCCTGACCCCCAAACAGACGCGTGACCGTCTCATCGCCCTGGGCCTGGTCTATTTTGTGGTGATCTTTTTCTGGATGTCTTTTCACCAGAACGGGGTGACCATGACCTACTTTGCACGCGACTATACCCAACCCAGCGTCGGCAAATTCACCAATCTCTGGTTCGATCTCTTCGGGCTGCTGCCGATTTTCTTCGCGGCCCTCGGCGGCTATTTCGCCATTCGCAAGAACAGTTCAACCAGGCTGCGCATCGGCGGCATGGTCGGCGCGGCGATTTTTCTGATTCTGGCCTATCTGCGCTACCGGACCTATGGCGAGGTCAATCCCTTCACGCCGCAGAAATTTCAGCATTTCAATCCCTTTTTCATCGTAGCCCTGACCCCGGTCGTTGTGGGTATCTTTTCCTGGCTTAACTCGCGGGGCAAGGAGCCCTCGGCCCCGCGCAAGATCGGCATCGGCATGCTCATCACGGCCGCCGGCTTTCTCATCCTGGTGCTCAGCTCGCTCGGCCTGCCGAGCCCCAAAGAACTCTCGGGCCAGGTGGCGCCGGTCGCTTCGCTGGTCTCTCCCTATTGGCTGATCAGCACCTATCTGACCCTGACCATCGCCGAGCTCTTTCTCAGCCCGATGGGCATCTCCTTCGTGGCCAGAGTGGCGCCGCCCAAGTACAAGGGATTGATGCAGGGGGGATGGTTTGCCGCCACCGCCCTCGGCAACTATCTGCTCTCAGTCATCGGCTACCTCTGGATGCGGGTGCCTCTCTGGACACTCTGGACCATCCTGGTCGTCTGCTGCCTGCTCTCCGCGACCTTTATCTTCGCGGTCATGAAACGCCTCGAGCGCGCCACCCAGAGTTGAACCTGCCTCCCGTTTCTGCGGCGCCCGGCGCGGTGCCGCAGAAACGAGGGAGGGAATTCCCATGATCACGCCAATCTATATCGATGACGACATCGCGGCCTTTGACAAGCCCCCGGGGCTGGCCACGATCCCTGAGCGTCTTCCGACCGCCGACTCGCTGCTCAGAGCGGCGGAAGCTGCGCTCGGGCAGAGGCTCTTTATTGTGCACCGGCTCGACAAGGAGGTGAGCGGCCTCGTCCTCTTCGCACGCCATGCCGGAGCGCACCGCTACCTCAATCTCCTTTTCGCCGGCCGGGAGGTGGCCAAACGCTATCTGCTCCTGGCCCTGGGACGGATCGATTCCGCGGGGGGGGTGATCGAGGCTCCGATCCGCCAGTTCGGCTCGGGCAGGATGGGCGTCGATCCCGTCGCGGGCAAGGCCTCCGCCACCGGGTACACCCGCCTGAAATGCTATGCCGGCACCACCCTGGTCCACGCCTTTCCCCACACCGGCCGGCGCCACCAGCTCCGGGTTCACTTTTACAGCATCGGCCACCCCATCGCCGGCGACAGCCGCTACGGCGAGAAAGAGCTGCAAGCCGCCTGGCCGCGCCTGCTGCTCCA
>DAOOPF010000047.1:0-21612 GCA_035388125.1 bacterium | reverse complement strand
GCTATTTTATATTTAATTACATGCTTATAAAAAAATGAACGTTGGGACAGTACTGCTTTACGGTCGTGACGATTCTCATCCTGCTGCGCTGGCTCCTGAGCTGAGGGCTGTATGCCATTAAAGGTGATGCTCATTGCAGGAGAGGCTTCCGGGGATCTTCATGGCGGCAAGCTGGTCGAGGCCCTGCGCGAACTCGAACCTGAGCTGGAGTTATTCGGGGTCGGCGGCGACCGGATGGCGGCGGCCGGCATGGAGCTCTACTACCATGTCAATGATCTCGCCTATATCGGATTCATCGAGGTTGCGCGGCACTATGTCTATTTTCGCCGCGTTTTTAACCGGTTGATCAAAGTGGTCAAAAGCCGCCGGCCGCAAGTGGTGGTCCTCATTGATTACCCCGGCTTTAATCTCCGTTTCGCCAGGGCGGTTAAAAAGCTGGGAATCTCCACCTTTTACTACATCGCTCCCCAGGTCTGGGCCTGGGGTCAGGGGCGCGCCGCCAAAATGACCGGGTTCATCGATCAGATGGCTGTCCTTTTCGCCTTTGAAGCCGATTTTTTCGCCCGCTATAATATCAAGACCACGTTTGTCGGCCATCCCCTGCTCGAGGGAATGGAAGTCGGCCTCTCGGGTCAGGAGTTTATGGAGAAGCACGGACTGACCTCAAGTCAGCCGCTGCTGGCCCTGATCCCCGGGTCGCGCAACCAGGAGGTGCGCAATCTTCTGCTGCCGATGCTGCAGACGGCGGAGCGTCTGCGCCGGCTCCACCCCGATCTGCAGGTCGCCGTGAGTCAGGCGGCCACAGTTGAGCCGCAGCAGCTTGAATCCCTCGTCGCCGACTGTCCCTGGGCGAGGGTGGTCAAGGCGGATTACTATCCGCTGATGCGCTATGCCACGGCCGGGATGGTTGCTTCAGGAACGGCCACTCTCGAGGCGGCCTGCGCCGATCTTCCGTTTGCCCTCCTCTACCGGGTCTCCCCTCTCTCTTTCGCGATCGGAAAACAGGTTGTTAAAATTCCGAATATCGGTCTGGTCAACATTGTGGCCGGTGAAAGGGTCGTTCCTGAATTCCTGCAGGATGAGGTGGCCCCCGCAAAGCTGGCGCCGGTCATGGAGAGGCTTCTGTATGACGCGGCAACGCGCGAAGCCATGCAACAAAAGCTCGCCGGGGTGCGGCAAAAACTTGGCAAGGCGGGCGCTTCAGAAAAGACCGCCCGCCTGGTGCTCGAGCAGCTCTATTTGCATCAGACTGAGACAATTTAACGTTGTGTGATACCTCGCACAGGCGCTGGCGCGAAAAATCAGTATACTCTTATGGATAAAAAAAACAAGGAAAAAGTGCTCTTTTTTCTTGCAACCAGGTTCGCCTGGCTGCTCATTCTCTTCTTTGGTGCAAGTGCGCGGATCAGCGTCAGCAACCGCAAATACTGGAAGCAGCTGGTCGCCGGGGGCAAAGGATTCATCGCCGTGCCCTGGCACGGCAAAATGATCATCCCTCTCTACCTGCATCGCAATCAGGGCGTGGTGGCGATGGTCAGCGAACATCGCGACGGGGAAATGATCGCCCAGACTGTGCATCGGCTCGGCTATCTCACGGTGCGCGGTTCGAGTACGCGCGGCGGCCGGCGGGCTTTCCGCGACATGCTCACGGCGCTGCGCGGCAACAAGATCTGCTGCATCCTGCCGGATGGCCCGACGGGCCCGCGCCATCACTTCAAGAGCGGGGCGCTGGTGCTGGCGATGCGGGCGGGTGTTCCCCTCCTGCCGATGACTTTCGCCGCTTCAAGGCCCATCACGCTGGGCAGCTGGGACCGCATGACGCTCTGGTGGCCTTTTTCCCGCATTCATTTCATCTATGGAGAGCCCATCCACGTTCCGCCGGGGCTGGACAGCGACGAGTTGGAGCTCTTTCGCCAGGAGGTGGAGCGCAGGTTGGCCAGACTGGAAGAGGAGGCGGATGGGCTATTTCGACACTAAATGGCCCGCCCTGCTCATGCGGCCTCTCGCCGGGCTTTACGGCCTGGCCATTGAACGGCGCAACCGCCGCTATGAAACAGGCGTTTCTCCGGTTTACCGGCTCGACTGCCCGGTCATCAGCGTCGGCAATATCGTGGTCGGCGGCACAGGCAAGACCCCGACGGTTCTGTTCATGGTGCGCTGGCTGCAGCTCCAGGGCAAAAAGGTATGTGTGCTCAGCCGCGGCTACCGCCGCCGGAGTAAAGGGATGGTGGTGGTGGCGGATGGAGAAAAGATCCGCACCGGGGTGGAGGAGGCGGGTGATGAGCCCATGCTGCTGGCGCAGCAGCTGCCCGGCGCCATCGTGGTCGTCGACAGCGACCGCGTCCGCGGCGGGCGATGGGCCCTGCAAAACTTCAAGCCGGATATCTTTCTCCTCGATGACGGCTTCCAGCACCGCCGGCTGCACCGGGATCTGGACATCGTCACTTTCAAGGAGGAGAACGATCTCGGCAATGGCTGGCTGCTGCCGGCGGGGCCGCTGCGGGAGCCGCTGAAGGCTTTGGCGCGCGCCGGCCTGCTCTGGTTCAACGGCGCGGCCCGCATTCCCCGGCAAGCGTTCCCGGCCGGGCAGCCGGATCCGCCGCAGATCCGGGCTCAGTTCCGGGTCACGTCATGCCGCAACAGCGCCGGTGACCAGCTTGATCTGACACCCGGGGTGCGCGCCGTTCTCTTTTGCGGCCTGGCCAAACCGCAGGGGGTCTTGACGACCGCGCTTGGCATGGGGCTGGATGTCGTCCGCTTTTTCCGGTACAGGGATCATCATAATTACCGTCAGCGGGATATACATGAGCTGGAACAGGCAAGGGAGCATTTCCGGGCGGATGTGATCATCACCACGGACAAGGATTGGGTCAAGATCCATCCCGCCTTCAACCTGTACCCGTACTGGTTCCATTTTTCCGTCGCTGTGCAGCCGGAGGATGCCTCCCACGCCGAAGGGCTGCTGCTGTCGCTCTGCCGCAGCAACAGGATCCTGTAACTGTATCAAAGTAAGACAAAAATATCTTGCAAATTAGGTAAAATTTTGGTATGCTTACTTTAAGCAGCGCAAGATAAAGCATCGATACCTCTCAGCCAATTTTGGAGAGTGGCATGGTGGATGACACAACGAGCAAGGCAAATATTCTGATTGTCGATGATGACAAGAATATCTGCAAGATGATAGAGGCAAGCCTTCGCAAAGAGAAGCGGTATGAAATAGAGACGGCACTGAGCGGCGAAGCCTGTCTGCGCCTGATCAAGGAAAATCCCCCCGATCTGGTTCTTCTGGATATACAGATGCCCGGCATTGACGGCATCGAGACCCTGCACAGAATCCGTGAAGAGAATCCCTATATTCCGGTGATCATGATGACCGCACACGGCACCATTGAGCGAGCGGTTTCAAGCATGAAGGCGGGGGCCTATGATTTTTTGACCAAGCCCTTCGCCCGTGACCGGCTTTTGGTGACGGTGAACAATGCTCTGATGAACAGCTCCCTGCGCCGCGAGGTGGATGAGCTGCGTTCTGAGCTGAAGAGCAAATATGCCTTTGCCAATATCATCGGTCAGAGCGGAGTGATGCAGGATGTTTTCCGTTCAGTTGAAAAGGTGTTCAACAGCAATGTGACGGTGCTGATCCAGGGCGAAAGCGGCACCGGCAAAGAGCTGATCGCCCGGGCAATCCACTATCACTCCACCGCGCGCACGGGCAAGCCTTTTGTTGCTGTCAACTGCTCCGCCCTGCCCGAGTCTCTTCTTGAGAGCGAACTGTTTGGCCATGAAAAGGGCTCCTTCACCGGCGCGGTCGGACGGCGCATCGGCAAATTCGAGCAGGCTAACGGCGGCACGATTTTTCTGGATGAAATCGGCCTCATGACGCCGGCGACCCAGTCCAAGCTTTTGCGCGTCCTGCAGGAGCGGGAATTCGAACGGGTCGGCGGCAACGAGCTGGTCAAGGTCGATGTCCGGGTTATCTCCGCTACCAACAAGGATCTGGAAGAGGAGATGAAGAAAGGCGAGTTCCGCGAGGACCTCTACTACCGTATTTCGGTTTTTCCGATCAAGCTGCCGCCGCTGCGCGATCGCCGGGAGGACATCCCCCTGCTGGCCGGCCACTTTTTGCAAAAGTACGCCAAGCAGGAGGGCAAGAGCGTTGAAGGCATTACATCGGACGCCCTCGATCTGATGATGGCTTACCACTGGCCGGGCAATGTACGCGAGCTGGAAAATGCGATGGAGAGGGCGATGGTGCTGGCGAGCGGGCCGGAGATCGGCGCCAAGGATCTGCCGGCGGCTGTCCGCTCGCTGGGTGAAAAGCGCATCTATGAATCGGACAATACACTCGCGAGCTGGATTGAAAAGCTCGAGGAAGAGGCTTTGCGCCAGGCCCTGCTGGAGTGTGAGGGGAACATCTCCCAAACTGCCAAGAAGCTCGGCATCGGTCGGGCAACCATCTATCGCAAGGCTAAAAAATACGGGCTGCCAATGGTAAAGAGCTGACTCAAATTTTGATTTTGTGACCGGGCGCACAGCAAAATTGCTTTGCGCCTTTTTTTATGTTTCATCTCGGCACATTGTATCAGGCTGTCACATCCCCATGTCCAAAAACCCCTCATGGTCTCCTCTTGAGAACAATAAATTCAATAATTTATAAAAGCGCCTCACATCACAATTCTTGGTACATGATTTGCGCTGGGTGTGTGAACCCCGGAGTGTGCGCAAGCGCGGGGTCGCTTTTTGCCAGCAGCCGCCGGGGAGGACCAGAGAGCATCTGTAACAGCGCAGGTTGTGTGATCCCGGGTGGCGATGATCGAGGCGGGGATGTGCGGGTGGAGGGGGGTGGCCATTGATGAACAAGGAAGTGCGACGCGATACTATGAAAAATGCAAATCTAACGCAGCTTGTGTACAGCATCTGCGACGGGAGCTACACCCAGTCCGGGTTGATTCAATACATCAATCTGGCGCAGAAGATTTCCCTCAGTTATCTCAAATACCAGGAGATGCTGGGCAAGCGCATCAGCGGAGATGCCTGGGAGGCGGATCTTGAGTTGGCCGATCTGGCGATCGATTGCATCGCCGAGCTCTTTGGCCGGGACGAGTCGGGCCGTTTTCCGCAGCTGAAGAAGTATTACGAAGGCAAATTTGCGGAGATGCCTTTTATCAACGACGCCGAGGTCTTGATCCTGACCCGGCGGTTGATCGTGCGCAAGACCAAGCAGGAGCTTTCGAGGATTTTCCGCGAGCGTGATCCTGAGGGGGCCAAGATCGTGCGCAACATCAAGGTGGCCGTTCGCACGGCAGCCGACCTGCATCTTTTCCGCGAGTTGGGCAAGGAGTTCGTATTTCACGGCCCGGTGCCGAAGAATGAACAGGGTGGCGTGCCGAGCAGCCGTCTGGCTCTCTATCTGCGCCGCACCCTTCCGCCGATCCCCGAGGAGATGCTGCACAAGCTTTTCCTGGACAATTATCGTTCCGGGGATTCGGTCTCCGTCTCCATCCGCCGTCTGCTCGAATCCATCCATACCCTGGCCGACTATCAGAATTTTTGTGCTCTCGATGCCGTGGTCAAGCTTGTCCGTTATGTCAAGTTTGATGTCTGCCGCGAACGGCTGGCGGCGGGGGAATCGGTTTCGACACCCTCCGATGAACTGGAGAGCAAGGAGATGGAGGAGTACATCACCCTGGTGATGGAGAGTATCTGGTCGCGGCTGGATTCCCAGTATTTGCGCACCCAGAAGCTGCCCGAGGATAAGGCGGCGATCTATCACCGCGCACTCCGTGATGTGCTTTATGATCTCATCCAGAAGCGGGACACCTCCTCGTACTACCGCAATCTCAAATTTTACATGCCTGAACTGACCCAGAAGGAGTACCGGCAGCAGGAGCGTTCAGTTTTTGAATATCTGGCCAAACTGGCTAAAAAAGAATTTCGAAAATATTTATGCGAAATGCTTTAATTTTTCCGTAGTTGCTCGCCTTTGTCTGTATGTTACATATTAGTAATAGGAGGGTGTAACAAACAGGGAGCCAGGCCATAGCCTGGATAAACACAGACCATGAGCGAGCGCCATCGTAAAGTCGACTGCCCCGGAACCAGAGAGCTCGAGTTATACTGTCTTGACGAACTGACCGCGGCGGAGACCAGAGAGCAAATCAAGGTCCACGTTAAAAGCTGCCCGCGCTGCGCCAGAAAGATGCAAAACCTGTACGCCTTTTATGCCATCCTTTCCGAGGAGTTGGAGAGGCCGGTGCGGCCCGGATTGCTGGATTTCTGCAAAAAGCGCGCCTGCAACAAGGTCAAATATGGTTTGCTGATTTGCCGCCCGATCCCGGAGAAAGACCGGCAGCGGGGCAAGGCCTACCTGGCCACACTGGCCTTCTCCGCCAACGGTGACGGCAGCAAAACCAGCCTGACCGATTTCAATCTGAGCCGGGATCAGATCGGGGTGATGCTCTACAGCGACCCCCTGCACAACGAGGTCTCTCTCTTTCTCTGGAGCAAGGCCGAAGGAGGAAGTGCACCCTGCCGGCTCGAGGCTCCCGGGTTGTTCGAGAAAACCGATTTCAACCTCGCCGGGGCGGCCAAGATCCCTCTCACCAATTTTGAATATCTCAACAACCGCCTGCTTTACTTTTCGATGAAAAAAAGGGCTGCGGGCAGGCCCAAACTCGTGAACCGGGTTCAGGAGATGCTCCTCTGAGGCGGCTGGAGCAGATCCGACAATGACGATGAAAGACACAGAGCCGGGAGTTTTCCCGGCTTTCTTTTTTAAGAAAAACCTTGACATAGGGCATATTTTTAGATAAATTTTTATCGGTTAAAAACACACTCATTGTATTGGCAACCCGGAAATGCATCCCATGAATCCGCTCAGTATTCTGCTCATAGATCCCGATCCCAAAAATGTCCGCATTTTGCGCAATAATTTCCTCGATCTCCAGTTTGATGTCGATACCGCCGCCAACGATAGCGAAGCCCTTGAGAAGATCACCGCCCGTTCCTTTGACGCCATTTTGTCTGAAGTATCTGCTCCCGGAATAGACGGCTATGCCCTTCTGGAACAGGCCCAGCAGTCGCCCCTCAACCGCAGCTGCTCAGTGATCTTTCTCACCCAGAAGAGCGATGTCTGGAACCGGGTTAAAAGCTTCAAGCTGGGCGCCAAGGATTACATCATCAAGCCGATCCACGTCCGTGAGATTGTCATGCGCGTGCAGATGGTGCTCAAGCGCCAGGAGCGCTATCGACGGCTCTTGAAGCGGAGCCGCAGCCAATTCAGCGGCCGTCTGGCCGACATCGGCGCGGTCGAGTTGATCGAGGTCTTCGGCGCCGAGCGTAAAAGCGGCGTGCTTACCCTGAACAATGAGAACGGAGTTTCGGGGCGGATAGTCTTCAAGGAGGGGGCGGTCATTCGCGCCTCAGCCGGCCTGCAGCGCAGCGAGGAGGCGGTCCTGAAAATGCTCTCGTGGAAAAAGGGCCGCTTCACTATGGTTTTTGCTCCTGTTGACGGGACAGATGAGATCGGCGTCAGCAATATGGGGTTGTTACTGCAAGGAGCCAAGAGAATGGAACAACGCGAAGAGCTGTTGCGCAAGTTGCCTGCGCTCGAAACGGTATTGGTGACAACGCAAAATTTCAAAAAGATCATCGCGAAAAAGGAACTGGCCTCCGATCTTGAATATTTTGTCCGTCTTTTTGATGGTGCCCGTTCTCTCGGCAGAATCATCGATGAGAGCAAATATGACGAGATTACCACGCTGAACCGGATTTTAAAGCTCTACGAGCTTGGGTTCCTCCATTCTTTGAGAGACTATGAGCAGCAGGGAGCGCCCGGAGAGCTCACCGGTGCAGCTGAGCGAGCGACCGATGAGGCTGGCCTGGCCGGAACCTTCCCACCTGCCGGTCTGGAGCATGTAGAAAAGGCGATCGGATCGGAAATTGCGGAGGAGCTGCTGCATGAGCAGATCGACGGAACCGGATCTGAAGCGGAGCGCTTTCCAGCGGAAGCCGAGTTCCCCCTCCTCCAGGAGGAGACTGCCGCCGGCCCCCGGGAGGAAACCGGGGTACATCCTCTCGCTCCTGATTCCTCCGGCTGGAATTCCGACAGCAGCTACGACAAGGACCTCTTTTATGACCTTCGCCGTGCTGAAGAGGAGGGGCAGGATCTTTTCGCCGGCAGCAAGGGGCTTGACGGGGGGTCCGTCTTTTCCGATCTCGACCGGGTGATTCCGCATCATCCTGCCGACGCCCTGCTCGAAATTGAGGCGGAAGAAGAACTCGCTGACTCGCCGGCCTCCGCGCCCGCTGCCGAAACCGATGCCGCGGGGGATGAGGTCCATGAGCTGGAGCACCATGTCCGGATGCAGGAGAAATTCCGCAGCGCCCATGGCAGCATCCTGATCCTGGGCAATAACCGTGAACTCTGCCGTCAGATGATCGCCAATCTTTCCATTGATCAGCTGCAGGAAAAGAGCGCTCTGCAGCCCACCGATTCGGACCTGATCATTGGCACCGCCGAGTTCAAGGGGGGCCATCTGCTCAATCTCATCGCCCTCTCGATGGAACGCGAGTTCGCTCCTGTCATCGACTTTTTTGCCGACGCGCTGCTCGGATTCATTTTTCTCGTCGACGGCCGGAATGTGGATTGGGGCTATCAGCGTTACCTGCGGCAGGTTTTGCGTGAAAAGACCAGCCTGCCGGCCATCATTGTCTTCAGCTATAATGAATATCTGAAAAAGCCGCTGGAGGTGCAGACCATCCGCCAGAGGCTGGGATTGAGGGAGCGGGACGGCTTGCAGCTGGTGAGCGATTTTTCGGTTGTCAACTCCCGGCGGATTATCTTCCGCCTCTTTGAGACTTTTTACAGGCCTCAGGCCCGACGGAATCCGCGGACCCAGACCATGCAGCCCACCTCCTGATGCTTGGAAACGAACATGTCAGGCCATAACAGTCCTAAACAAAACATACTGATTGTCGATACGGCATCGGCAGCGACCACACAGCTGGTCAGCGCTCTGCATGACCATGACCTGGAGAGTGTGGTCGTTGAGGAGAGCACCGCCGCCATCGAACGCGCGCTCGCTGAACCCCCGCTGCTGATCCTGAGCGAAGTGGAGCTCCCGGGGATTGATGGCACTGAACTGCTCAAGCGGGTTCGCGCGCATGCGGATACCCAGGATACTCCTTTCGTCTTCATCACCAGGCAGACGGAGCTGGAAGCCCGCCTCAGACTTCTCGCCCTGGAGATCGATGACTTTATCGCCAAACCCTATTATCCCGAAGAGGTGGTGGCCAGGGTGGAATCGATCCTGCGTGAGAGTGCCGTCACACCCGGCGGGGATGTCCCTGTTAACCAGGGATTCACGGGCAGTCTTGATGAGATGACCGTCATGGATCTGATCCAGACCCTCGAACTCGGCAAAAAATCCGCGATGATTCATCTGGTGCAGGTGCCCGAAGAGGGATATCTCTTTGTGGACAAGGGAGAGGTGGTTGATGCGGTACTGCGCGATTACACCGCGGAGGAGGCGCTCGATAATTTGATGCTGTGGCTGCACGGTTATTTTGAATTGACGATGCAGCCGGTGCAGCGTGAGCGGAGAATCCTCAGATCGAACCGGGAATTGCTGCTCGCCGGGGCGCAACGCCTCCACGATTACCGGACGCGGAGCGCGCAGCTGCCCGCCATGGACAGCTACGTTGCGCGTGCGGCGGAGGTCATCAATCCGGATCTGTCGGAGCGGGAGGCGCGCCTGTGGGCGATCCTCGAACGGCCACAGCCCGTCCGTCTGCTGATCGCATCCCTTGGCGAGGATGAACTGCGCACTATTGAGGTGATCCAGGCGCTCTGGGAACGCAAACAGATCGTGATCTCGCCGGGAAAGGCCACCGATGCGGATCTCATCGCCAGCAACATGATGAGGCAGGTTTCGGAGTCGCACCACAAGTCGGCTGAACCCTACTCCCGCATGGCCTCTTTTTTCACCCGCGACGGCCATCAAAAAAAAAACCTCTCCTGATTGCTGATGGTCCTGATGCGCCCGGCGCCGCTTCCCTGACCCATACCATTTATCTGCACCGGGCGGATTTGCTGCTCATCCGCCAGAAACTTCTTGCCCATCGACCCTGATCATTCGCCGGCATTCCATCCCTGCCGCCGCGGCGGGAGGTGTTTCCGGCCCGTTCAACAAGGGCTCATCCCTATGCAGCGACAATCCAAAGAAAGCGGCATCCAGCGCATGGCTGAGATTGTCGTCGTCGGACCGGATGGTGCCGGCAAACGTGCATTCCTGCAGGCCTTTTGTCCCACCATCCATGAGACTGATACCGGTATCCTGCTCGGCGCCATGCCGATCAACAGCGAACTGGTTCTCTATTGCTACGGCATTGGCTATGATCGCAGCTTCGCCTGGGATCTCGTCGGCCGCAAGATGCTGGGTTATGTGGTCTGTTTCAACTGGTTCGACGACCAGGCCTATGCCGCCTGCCGGGAGATGGTCACGTTCACGTCCTCCGCATTTTCTGCCCCCTTTGTGGTAGCGGCCGATCTCGGCCTCCAGCCGCTGCCGGTGCCGGAGAGTGCAGTGCGGCCCAATGTTCCGCTCTCATCTTCGGCCAGATTTCTCTTTTATCAGAGTCATAAAGCGGCGAGCGTCCGCAAGGTGGCTGCAACCCTTATCGATCTGCTTCTCGACAAGCTGTAATTAGGGAGATGACGCATGAGTTCGATGATTCCAGGCTTGTGGTGGGGTAAGCATGTCGCTTCCTTATAGCACAAAACTCGATCTGCTGCGCGCGCTCTTTTCCGGAAAAGAGCGCGCGCAGCAGATCGAGTTTTGTGCTATAAGGAAGCGACATGCTTACCCCACCACAAGCCTGGAATCATCGAACTCATGCGTCATCTCCCTAATTACAGCTTGTCGAGAAGCAGATCGATAAGGGTTGCAGCCACCTTGCGGACGCTCGCCGCTTTATGACTCTGATAAAAGAGAAATCTGGCCGAAGATGAGAGCGGAACATTGGGCCGCACTGCACTCTCCGGCACCGGCAGCGGCTGGAGGCCGAGATCGGCCGCTACCACAAAGGGGGCAGAAAATGCGGAGGACGTGAACGTGACCATCTCCCGGCAGGCGGCATAGGCCTGGTCGTCGAACCAGTTGAAACAGACCACATAACCCAGCATCTTGCGGCCGACGAGATCCCAGGCGAAGCTGCGATCATAGCCAATGCCGTAGCAATAGAGAACCAGTTCGCTGTTGATCGGCATGGCGCCGAGCAGGATACCGGTATCAGTCTCATGGATGGTGGGACAAAAGGCCTGCAGGAATGCACGTTTGCCGGCACCATCCGGTCCGACGACGACAATCTCAGCCATGCGCTGGATGCCGCTTTCTTTGGATTGTCGCTGCATAGGGATGAGCCCTTGTTGAACGGGCCGGAAACACCTCCCGCCGCGGCGGCAGGGATGGAATGCCGGCGAATGATCAGGGTCGATGGGCAAGAAGTTTCTGGCGGATGAGCAGCAAATCCGCCCGGTGCAGATAAATGGTATGGGTCAGGGAAGCGGCGCCGGGCGCATCAGGACCATCAGCAATCAGGAGAGGTTTTTTTTTTGATGGCCGTCGCGGGTGAAAAAAGAGGCCATGCGGGAGTAGGGTTCAGCCGACTTGTGGTGCGACTCCGAAACCTGCCTCATCATGTTGCTGGCGATGAGATCCGCATCGGTGGCCTTTCCCGGCGAGATCACGATCTGTTTGCGTTCCCAGAGCGCCTGGATCACCTCAATAGTGCGCAGTTCATCCTCGCCAAGGGATGCGATCAGCAGACGGACGGGCTGTGGCCGTTCGAGGATCGCCCACAGGCGCGCCTCCCGCTCCGACAGATCCGGATTGATGACCTCCGCCGCACGCGCAACGTAGCTGTCCATGGCGGGCAGCTGCGCGCTCCGCGTCCGGTAATCGTGGAGGCGTTGCGCCCCGGCGAGCAGCAATTCCCGGTTCGATCTGAGGATTCTCCGCTCACGCTGCACCGGCTGCATCGTCAATTCAAAATAACCGTGCAGCCACAGCATCAAATTATCGAGCGCCTCCTCCGCGGTGTAATCGCGCAGTACCGCATCAACCACCTCTCCCTTGTCCACAAAGAGATATCCCTCTTCGGGCACCTGCACCAGATGAATCATCGCGGATTTTTTGCCGAGTTCGAGGGTCTGGATCAGATCCATGACGGTCATCTCATCAAGACTGCCCGTGAATCCCTGGTTAACAGGGACATCCCCGCCGGGTGTGACGGCACTCTCACGCAGGATCGATTCCACCCTGGCCACCACCTCTTCGGGATAATAGGGTTTGGCGATAAAGTCATCGATCTCCAGGGCGAGAAGTCTGAGGCGGGCTTCCAGCTCCGTCTGCCTGGTGATGAAGACGAAAGGAGTATCCTGGGTATCCGCATGCGCGCGAACCCGCTTGAGCAGTTCAGTGCCATCAATCCCCGGGAGCTCCACTTCGCTCAGGATCAGCAGCGGGGGTTCAGCGAGCGCGCGTTCGATGGCGGCGGTGCTCTCCTCAACGACCACACTCTCCAGGTCATGGTCATGCAGAGCGCTGACCAGCTGTGTGGTCGCTGCCGATGCCGTATCGACAATCAGTATGTTTTGTTTAGGACTGTTATGGCCTGACATGTTCGTTTCCAAGCATCAGGAGGTGGGCTGCATGGTCTGGGTCCGCGGATTCCGTCGGGCCTGAGGCCTGTAAAAAGTCTCAAAGAGGCGGAAGATAATCCGCCGGGAGTTGACAACCGAAAAATCGCTCACCAGCTGCAAGCCGTCCCGCTCCCTCAATCCCAGCCTCTGGCGGATGGTCTGCACCTCCAGCGGCTTTTTCAGATATTCATTATAGCTGAAGACAATGATGGCCGGCAGGCTGGTCTTTTCACGCAAAACCTGCCGCAGGTAACGCTGATAGCCCCAATCCACATTCCGGCCGTCGACGAGAAAAATGAATCCGAGCAGCGCGTCGGCAAAAAAGTCGATGACAGGAGCGAACTCGCGTTCCATCGAGAGGGCGATGAGATTGAGCAGATGGCCCCCCTTGAACTCGGCGGTGCCAATGATCAGGTCCGAATCGGTGGGCTGCAGAGCGCTCTTTTCCTGCAGCTGATCAATGGAAAGATTGGCGATCATCTGACGGCAGAGTTCACGGTTATTGCCCAGGATCAGGATGCTGCCATGGGCGCTGCGGAATTTCTCCTGCATCCGGACATGGTGCTCCAGCTCATGGACCTCATCCCCCGCGGCATCGGTTTCGGCAGCGGGCGCGGAGGCCGGCGAGTCAGCGAGTTCTTCTTCCGCCTCAATTTCGAGCAGGGCGTCGGCAGGATGATGCGGAATCACCCGGTCGAGATCGGAAAAGACGGACCCCCCGTCAAGCCCCTTGCTGCCGGCGAAAAGATCCTGCCCCTCCTCTTCAGCACGGCGAAGGTCATAAAAGAGGTCCTTGTCGTAGCTGCTGTCGGAATTCCAGCCGGAGGAATCAGGAGCGAGAGGATGTACCCCGGTTTCCTCCCGGGGGCCGGCGGCAGTCTCCTCCTGGAGGAGGGGGAACTCGGCTTCCGCTGGAAAGCGCTCCGCTTCAGATCCGGTTCCGTCGATCTGCTCATGCAGCAGCTCCTCCGCAATTTCCGATCCGATCGCCTTTTCTACATGCTCCAGACCGGCAGGTGGGAAGGTTCCGGCCAGGCCAGCCTCATCGGTCGCTCGCTCAGCTGCACCGGTGAGCTCTCCGGGCGCTCCCTGCTGCTCATAGTCTCTCAAAGAATGGAGGAACCCAAGCTCGTAGAGCTTTAAAATCCGGTTCAGCGTGGTAATCTCGTCATATTTGCTCTCATCGATGATTCTGCCGAGAGAACGGGCACCATCAAAAAGACGGACAAAATATTCAAGATCGGAGGCCAGTTCCTTTTTCGCGATGATCTTTTTGAAATTTTGCGTTGTCACCAATACCGTTTCGAGCGCAGGCAACTTGCGCAACAGCTCTTCGCGTTGTTCCATTCTCTTGGCTCCTTGCAGTAACAACCCCATATTGCTGACGCCGATCTCATCTGTCCCGTCAACAGGAGCAAAAACCATAGTGAAGCGGCCCTTTTTCCACGAGAGCATTTTCAGGACCGCCTCCTCGCTGCGCTGCAGGCCGGCTGAGGCGCGAATGACCGCCCCCTCCTTGAAGACTATCCGCCCCGAAACTCCGTTCTCATTGTTCAGGGTAAGCACGCCGCTTTTACGCTCGGCGCCGAAGACCTCGATCAACTCGACCGCGCCGATGTCGGCCAGACGGCCGCTGAATTGGCTGCGGCTCCGCTTCAAGAGCCGTCGATAGCGCTCCTGGCGCTTGAGCACCATCTGCACGCGCATGACAATCTCACGGACGTGGATCGGCTTGATGATGTAATCCTTGGCGCCCAGCTTGAAGCTTTTAACCCGGTTCCAGACATCGCTCTTCTGGGTGAGAAAGATCACTGAGCAGCTGCGGTTGAGGGGCGACTGCTGGGCCTGTTCCAGAAGGGCATAGCCGTCTATTCCGGGAGCAGATACTTCAGACAAAATGGCGTCAAAGGAACGGGCGGTGATCTTCTCAAGGGCTTCGCTATCGTTGGCGGCGGTATCGACATCAAACTGGAGATCGAGGAAATTATTGCGCAAAATGCGGACATTTTTGGGATCGGGATCTATGAGCAGAATACTGAGCGGATTCATGGGATGCATTTCCGGGTTGCCAATACAATGAGTGTGTTTTTAACCGATAAAAATTTATCTAAAAATATGCCCTATGTCAAGGTTTTTCTTAAAAAAGAAAGCCGGGAAAACTCCCGGCTCTGTGTCTTTCATCGTCATTGTCGGATCTGCTCCAGCCGCCTCAGAGGAGCATCTCCTGAACCCGGTTCACGAGTTTGGGCCTGCCCGCAGCCCTTTTTTTCATCGAAAAGTAAAGCAGGCGGTTGTTGAGATATTCAAAATTGGTGAGAGGGATCTTGGCCGCCCCGGCGAGGTTGAAATCGGTTTTCTCGAACAACCCGGGAGCCTCGAGCCGGCAGGGTGCACTTCCTCCTTCGGCCTTGCTCCAGAGAAAGAGAGAGACCTCGTTGTGCAGGGGGTCGCTGTAGAGCATCACCCCGATCTGATCCCGGCTCAGATTGAAATCGGTCAGGCTGGTTTTGCTGCCGTCACCGTTGGCGGAGAAGGCCAGTGTGGCCAGGTAGGCCTTGCCCCGCTGCCGGTCTTTCTCCGGGATCGGGCGGCAAATCAGCAAACCATATTTGACCTTGTTGCAGGCGCGCTTTTTGCAGAAATCCAGCAATCCGGGCCGCACCGGCCTCTCCAACTCCTCGGAAAGGATGGCATAAAAGGCGTACAGGTTTTGCATCTTTCTGGCGCAGCGCGGGCAGCTTTTAACGTGGACCTTGATTTGCTCTCTGGTCTCCGCCGCGGTCAGTTCGTCAAGACAGTATAACTCGAGCTCTCTGGTTCCGGGGCAGTCGACTTTACGATGGCGCTCGCTCATGGTCTGTGTTTATCCAGGCTATGGCCTGGCTCCCTGTTTGTTACACCCTCCTATTACTAATATGTAACATACAGACAAAGGCGAGCAACTACGGAAAAATTAAAGCATTTCGCATAAATATTTTCGAAATTCTTTTTTAGCCAGTTTGGCCAGATATTCAAAAACTGAACGCTCCTGCTGCCGGTACTCCTTCTGGGTCAGTTCAGGCATGTAAAATTTGAGATTGCGGTAGTACGAGGAGGTGTCCCGCTTCTGGATGAGATCATAAAGCACATCACGGAGTGCGCGGTGATAGATCGCCGCCTTATCCTCGGGCAGCTTCTGGGTGCGCAAATACTGGGAATCCAGCCGCGACCAGATACTCTCCATCACCAGGGTGATGTACTCCTCCATCTCCTTGCTCTCCAGTTCATCGGAGGGTGTCGAAACCGATTCCCCCGCCGCCAGCCGTTCGCGGCAGACATCAAACTTGACATAACGGACAAGCTTGACCACGGCATCGAGAGCACAAAAATTCTGATAGTCGGCCAGGGTATGGATGGATTCGAGCAGACGGCGGATGGAGACGGAGACCGAATCCCCGGAACGATAATTGTCCAGGAAAAGCTTGTGCAGCATCTCCTCGGGGATCGGCGGAAGGGTGCGGCGCAGATAGAGAGCCAGACGGCTGCTCGGCACGCCACCCTGTTCATTCTTCGGCACCGGGCCGTGAAATACGAACTCCTTGCCCAACTCGCGGAAAAGATGCAGGTCGGCTGCCGTGCGAACGGCCACCTTGATGTTGCGCACGATCTTGGCCCCCTCAGGATCACGCTCGCGGAAAATCCTCGAAAGCTCCTGCTTGGTCTTGCGCACGATCAACCGCCGGGTCAGGATCAAGACCTCGGCGTCGTTGATAAAAGGCATCTCCGCAAATTTGCCTTCGTAATACTTCTTCAGCTGCGGAAAACGGCCCGACTCGTCCCGGCCAAAGAGCTCGGCGATGCAATCGATCGCCAGATCGGCCAACTCAAGATCCGCCTCCCAGGCATCTCCGCTGATGCGCTTGCCCAGCATCTCCTGGTATTTGAGATAACTGAGGGAAATCTTCTGCGCCAGATTGATGTATTGAATCAACCCGGACTGGGTGTAGCTCCCGTCGCAGATGCTGTACACAAGCTGCGTTAGATTTGCATTTTTCATAGTATCGCGTCGCACTTCCTTGTTCATCAATGGCCACCCCCCTCCACCCGCACATCCCCGCCTCGATCATCGCCACCCGGGATCACACAACCTGCGCTGTTACAGATGCTCTCTGGTCCTCCCCGGCGGCTGCTGGCAAAAAGCGACCCCGCGCTTGCGCACACTCCGGGGTTCACACACCCAGCGCAAATCATGTACCAAGAATTGTGATGTGAGGCGCTTTTATAAATTATTGAATTTATTGTTCTCAAGAGGAGACCATGAGGGGTTTTTGGACATGGGGATGTGACAGCCTGATACAATGTGCCGAGATGAAACATAAAAAAAGGCGCAAAGCAATTTTGCTGTGCGCCCGGTCACAAAATCAAAATTTGAGTCAGCTCTTTACCATTGGCAGCCCGTATTTTTTAGCCTTGCGATAGATGGTTGCCCGACCGATGCCGAGCTTCTTGGCAGTTTGGGAGATGTTCCCCTCACACTCCAGCAGGGCCTGGCGCAAAGCCTCTTCCTCGAGCTTTTCAATCCAGCTCGCGAGTGTATTGTCCGATTCATAGATGCGCTTTTCACCCAGCGAGCGGACAGCCGCCGGCAGATCCTTGGCGCCGATCTCCGGCCCGCTCGCCAGCACCATCGCCCTCTCCATCGCATTTTCCAGCTCGCGTACATTGCCCGGCCAGTGGTAAGCCATCATCAGATCGAGGGCGTCCGATGTAATGCCTTCAACGCTCTTGCCCTCCTGCTTGGCGTACTTTTGCAAAAAGTGGCCGGCCAGCAGGGGGATGTCCTCCCGGCGATCGCGCAGCGGCGGCAGCTTGATCGGAAAAACCGAAATACGGTAGTAGAGGTCCTCGCGGAACTCGCCTTTCTTCATCTCCTCTTCCAGATCCTTGTTGGTAGCGGAGATAACCCGGACATCGACCTTGACCAGCTCGTTGCCGCCGACCCGTTCGAATTCCCGCTCCTGCAGGACGCGCAAAAGCTTGGACTGGGTCGCCGGCGTCATGAGGCCGATTTCATCCAGAAAAATCGTGCCGCCGTTAGCCTGCTCGAATTTGCCGATGCGCCGTCCGACCGCGCCGGTGAAGGAGCCCTTTTCATGGCCAAACAGTTCGCTCTCAAGAAGAGACTCGGGCAGGGCGGAGCAGTTGACAGCAACAAAAGGCTTGCCCGTGCGCGCGGTGGAGTGATAGTGGATTGCCCGGGCGATCAGCTCTTTGCCGGTGCCGCTTTCGCCCTGGATCAGCACCGTCACATTGCTGTTGAACACCTTTTCAACTGAACGGAAAACATCCTGCATCACTCCGCTCTGACCGATGATATTGGCAAAGGCATATTTGCTCTTCAGCTCAGAACGCAGCTCATCCACCTCGCGGCGCAGGGAGCTGTTCATCAGAGCATTGTTCACCGTCACCAAAAGCCGGTCACGGGCGAAGGGCTTGGTCAAAAAATCATAGGCCCCCGCCTTCATGCTTGAAACCGCTCGCTCAATGGTGCCGTGTGCGGTCATCATGATCACCGGAATATAGGGATTCTCTTCACGGATTCTGTGCAGGGTCTCGATGCCGTCAATGCCGGGCATCTGTATATCCAGAAGAACCAGATCGGGGGGATTTTCCTTGATCAGGCGCAGACAGGCTTCGCCGCTCAGTGCCGTCTCTATTTCATACCGCTTCTCTTTGCGAAGGCTTGCCTCTATCATCTTGCAGATATTCTTGTCATCATCGACAATCAGAATATTTGCCTTGCTCGTTGTGTCATCCACCATGCCACTCTCCAAAATTGGCTGAGAGGTATCGATGCTTTATCTTGCGCTGCTTAAAGTAAGCATACCAAAATTTTACCTAATTTGCAAGATATTTTTGTCTTACTTTGATACAGTTACAGGATCCTGTTGCTGCGGCAGAGCGACAGCAGCAGCCCTTCGGCGTGGGAGGCATCCTCCGGCTGCACAGCGACGGAAAAATGGAACCAGTACGGGTACAGGTTGAAGGCGGGATGGATCTTGACCCAATCCTTGTCCGTGGTGATGATCACATCCGCCCGGAAATGCTCCCTTGCCTGTTCCAGCTCATGTATATCCCGCTGACGGTAATTATGATGATCCCTGTACCGGAAAAAGCGGACGACATCCAGCCCCATGCCAAGCGCGGTCGTCAAGACCCCCTGCGGTTTGGCCAGGCCGCAAAAGAGAACGGCGCGCACCCCGGGTGTCAGATCAAGCTGGTCACCGGCGCTGTTGCGGCATGACGTGACCCGGAACTGAGCCCGGATCTGCGGCGGATCCGGCTGCCCGGCCGGGAACGCTTGCCGGGGAATGCGGGCCGCGCCGTTGAACCAGAGCAGGCCGGCGCGCGCCAAAGCCTTCAGCGGCTCCCGCAGCGGCCCCGCCGGCAGCAGCCAGCCATTGCCGAGATCGTTCTCCTCCTTGAAAGTGACGATGTCCAGATCCCGGTGCAGCCGGCGGTGCTGGAAGCCGTCATCGAGGAGAAAGATATCCGGCTTGAAGTTTTGCAGGGCCCATCGCCCGCCGCGGACGCGGTCGCTGTCGACGACCACGATGGCGCCGGGCAGCTGCTGCGCCAGCAGCATGGGCTCATCACCCGCCTCCTCCACCCCGGTGCGGATCTTTTCTCCATCCGCCACCACCACCATCCCTTTACTCCGGCGGCGGTAGCCGCGGCTGAGCACACATACCTTTTTGCCCTGGAGCTGCAGCCAGCGCACCATGAACAGAACCGTCGGGGTCTTGCCTGTGCCGCCGACCACGATATTGCCGACGCTGATGACCGGGCAGTCGAGCCGGTAAACCGGAGAAACGCCTGTTTCATAGCGGCGGTTGCGCCGTTCAATGGCCAGGCCGTAAAGCCCGGCGAGAGGCCGCATGAGCAGGGCGGGCCATTTAGTGTCGAAATAGCCCATCCGCCTCCTCTTCCAGTCTGGCCAACCTGCGCTCCACCTCCTGGCGAAAGAGCTCCAACTCGTCGCTGTCCAGCCCCGGCGGAACGTGGATGGGCTCTCCATAGATGAAATGAATGCGGGAAAAAGGCCACCAGAGCGTCATGCGGTCCCAGCTGCCCAGCGTGATGGGCCTTGAAGCGGCGAAAGTCATCGGCAGGAGGGGAACACCCGCCCGCATCGCCAGCACCAGCGCCCCGCTCTTGAAGTGATGGCGCGGGCCCGTCGGGCCATCCGGCAGGATGCAGCAGATCTTGTTGCCGCGCAGCGCCGTGAGCATGTCGCGGAAAGCCCGCCGGCCGCCGCGCGTACTCGAACCGCGCACCGTGAGATAGCCGAGCCGATGCACAGTCTGGGCGATCATTTCCCCGTCGCGATGTTCGCTGACCATCGCCACCACGCCCTGATTGCGATGCAGGTAGAGAGGGATGATCATTTTGCCGTGCCAGGGCACGGCGATGAATCCTTTGCCCCCGGCGACCAGCTGCTTCCAGTATTTGCGGTTGCTGACGCTGATCCGCGCACTTGCACCAAAGAAGAGAATGAGCAGCCAGGCGAACCTGGTTGCAAGAAAAAAGAGCACTTTTTCCTTGTTTTTTTTATCCATAAGAGTATACTGATTTTTCGCGCCAGCGCCTGTGCGAGGTATCACACAACGTTAAATTGTCTCAGTCTGATGCAAATAGAGCTGCTCGAGCACCAGGCGGGCGGTCTTTTCTGAAGCGCCCGCCTTGCCAAGTTTTTGCCGCACCCCGGCGAGCTTTTGTTGCATGGCTTCGCGCGTTGCCGCGTCATACAGAAGCCTCTCCATGACCGGCGCCAGCTTTGCGGGGGCCACCTCATCCTGCAGGAATTCAGGAACGACCCTTTCACCGGCCACAATGTTGACCAGACCGATATTCGGAATTTTAACAACCTGTTTTCCGATCGCGAAAGAGAGAGGGGAGACCCGGTAGAGGAGGGCAAACGGAAGATCGGCGCAGGCCGCCTCGAGAGTGGCCGTTCCTGAAGCAACCATCCCGGCCGTGGCATAGCGCATCAGCGGATAGTAATCCGCCTTGACCACCCTCGCCCAGGGACAGTCGGCGACGAGGGATTCAAGCTGCTGCGGCTCAACTGTGGCCGCCTGACTCACGGCGACCTGCAGATCGGGGTGGAGCCGGCGCAGACGCTCCGCCGTCTGCAGCATCGGCAGCAGAAGATTGCGCACCTCCTGGTTGCGCGACCCGGGGATCAGGGCCAGCAGCGGCTGACTTGAGGTCAGTCCGTGCTTCTCCATAAACTCCTGACCCGAGAGGCCGACTTCCATTCCCTCGAGCAGGGGATGGCCGACAAACGTGGTCTTGATATTATAGCGGGCGAAAAAATCGGCTTCAAAGGCGAAAAGGACAGCCATCTGATCGATGAACCCGGTCATTTTGGCGGCGCGCCCCTGACCCCAGGCCCAGACCTGGGGAGCGATGTAGTAAAAGGTGGAGATTCCCAGCTTTTTAACCGCCCTGGCGAAACGGAGATTAAAGCCGGGGTAATCAATGAGGACCACCACTTGCGGCCGGCGGCTTTTGACCACTTTGATCAACCGGTTAAAAACGCGGCGAAAATAGACATAGTGCCGCGCAACCTCGATGAATCCGATATAGGCGAGATCATTGACATGGTAGTAGAGCTCCATGCCGGCCGCCGCCATCCGGTCGCCGCCGACCCCGAATAACTCCAGCTCAGGTTCGAGTTCGCGCAGGGCCTCGACCAGCTTGCCGCCATGAAGATCCCCGGAAGCCTCTCCTGCAATGAGCATCACCTTTAATGGCATACAGCCCTCAGCTCAGGAGCCAGCGCAGCAGGATGAGAATCGTCACGACCGTAAAGCAGTACTGTCCCAACGTTCATTTTTTTATAAGCATGTAATTAAATATAAAATAGC
>DAOOPF010000046.1:0-21873 GCA_035388125.1 bacterium | reverse complement strand
GACCTCCTGCTCCCAAAGCAGGCGCGCTAACCGGACTGCGCTACGCCCCGCTGGATCGCCTTCCTGATCAACCATGTCGACTGGCATCAGCTTCACCGTCCAAGCCTCTTTTCCAAGACAACCCGCATCCTGGCCAGCGCCCGGCCGCGATGGCTGATCCGGTTCTTTTCCGCCATGCTCAGCTCGGCCATGGTCTTGCCGGTATCCGGCACCATGAAAACCGGATCGTAGCCGAAACCGCCGCTGCCGCGTGGTTCATCAATGATGAGGCCCTCACAAACACCATCAACAGTCTCCACTCCCCTGGCATCGGCGATGGCGATGACGCATCGGAAGCGCGCGGTGCGCTCCGCGGGACGAACTCCCTCTAGTTCACTGAGAAGCCGGGTGACGTTTTCAGCGTAGGTGGCGTTTTCGCCGCTGTAGCGGCTGGAATAAACCCCGGGGGCGCCATTGAGCGCATCAACCTCCAGCCCCGTGTCATCCGCGAGCGAAAGCAGGCCGGAGAGACTGGCGAGCGTAGCCGCCTTTTTGATGGCATTGCCCTTGAGCGTCTCCTGATCCTCGATCACCTCGGGAAGGGGGCCGAGTTCATCGACGGTGAGCAGATCGATCTCCAGCCCGGCCAGGGCTTCACGTATCTCCTCGACCTTGTCCCGGTTGCGGGTGGCCAGCAGCAGTCGGGGGCGGGCTGAAGCCATTTTTATCAGCCTACAATCTCATGCGCATTGCACTTGCAGACGCCGATGAAGCGGTCATTGAACCGCATGCTCTTTTTCTCTTCGTTGGGCACCAGGCTGATATGCTTAAAAGTGACAATCGTCTCACCGCATACCGGGCAGATTTTGGCGTGGGTCAGGGAGCCGCCCTTGGCGACCTTGGCGGTCTTGCCTGCAAAACTGCGATCTTTGGCCATGAACAGAATCTCCTGTAATAAAGGCACTATTTATGCATATGAAAATAGAATATATAATTTAGCAAAATTATGGAAAAAGTCAATAGAGATTATCGGAACCGCTGGGAAAGAGGGGGAGGGGCGAAAGTGTGGACCGGCTCGCTGGGGCGGAAGAGGAGTGCCGCAGCGCGTTCTCAAGCTGATCGACTGATCGAACGATCGACTGATCGAACGACCAACCGAAAATACGTGCTAACCCGGCCTCTGAAGCACAGTTGGTCTAATCCTTGACCTTGCTGCGCAGTTCGGTCAGTTCCTTTTCCAGGGCTTCGATGCGCTTGATGAGCTTTTCCTGCTCCCGCGCGTTCTCCTGCATGGCGCGAAGGCCGACCTTGTTCTGCGGAACCGCTTTGGCTCTTCTCACGGCGGTCCGGTACTGCTCCTGCATGCGGGGGTCCGGCCGGATGCTGTTGGAGCCGATCTTGACCTGGAAGGTTTTGGTGCTGTCGCCTCTGAGCACGCCCAGGGCCATGACGCGGCCCGGATGATTGTGCCGGACGAACTGTGCCAGCTCGAGGGAGCTGTGGATGCTGCTGCCGTTCAGGCTGACGATGATATCGCCCATGCGCAGGCCGGCTTCATGGGCCGGGCTGCCGGGGCGCACATTGCTGATGTGAACCCAGCCTCTCCCGCCGGGCCAATCTTCGGCGGTCACGCCGACCCAGCCGGCTTCGGAGCGGCCGGTGCCGATGATCTCGCGCGCATTGGCAGCGATTTCATGCATCGGATAAACCAGCGCGGCATCGCCCCGGGAATCCGTGGCGGCCGTCTGGTCATTGGCCACGATCAGTCCGGCGAGCATGCCGGCCAGGCGTCCCCTGCTGTCAAATACCGGTCCGCCGACGCTGCCCGCAGCCACATTGGCCGCCACCTGGATCAGGCCGTCCTGGCGAATGGCGTTGACGATGCCCCAGGAGACCGCGGACGAGACCCCCATGGCGTTCCCGATCACGGTGACATGGCTGCCGGGGATGAGAGCGCCCGCCTGGGTCAGGGGGGCGGGATGATGCAGCCGGATTCCGCTGCGCAGCACGGCAATACCATATTGGTTGTCGACGCCGAGCAGGGAGACGGGCAGTTCGCGCCCATCCTGGGTGGTAATGGTGATGTTTTTACTGTTCAGCACCACGCTGACGTGCGTGATGACATGCAGCGTGTCAAAGATGATGCCGGAGCCGATATTGGTGATCATGACATCTTCGGGGACGAACTGCTCATCCTCATGGCCGGTGCCGTTGATGAGCTCCAGCAGCGGGACCTGGGCGGATACCGTCACCACCGAGGGTTTGACTTTATCGACCAGCGTGCGCATCTCCTGCTCGAAGCGCATCAGAACGGAGCCGTCCTGAGCAAGAAGCGAGAGAGGGACTAATCCCAAAGCGATGAGAGGGAGAATTCTACGCATCAAAATTGCACCGAGGCATTAACTGCGCGGATACCGGGCAGGTTGCGGCTGCGGTTGGCGGTTTCGCGCACCAGCATGGTATCAAAGGCTAATTGTTCGAGAGCCGCCTGGCGGTTGCCGATGGCCTTGCGGTTTTCCCGGATCAGACTCTGCATGGAAAATTTCTGCATGACATAACGTTTCGTCTGCGCCTGGGTCTGCTCCAGCCGGGCGGAGGCGAGTTCCCCGGCATCGGCCGGGGCTGACTCTGCAACACTCGCGGCGAGGCGGCCCTGCACCAGTCCGGCGGCCGGACCTGAGGCTCTTCCCGTCACCGGGGCGTTCACCGGCTCTTCGAGGGCGGGCGAATCGGCGGCCGGGGCGGTACCGCTGTCCATGGTAGTCATTTGCGCGGCGACAGGATGGGAGGGGCCGAGATCAAACTGCCGGTCGATGACTATTCCCGCGCCGATCAGAAGCAGGGCCGCGGCTCCATAGGCCGGGGCCTGCCAGATCCAGTCCGGCATCGTCAGCGGCCAGAAACTGCGGCGCTCGTATTCAGCATGCCGCATCCGGGCGTGCAGAACGACATCAAAGTTGGACGATGGGGTATGCCGCGGCAGGGTGCGCAGCATCTGGCGCGACCGCCTGGCCCAGGCAAAGGACTCTGCACAGCCGGGGCAGTTCTGAAGATGGACCTCGATTTCCTCCTTTTCACGCGGAGAGAGCGTTCCATCCAGATAGTGGTTGGCGTTCCTTTTTATTCTGTCGCAACTTTTCATCGATACCTCATCATTGGTTCCACTGCCCTCGTGTTCGCCATGCTGCGGCGATCATCGCTGCGCATCGAACAGCTCCTGAAGCATGCCCTGCAGTTTAAGCCTGGCCCGGTTGACGCGCGATTTGACCGTGCCAAGTGGCACACGCATGATTTTACTGACTTCCTCGTAGGAAAGTTCCTGGACATCCACCAGCAGAATCACCTTGCGGAACCGCTCCGGCAGCTTGTCGATCGCCGCCTGAATAAGCTTTTCGGTCAGCATGCTGTCAACTTCGCGCTCCGTATCGGCCTTGGTGTCCACAATCTCGAATTCCTTGTCGTCGAATCCCATATCCGAGGTGTAAACCTGCCGGCGGCGTTTGCGCTTGCGCAGCTCGGTCTTGGCCAGATTGCCGGCGATCGTATAGATCCAGGTGGAGAATTTGGCAATCTGACGATAGGCGAACCGGTTGCGGAAGATGCGCAGGAATGTCTCCTGGACCACATCCTCGGCCTCCTGCGAGTTGCCCAGATAGCGATAGGTGAAATTGAACAGTGCATCTTTGTAGCGATGCACGATCAGGTCAAAGGCGTATTGATCACCCTCCTGAAATCGCTGGATGAGCTCTTCGTCGCTGAGTTGGGAGAGTTTGGAATTCTCTTTATTCATCCGGTTCTAGTCTTGAAACCGCCCGAGGCGGTAAAAGTTCCCGACGATCTCCACCCGATGGCAATGGTTTATTTTCCATGGACGGAAGGCTGCCCCGATCAGGCCGCGGGTTGCGGAGCTGATCTCAAAGGACATAGCGCAATTTAAAAAGTAAAAGTTCGAGCACCAGGGCCGGTTTTTGGTAGCTGCGTTTAAGCTGGGCGTCGGCTTCAAGGAGATGGCCAAGTGCGGCGCTCAGCTGGACGCCTGAAAAGGCGGCGGCCTGGGCGGCATAGTTTTTGAGAAAGAAAGGCTGGATTTTCAGTGCTTTGGCCAGCCCCTCTTCGGGAAGGCGCCGGCTCCGCATGCTGTGCAGCTTGGCCAGGATGAGAAAATGGCGCGCGAGCATGGCGAGTATGCCGGTCGGCTGCTCCCCCTGGGTGAGCATGTGGTGCAGGATGGCAAGACCGGCGCTGATCTTGCCCTGGCCAACCGCGTCACAGAGCTCAAAGACCGAGAACTGGCGCGAGGAACCGACCACGCGCTCCACATCGGTCACCCCGATCTCACGGCTCTCTCCGAGATTGATGCGGATTTTTTCAATCTCGCTGTCGAGCTGGCGCAGACTGCTGCCGGTGAGCCCCTGCAGCAGGCGGATCGCCTCGGCGCTGATGGTGAGACCGGACTGGCTGACGCGTCTCTGCAGCCATTCCGGCACCTGGTTATCGTAGAGGGGCTTGAACTCGACAGCGCTGCAGCTCTGGATGAGCTGCTGCCAGACCGAACGGCGCGCATCGATTTTGGCTGCGGTGAGGATCAGACATGTGCTCTGCAGGGGGCTTTTGGCGTAATTGGCGATCATTTCGAGCCCTGCCGCCGGCAGCTGATGGAGATTCTTGACCAGAACCACCCGCCGCGCCGCCATCATCGGATAGGAGGTGGCGATATTGACGATGCCCGCGCCGTCGCTCTCATTGCCGTAAAGCTGGTCAAAGTTGAAATCCTCGCTGCCGGGCTCGACAGCCTTGCGCACGAGGGCCTCACAGGCGAGATCAATCTGGAAATCGTCCTGGCCGTAAAAGAGGTAGAGCGGACTGAATTTGCCCGCGCTCCACTCTTTCTGCAGCTGTTCAACGGAGGTTTTCATCGTTCCCTGTTTTTGTCCCGGCAGCGGGCCAGAAAAGCCTCGAGCAGGGCGCTGCTGCTGCTCATATCCGCCATGGTCTCGGGATGCCACTGCACCCCGAGCACAAACTCCTCGCCGGCCAGCTCGACGCCCTCGATAATGCCGTCCTCCGCGCGGGCGGTTATCTGCAGCGGCTCGGCGAGCTTGTTTATCGCCTGATGATGGGAGCTGTTGACCGTCAGGGTCTCACTGCCGATGATACCGTGCAGGCGGCTGCCCGGCGCAATTGCCGCCGGGTGGTAGGTCAGAACAGGCGACTGGGGCGAGCGGTGCTGCTGCGCTCCCGCCACCTGGGAGGCGATATCCTGCCAAAGCGATCCGCCGAGGGCGACATTGATCATCTGACAGCCGCGGCAGATGCCAAAAAGGGGCTTGCGCTGCCGCAGCGCTTCACGGATGAGTTCGATCTCGAAAAAGGTGCGGGGGGGATCGATGCGCCACTGTCCGGCGATGACCTCCTCGCCATAGGCCCCGGCGTAGACGTCGTCACCGCCGGTGAGAAGCAGGCCGTCGATTGCGGCGATCAGGGCCGGGATGCGGCTGTTATCGAGCAGAGTCGGCAGGGCCAGAGGCAGGCAGTCGGCGCTCTCGAGATAGCGGACATACGCCGCGTTGATGAAATAGAGGTCCCGGCCGCGCGCGAAGGGGCGCACATCCGCGGCCGGGCTCTGGTCCATGGTAAAGGCGATGAGCGGGGGCTGCATGGCTTTGGCCTACAGAATAAACAGCATGATTATGCCCAGCAGCAGACAGTAGGGGGCGAACCAGAAGAGCTTGCCCCGGCGCAGGATGCGCAGCATGGCTTCGATCGCGAGCCAGCCGGTGAAAAAGGCGACAGCGGCGCCGATGATCATGATCGTCAGTTTGCTCTGGCCGACGGGTGCGGAGGACATTTCCCCGATCTTGAGCAGGGTGGCGCCCAGCACCGCCGGCAGGGAGAGCAGAAAGGAAAAGCGGGCGGCCTGCTCACCGCGCACGCCGGAGAAGAGGCCGAAGCTGATGGTTGAACCCGACCGCGAAATTCCCGGCAGAATGGCGATGGCCTGAGCCAGGCCCATGACCAGGGTATTGAGGAATGAAAGCTCCTTTTTGCCCGCGGAGGCGAACCGGGTGAGCCCGAGCAGCACGCCGGTGATGATCAGGGCCCAGGCGACGAAGCGTGGATGGTCAAAAGCCGCTTCGAGCGTATCCTTGAACGCCAGGCCGATGATGACCGCGGGAAGGGTGGCGACAACGATATAGACGAGCAGGCGCAGATCGCTCTCTTCGCGATAGCGCTCCCGGAGGTTCTTGCCGCCGCGAAAGAGGCTGAAGAAGGAGGCGAAAAGGTGGCCGATATCCCTGCGAAAGGCGACCAGTACCGCCAGAAAGGTGCCGAAATGGAGCAGGACTTCAAAGGTGATGCCGGCGTCTTCGACGCCGAGGAAATGGCTGAAGAGCACCAGGTGGCCGGAGCTGGAAACCGGCAGAAACTCGGTCAGTCCTTGCACGATGCCGAGTATGATCGAATTGAGCAGCGTCACTGCGCCTCCCGTCATCCAATAGGTGTCATCTCCGGCCCCGCCTTAGGCAGGTGAAGCCGGTCTCCGGACCACATCCGGCCCTGCAAATATCCCGGGCCGGGCACCGGAATCAATCAATTATATAGTTTAGCGAAAAAAAAGCAGAGATTCAAGGGATATATAACGAAAAAGGCCCTCATCGAGGGCCTTTTTCGGGTAAAGGGGAAAGAATCTAGAACTGGAGCAGATAGCTGGCCATGATCATGAGATCGGGCGCGCCGTCATCCAGGCCGAGGCCCAGGCCGCCGCGGTAGCGGACGTTGCCCATGTTGTAATCCACACCGCCGCTAAGCATCATATAGTCCATCTCGGTCTTGAGGACCCATTCGCCGACGAGAGCCAGGTTCTTGTTCATCGGGTAGATCAGACCGGCACCGAGCGTGAGATAATTGTCGTGTTCGGTCGTTTCTTCCACCTCGAAGGTATCCATATCCAGCTCATAATCGGTATACTCGTAGAAATTGATGCCGACGGTCCCGGTCAGGGTGAAGGCCTCGAGTTTGTGACGGACGGCTCCGAAGGCGCCGAAATTCAGGTGCCCCTGGCCGATGTCCTCGCTGCCCACCGGAAGGGTGGCATAGCCGCCGACCGCAAAGCGGGTCGGGCCGGGCGTCAGCTCATAGCGCAGACCGACATAGGGGTCGGCCAAACCGCCCTGGGAATCGACATCATTGTCGTCATAGCTCCAGTTCAGGTAATGGACACCGACGTTGAGTTCGAGCTTCTCGCCGATGGGCAGTCCGCCCTGGACACCGCCGGTGATCGTGCTGAAGCCGTCATAGCTGCCATAGGTCAGTCCGGCTTCGCCGTAGGGATTGCCGGCGACCACGGCATCATTGAAAAAATTCTGGAACAGATGCACACCATCCGTTTTCTGCGCAAAGGCCATGGTAAAGGGGACCAGCATGCAGAAAACCACCACCAATAGCTTTTTCATTGTACTTCCTCCTTCGTTCGTCTTGTGTGTACTGATTGGTCAACTGCTTGTTATTCCTTCGGGCCCATTTTGGCTTTCATCTCTTCGAGCTCTTTGGAGAGGCCGGCCAGCTTTTCCTGCAGCTCATCGATCTGGGCCTGTGCCTTGGGTTTCATCTTCTCCCAGGTCTCTTCGACCTGCTTGCTGACCCATTGTTTGGCTTCAGAGGCGCGGGCTTCAACCTTGTCCATGGTTTCCTGGACGACCTGGGCTTTGTCGCCCTGCTCCAATTCGCCCTTCTGGATCATATCTTCGACGAATTCTTCGATCTTTTCTTTGGTCGTCGAAAAAATGCCCAAACCGGCCATCATGGCCTTTTTCAGAACATCATCCATTTGATGCCTCCTTTTTGGTCCTGTTAAAGTGGCCTGCACTGGTTCCGGCTCAATCAGGCAAGCGTGTGATATTGCCATCCTTGTACTGCAGTATCATCACTTCGCGATTTACCCTCACGCCCGGCGCAAAGGAATAGCCATTGGCCAATCCGGTGCGCTTTTGGGGCTTGCCAAGCCAGTCCATCACTCCGGCCGCCGTGCGGTTGCCCGCATTGAGGGCGGTGGTGATCAGATGGGTGAGGTCGTAGCCGGCGATGGCCAACTGGCCGCCGGTTGTTCCTGTCGTCAATCTAAAACGATTCCTGAACTGGATATATTCCATGGCGGTCTCATCTGAAAAGGATCCGGCACAAAAAACCGCTCCATTCAGGTAGCGCCGCTGGCTCTTGAGAGCCGAGCCGTGGAGCCAGTCGTCTCCACCGAGCGGGACGGCCTTAATATGGGCGAGACTGAACTGTGGGCCGATGATCGAAATATCTTCCGCATAAGCCGGCATGAAAAAGCCATCGATCGAGAAGAGCTGCGGGATGTCCACGTCTTCGTCCGCCGGAACCGCCGGCCGGCTGGAGGGACGGCTGTAGCTGTATTCTCCGCTCACGCCCGGCTCCATGGCGTTCTGGCCGCCGGGCTCGGCGGGTGTGAAATGAGCGGCCGATGCGCGGATGGCGCTGAACTGGCGGGAGACATCTCCTGTACCCGGAAAATACCACTGCTGCGCGATGATGGTCCCGCCCAGCTTGTCGATAGCGTTGGCGAAGGCATCGCTCATCGCCTGGCCATAGTCATCGGCGGGGGCGAGGGAGACGAAGGTGCGCAGGCCAAGAGTGTTATAGGCATAGCGCGCCAGTGCGGCGCCGCGGCTCTCGAGGTCGCTGGTCATCTGATAGATGCCGGGACCGATGGCGGCGATGCCGTTGTCCGAGGAGACCGGCACGAGCATCGGAATGCGGCGTTCGGAGGCCAGTGCAGCCATGGCGGCGCTGCGGTCGCCGGCGAGTTCGCCGATGACCAGATCGACGTGGCTGTCGAGCAGCTCCTGCATCGCCCGGATGCCCTGCTGCATCCGGCTCCCGGAGTCCTTGAGCACCAGTTCGACGCCCCTGGGTTGATCCTGCAGCGCCAGCGCCACGCCGCGCAGAAAATCAAGCCCGTTCGCCGCTTCGAAGCCGCTCAGGGGGAGAATGATGCCGATGCGCAGGTTGTAGAGCAGCTCCCCGGCGGGCCGGCTCCTGATCTCCTGGGCCAGCTGCTGCAGGCGCGCCTCCGGGCCGTTCATCTGCAGCCGCTGCAGCCAAAGCTCACCCTCGCTGCGATGGCCGAGGCCGAATTCCTGCCTGGCCAGCCAGTAAAGCAGCCAGTTGCGGCTGGCGGCGCGCTGGAATTCGCCCAGATATCTCTCCAGCCCGCTTTCGTGCAGCCCCTGACTGACGATGCGGCTGCCGGTCATTTTGGCGGTAGCGACCAGACCCGGATCCCGGTTGCGGTCGATGATGGTGAGGAGATGAACCAGGGCGGGCACGGGCTCCTGAGCACGGTAGCTGGCGCGCGCAAGAGCGAATTCAGCAGCATCGCGGTAGCGGCTCTCCGGAAAATGCCGGATCAGCTTGAGGGCATAGTAGCGCGATTTGTCGGTATCGCCCAGCCTGTCATGGACTGCGCTGAGCAGCAGGTAGATTTTGCTGAGGTGCGGCGCGCTCGCGGGCTTGTCCAGGGCCTCCAAGAGCAGGGTCCTGGCCTGATCGCAGGAGCCGTTCCGGTAGAGGATCAGGCTCTGGTCCAGAAGGGCCCTGGTGCTGCCGGTCTGGGCGGCAGCCGGCTGCGGTGTCAGCCACAGCATCGCCGGGAGCAGGAGAGAGAGAATGAGCAGGCGCAAGTTCGTCATGCCATGAGGCGCGCCGGCGGGCCGGATCGTTAGGGGCAAGGTGAACTCCTTCGTGTGTTCTCTATTCAACAGTAACGCTTTTGGCCAGATTTCGCGGCTGATCCACGTCGCAGTTGCGCAGGATAGCCATGTAGTATGCGAATAGCTGCAAGGGGATTATCGTCAGCAAAGGCGAAAGCATTTCGATAGTTTGCGGTACATAGATAACATATTGTGCGTGTTTTTTTATTTCCTGATCCCCCTCGGTGGCGATGGCGATGACCCGGCCGCTGCGCGCCCGCACCTCCTCGATATTGCTGAGGATCTTTTCATAGATCGAGTCGCGGGTGGCGATGACCATCACCGGCATCTGATTGTCGATCAAAGCGATGGGGCCGTGCTTGATCTCCGCAGCCGGATAGCCCTCGGCATGCACATAGGCGATCTCCTTGAGCTTGAGCGCTCCCTCAAGGGCGACCGGGTAGTTGTATCCCCTGCCCAGATAGAGGCAGTTGCGCACATATTGGTGCATTTCGGCGATCTGGCGGATCTGCTCATGCTGTTCGAGGATCTTGCGGATCTTGCCCGGAATCGCCTGCAGCTCGCTGACCAGCTCGCGGCCGCGCGCCGAGGAGATCGAGCGCATCCGCCCCAGAAGCAGGGTGATGAGGGCCAGGACCGTCACCTGCGAGGTGAAGGCCTTGGTCGAGGCGACGCCGATTTCCGGACCGGCGTGAAGGTAGACCCCCGCATCGGTTTCCCGGGCTATGCTCGAGCCCACCACATTGCAGATGCCATAGACTTTGCAGTGCTTGCGCTTCGCCTCGCGAATCGCCGCCAGCGTGTCGGCGGTCTCGCCGGACTGGCTGATGGCGATGACCGCCGAGTCGTCATTGACGATAGGATTGCGGTAGCGGAATTCCGAGGCATACTCCACCTCGACCGGGATCCCGAGCATCTCCTCGAACATGAATTCGCCGATCAGGGCCGAGTGCCAGGAGGTGCCGCACGCGGTCAGGACGATCCGGCGGGCGTAGAGCAGCGACTCGAAATCGTGTTCGATGCCGCCGAGGCGGGCGGTGCCTTCTTCCCATAGCAGCCGGCCGCGCAGGGTGTCGGCGATGGTGCTGGGCTGCTCCATGATCTCCTTGAGCATGAAATGGGCATAGCCCGTCTTTTCGATCTGCTGAAGATCGAGATCAATGGGCTCGGCCATTTTGTCGACGGGACAGTTTTCAATGGTGCGGACCGTCATGCCGCTGCGGGTCAGCACCGCCAGCTCGCCGTCATCGAGATAGGTGACGCTCTTGATCACCCCCACCAGCGGGGCGGCGTCGGATGCGAGAAAGAACTCCCCCTCGCCGTGGCCGATCACCAGGGGAGAGCCGTTGCGCGCCGCTACCAGGGTGTCGGGGTTCTCCGCGTCGATGATCGCCAGTCCGTAGGTGCCCTGCACGCAGGCGAGCCCCTGGCGGACCGCCTCGCCCAGTTCCACTCCCCGCTGCAGATACTCCTCGAAGAGATGGCACAGGACCTCGCTGTCGGTCTGCGAGAGGAAGGTGTGGCCCTTGCGGATCAGCTCATCGCGCAGGAGGGCAAAATTTTCGATGATGCCGTTGTGGACGACCGCGATCCGCCGGCTGCAGTCGCAGTGCGGATGGGCGTTGACCGGATTGGGCTCGCCATGAGTCGCCCAGCGGGTGTGGCCGATCCCCAGCCCGCTGGCCGGATGATCTTCCGGCAGGATGCGCTCGAGCTCGGTGATCTTGCCGGCCGCCTTGCGCATCCAGATTCCCTCTCCGGTCCAGAGTGCGACGCCCGCGCTGTCGTAGCCGCGGTATTCCAGCCTGTGCAGCCCGTTGAGCAGCAGGGGCAGCGCATCCCGGTTGCCGATATAGCCCACTATACCGCACATTGGCGGCCTCCTTTCCCCCTTGGTTTCCTTCTCTTCCCCCTGCCCCGTGCCCCGCCGGCGAGTGCCGCCCGAGCAGGCGCAGCGCCCACTCTCATTCCCACTCGATGGTGCTGGGCGGTTTTGAACTGATGTCGTAGACCACCCGATTGACCCCCTTGACCTCGTTGATGATCCGGTTGGAGATCAGCGCCAGCAGCGGGCGTGGAATCTCCGCCCAGTCGGCGGTCATGCCGTCCATGCTGGTCACGGCGCGCAGGGCGACTACATTCTCGTAGGTGCGCTCATCGCCCATGACGCCCACGGTCTGAACCGGCAGCAGCACGGCGAAAGCCTGCCAGATTTTCTCGTATTCTCCGCTCCTGCGCAGTTCCTCCATAAAGATGCGGTCCGCCGGCTTGAGGATGGCCAGCCGCTCCCGGGTGATCTCGCCGAGGATGCGCACCGCCAGACCGGGTCCTGGAAAAGGATGGCGGCCGAGAATGTAGGGGGGGACCTCCAGCTCGCGGCCCGCTCTGCGCACCTCATCCTTGAACAGCTCGCGCAGCGGTTCGATCAGCTTGAGGCTCATCTTCTCGGGCAGCCCGCCGACATTGTGATGGCTCTTGATGGTGGCGGAGGGTCCCCTGGTCGAGACGCTCTCGATGACATCGGGATAGAGGGTGCCCTGCACCAGATAGTTCACGCCGCCGATGCGCGCCGCCTCTTCCTCAAAAACAGCGATGAACTCCCTGCCGATGATCTTGCGCTTCTCCTCGGGATCGCTCACCCCCGCCAGCCGGTCGAGGAAACGGCCGCTGGCATCGACGAACCTGAATTCAAAATCGGCGTTGCGGTAAAAGCTGCAGACCTCCTCGGCTTCGTTTTCACGCAAAAGGCCGGTGTCGACAAAGATGCAGGTGAGCTGGCGGCCGACCGCGCGGCCCACCAGCGCGGCGGCGACAGTTGAATCGACGCCGCCCGAGAGGGCGCAGAGCACCCGCTCGGTGCCGATCCGCCCCCGCACCTCCGCCACTGTCCTTTCGACGAAAGAGCTGGCGTTCCAGTCGCCCCGGCAGCCGCAGACCTTGAAGACGAAATTGGCGAGCAGTTCGCTGCCGCGGGGCGTATGCACCACTTCGGGATGGAACTGGATGCCGTAGAGGGGACGGTGGCGATGGCGGATGGCGGCGATCGGGGCGTTGGCCGTGTGGGCGATGACCCTGAAATCGGGCGGTATGCGGGTGAGGTGGTCGCCGTGGCTCATCCAGACGGTGAGAAAATCTCCCAGCCCGTCAAAGAGCGCCGCGGCCTCATCAACCTGCAGCTCGGCGCGGCCGTACTCCCGCTGCGGCGCCCGGTCGACCTCGCCGCCGCAGAGGTGGCCGATCACCTGCAGACCGTAGCAGATGCCGAGAATGGGGATCTCCTGCGTGAGGAGGGCGGGATCGGGCAGGGGGGCCTCCGCGCCATAGACCGAAGAGGGTCCACCCGAGAGGATAATCCCCTTCGGCTGGATCTGCGCCAGCTCGGCCGGGGTGATTGAGTAAGGACGGATCTCGGAAAAGACCCCCAGCTCCCGCACGCGCCGCGCAATGAGCTGGGTGTACTGCGAACCGAAATCGAGGATCAGGATCCGTTCCAGATGTTCCATCATGCCATGTACTCCTGATCGTTCAGCGCTCTATCTTCCACTTCCTGAGTATCTCCAGGCCGGGGTAATAGGTCATGTCGCAATGGACGGGGGTCACCGAGATCTCGTCATCCAGGATGGCCCGGTCGTCGATCTCATCGTCGGGCTCGATCTCCATTTTGTCGCCCGTCAGCCAGTAATAGTTACGGCTGTGAGGATCCTTGCGGATCTCGTACTCTTCCCTGTAGTTGGTCATGCCCTGGCGGGTGATGCGGATGCCGCGGATTTTTCCGGACGGCAACGCCGGCACGTTGACGTTGAGAAAGACCCCGGGCGGGAGAGGATGGGCGAGCAGCTGGCGTGTGATGACCGGTGCAAAGGCCGCTGCGGCGGAGAAATCGGCGCTGGTATAGGAGGCCAGGCTCAGCGCGATCGACGGAATCCCGGAGATGGCGCCCTCGGTCGCTGCCGACACCGTTCCCGAGTAGATGGTGTTGATGCCGGTGTTGGAGCCCTGGTTGATGCCCGAGAGGATGATGTCGGGCATGCGGTCCTGCCGGCCGAGGTCCCAGATCGCCACCTTGACGCAGTCGGCGGGGGTGCCGCGCACGGCGATGCCGAAAAAGTCGCCGTTTTTGCGGCACTCGCTGAAGCGCAGGGGGTCGCTGAGGGTGATGGCATGGCCGACCGCACTCATCTCCGAAGCGGGGGCATAGACAATGATTTCGCCGTGTTTGGCCATCTCCGCCGCCAGGGCGGCGAGCCCCGGGGCATTGATACCGTCGTCGTTGGTCAGAAGGATTCTCACACTTCGCTCGCTGGTTTCGGGTGATTGCTCTTTTTGGCGGCCGGTTTACGTTTCGGGGCCGCTTTCGTACTTTTGACTGTGGAGGGCCCGGCTCCGGCGGCACTCTTGGCGGCCGGTTTCCGTTTCGGGGCGGCTTGCGCTTTCTTGCCGGCGGCCGGACTTGTTTCGGCGGATGCCAATGGGGCCGCTTCCCCCTCTGCCTGCGCCGGCAGCGCCGGCTCGAGCCCGGAATCGGTATCCAGACCGGATTCCGCCTTGATTTTCGGCTTTGACGCCGCCCGCCGGGGCTTTTTCCTGACCGGCCCGACGAACCAGCCCAGGATGCGCTCCAGATGCTGCTTGAGCTCGCGGCGATCGACGATCATATCGACAAAGCCGTGATCCTGCACAAACTCGGCGCGCTGGAATCCCTCCGGCAGGTCCTGGCCGATGGTCTGCTTGATGACACGCGGACCGGCAAAACCGATAAAGGCGCCGGGCTCGGCGACGATGACGTCGCCCAACATGGAAAAACTGGCCGTGGTCCCGCCCGCGGTCGGGTCGGTGAGGATGGAGAGGAAGGGGATGCCCGCTTCCGCGAGCAGCGCGAGCTTGGCTGAGGTTTTGGCCATCTGCATCAGCGAGAGGGCCCCTTCCTGCATGCGCGCGCCGCCGGAGGCGGAGAGGATCAGCAGAGGCCGGCGGGTTTCGATGGCGCGGTCGATGGCGCGGCTGATCTTTTCGCCGACCACCGAGCCCATGCTGCCGCCGATGAAACGGAAATCCATGATCGCGAGCACGACGGGGATGCCGCCGAGGGTGCCTTCGCCGGTGATCACCGCTTCCTTCAGACCGGTCTTGGCCATCGCATCGCGCAGCCGGTCGGCGTACTTTTTCGAGTCCTTGAAGTTGAGCGGATCGGCGGAGCTGATGGCGGCATTGAACTCCTCAAAGCTGCCTTCATCTGCGAGCAGGGCGGCATACTGCCCGCTGTCCATGCGGAAATGAAAGCCGCAGCCGGTGCAGACCAGCTGATTGCGATCCAGCTCCTTTTTATAGAGGATCTGGCCGCAGCGGTCGCACTTGATCCACAGGCCGTCCGGCAGCTCCTTCTTGGTCTGGGCCTCCAGACCGGGGGTGACACGCTTGAACCATTCCATGGCGACTCCTTGGTGTGGTGGCGGCTGCGCCGCGGCTAGGAGGCGAACAGGGGATTGCTCTGCAAGCGGCAGCTCATCAGTACGGCATCCTCGTGCTCGACCTCATAATAATCCTTGCGCAGGCCGACCCTGGCAAATCCGAGCTGTTCATAGAGGGCGATCGCGCCCGTATTGCTCACGCGCACCTCGAGATGGGCGAGAAAATAGTTCATCTCGCGGCCGGCGGTAAGCAGACGTTTGAGCATCGCAAAGGCGATCCCGCGGCGCTGATAGGCCGCGGTCACCGCGACGTTGGCGATGTGCATCTCATCCAGGACGAGAAAGGTGACCACGTAGGCGGCAATGGTCTCGCCGTCCAACACGACCAGCGAAAGAGCGTACTCCTGATCCAGATCCTCGCGGAACATCTCCTCGCTCCAGGGCGAGCTGAAGAGCTCTTTTTCGATGGCTGTGATCGCCGGCAGATCCCCGGCGCGCATCTTGCGGTAGTGCAGCGCCCTGCCCAGTGCGGGGATTTCGAGTGTTCCGGCGGCAAAGTGGTCAGCGAGCATGCCCCTCCGCGGAAAAGACCGGCTGTTTCGGCTTGCCGACGATGAATTCCTGCAGATAGAGCGGCTCGAGCAGATCCGGATTCTCCCTCCGGCCCTGCTGCAGACGCCGCCAGCCCAGACGGGCGACGGTGAAGGCGCTGGGCAGGGCGGAGGAGGCGGGCGCGATGCGATAGCCGGGGAGCGGAGGATGGTCCGCTGCGCCGCCGATCAGTACGGCTTCGGGGGGGATGGCCTGCGCGATCTCACCCCAGGGAAGAATGCGCACCTCCTGCACCGCGGCCAGCCCGGTGGCGCTGCGCTCGTAAAGAGCGGTGTAATACTCGTCCGCCCGCGAACGTATGAGCGGGGCGATCAATCCCTTATCCACCGGCGCCTGGGTTGCCAGCACCTCGAGCGTCGGCACCGCCGCAATCGGGATTCCGCGGGCCAGAGCGATTCCCTTGGCCAGAGCGAGGCCGATACGCAGCCCGGTGAAAGAGCCAGGACCGATCGAAACCGCCAGCGCCTCGATATCGTCCGGCTGCCAGCCGGCATCGGTGAGGATCCGGTCGATGGCCTGGGTTAGCAGACGGCCGTGGGCGTTGCGGATTGCCGCGCGGTACTCCACCACCAGGGTCTCCCCGCTGGTCAGGGCGGCGCCGCAAATGGGGGTGGCGGTCTCAATCGCGAGCAGTTTCATGGCGGTATGCCTCAATCAATCGGACATCAGCGGTGATCAGCAAAGGGTCTTCGTGCCGGGCTTCCCGCAGGGCGGCGATGCGCCCGGCGGCATGCACCCCGTGTGAGAGCTGAAACCGGGTATGACGCGCCGGCAGCCAGCCGGCGATCAGCTCGGGCCACTCGACCAGGGAGACTCCGTCGCCGTAAAGATACTCCTCGAGGCCGAGATCGGCGAGTTCGCCGGCCGAGTGGAGACGATAAAAGTCAAAATGGTACACCGGCAGCCGGCCATGATATTCGTTGATCAGGGTGAAAGTCGGACTGGTTGCGGTCTCTTTAACATCAAGCCCCCGGCAGATCCCCTGGATGAGCGTGGTCTTGCCTGAACCGAGATTGCCGGTGAAGACGAGCACCGCCCCGGGTGTCAGACGCCCGCCGATTTGGGCGCCGCGCGCGAGGGTTTCGGCCGCGCTCAGGGTGATCCACCACTCCTGGAGCTGATATCGGGATTCCTGCACACGCCTCCGGCGCTATTTCGGTTCCATCGTGATCACCGGCAGGATCATCTCCTCCATCGAGATGCCGCCGTGCTGAAAGCTGTCCGCGTAATAGTTCAGGTAATAGTGGTAATTGGTCGGGTAGACAAAATAAAAGTCTTCCTTGGCGATCAGATAGTTGGTGTTGACGCCGCGCACCGGCAGCTTGTACTGACGGGGATCCTTGATCATCATGGCGTTCTTGGCGTCGGCCTTGATGTTGCGGCCGTATTTGTAGCGCAGGCTGGTGGAGGTTTCACGGTCGCCGATCACCTTGGCGCCGCGCAGGCCGCGGATGCTGCCGTGGTCGGAGGTGATGATGATCGTGCTCCCGGTCTGGGCGAGCTGTTGCAGTGCCAGGAACATGTGCGAGTGCTCGAACCAGCTCTTGGTCAGGGCGCGGAAGGCCGATTCGTTGGGGATCATCTCCTTGATCAGCTCCGAGGAGCTGCGCGTATGGGCGAGGATATCGACAAAATTGATCACGATCGAGGAGAGGGGTAGATCGCCGAATTCCTGGATCTTGCGCGCGATGAGGCGGTGCTCCTGCATATCGAGGACCTTGGCATATTTGGGGCTCGGCTTGAGCTCGATGCCGGCGCGGCGCAGCTGCTCATCGAGCAGCTGGCTCTCGAAACGGTTGCAGCTGACGTCGTCGTTTTCGTCTCCCTGTGTCCAGAGTTCTGGCAGCTGCTTTTCGATCTCGCTCGGGAAGAGGCCGCTGAAAATGGCGTTGCGCGCATAGGGCGTGGCCGTGGGCAGAATCGAGAAATAGTATTCCCGCCGGATGTTGAAGAATTCGCGCAGCAGGGTCTCGACGACCAGCCACTGGTCGAGGCGGAGATTGTCGAGGACCATCAGCAGGGTGCGCCTGCCGGCGCGCACGTGGGGCAGAACATAGTCCGGCACGATGTTCACCGATAGGGGAGGGGCCTCTTTGGAGCTAAGCCAGGAGAGGTAATTTTTTTCGATAAAACGCCCGAATTCCGAGTTGCATTCGCGCTTCTGGTCGTAAAGGATCTGCTTGAGGCCGAGGTCCGGATGCTGGTCAAGCTCGATGTCATATTCGCACAGGCGGAGGTGGACATCGATCCAGTCCTGCCATTTCATCCCGCCCATCAGGCGCATGGCGATCTGGTTGAATTCGGAAGTATAGTCGCGCGAGATGCGTTCGCCGGCGATCTTGCGTTTCTGCAGGATTTTTTTGCAGACGAGGAGGATCTGGCTGGGGTTGACCGGCTTGGTGAGATAGTCGTCGATCTTGCCGCCGATGGCCTGTTCCATCAGCGACTCCTCCTCGTTCTTGGTCACCATGATGACCGGCAGGCCGGGGCGGATATTCTTGAATTCGTTGAGCGCGGAGAGGCCGTCCATGCCGTTGAGCATTTCGTCGAGGAGGACCAGGTCAAAGTTCGCATTGCGCACCAGTTCGAGCGCGTCCTCGGCATTGGTGACCGTAGTGACGGTATAGCCCTTCTCTTCCAGGAACAGAACATGCGGCCGCAGCAGGTCGATCTCGTCATCGACCCACAGAATCAGCCCTTTGTCATCCGCCACAGCGCCTCCTATGATGTATAAATAGAAAAGTAATCAATTTCAAGCAGAGTGTCAATCCCTTTTTATGTCCAGCGGGCCTGCTTCTCTTTTTCTGTTGCTATAATAAAAAGAATACATTATTTTATAAGCTAAATTCCAAACGGGGCAGCCTCACCGTATCCTTCTGCTCCGTTTGCGCTTGTCCAATAACAGGGAAAAGAAAATTGCTGCAGCAGCTCATTCATAAAGGTGTCATCGTGCCCGACCCCCCGCTTTATCAGGGGCTGGTCATCCATTTCCGCGATAAAAGTCACAAACTGACGCCCCGGCAGGAAGAGATGGCCCTCGCCTGGGTCAAAAAACTGGGCACCGAGTATGCCGAGGACGCGGTCTTCGCGCGCAACTTCTTCACCGATTTCAGTCAGGCCCTGGGGGTTGAACCCGCGCTCAAGGTCGATGAGGTCGATTTTCAGGCGGTCATCGAGGTGGTCGCCCGCGAGCGCATGGCGCGGGAATCGATGACCAAGGAGGAGCGCAAGCAGCTGGCGGCGCAGCGCAAGGCCAAACGCGAAGAGTTGAAGGAGATTTACGCCCACGCCACGGCCGACGGCGAGCGCATCGAACTGGCCAACTATATCGTCGAGCCGAGCGGGATCTTTATGGGGCGGGGCAAACACCCTCTACGCGGACGCTGGAAGGATGGGGCGGGAGAGAGGGATATCACCCTCAACCTCAGTCCCGACGCCCCGGTGCCGGCTGGTGAGTGGGCCGAAATCGTCTGGCAGCCGGAGAGCCTCTGGGTGGCGCGCTGGCCGGACAAGTTGACCGGCAAGATCAAGTACGTCTGGCTGCACGACAGCGCGCCGATCAAGCAGGCACGCGAAGAGCAGAAATTCAGCAAGGCGATCGAGCTGGAAGAGCAGATCGTCAAGGTGCGCGAGTATATCGCGCAGGCGCTGGAATCGGAGCAGCCGCGCCGCCGCAAGATCGCCACCGCCTGCTATCTCATCGACGCCCTCTGTCTGCGCGTCGGCGACGAAAAGGATCCCGATGAGGCCGATACCGTCGGTGCCACCACCCTGCGGCCCGAGCACATCAAGCTGCTCCCGGCCGGCGTGGCCGAGTTCCGCTTCCTCGGCAAGGATTCTGTGCTCTGGCACAAAAAGATCGTTCTGCCCGACCATGTGCGCCGGAACCTCGAAGAGCTCATGCGCGAGGCGCGCCCCTCGGCCGGGAACGGCAAGAAAAAGAACCCCGCCTACAACAAGCCCCAGCTTTTTCCCGACATCTCCAGCCGCAATGTCAACGCCTTTCTCTCCGAGGTGCTCCCCGGCCTCACCGCCAAGGTCTTTCGAACTCATCACGCTTCGGCGGTGGTGCGCGAGAGCCTCGATCAATCGGGCGTGGTGGTGGAGGATCCCGAATACGTCAAGTGGGAAGCGGTGGTCAACGCCAATCTCGAGGCGGCGATGCTCTGCAACCACATTAAAAAGGCACCGGCCAACTGGGCTCAGCGCAAGGAAACCTTTAAACAGCGCGAAAAGGCGCTGCAGGCGGAGATGGAGGCGCTCGCCGGCCTGATCAAAAAAGAGAACGCCGCGCTCGTCCAGCTGCGCCAGCAGATGAAAGCGCGCAAGGCCGAGACCGCAAAAACGGACCAGCGCGCCCGGGTCGCTGCCGCTTTTCAGCGCCGCATCGATGCCCAGAGCCGCAGGATCGGCGTGCTCAAGCTCAGGGAGGAGAAAAAGCAGGCCGCTCTCGGCAAGCTCAAGACCCAGATCGCCATCGCCTCCAAAAATCGCACCTGGAACCTCGGCACCAGTCAGAAATCCTACATCGATCCGCGCACCTTTTACAACTGGGGACGCGAGGTCGAGTATGATGTGCTGCGGAAATACTACTCCAGCACGCTGCAGCGCAAATTCCAGTGGGTGCGCGCCGGCGAGGAGCCGGAAACGGACGAATGAAAAAGGGCGTAATTTACTCCCTCATCGCCTATACCATGTGGGGTTTTTTTCCCGTCTACTGGAAATGGCTCGGCGTCGTGCCCGCCCTCGAGATCCTCAGCCATCGCATGGCCTGGTCGCTGGTCTTTGTCGCCCTGCTGCTGGTGCTGAAAAAGAGCCGGCTGTTCTCCGCCCTGCGCCGCAATCCCCGTCAGGCGGCCATTTTTCTGGCCACCGCGGCCATCCTGTCGGTCAACTGGGGGCTCTACATCTGGGCCGTGCAGAACAACCGCGTTGTCGACGCCAGCCTCGGCTATTTCATCAATCCCCTGGTCAATGTCGTTTTCGGGGTCTTTTTTCTGGATGAACGCCTCCGGCCCGCCCACTGGGCGGCGGTCGGACTGGCCGCGGCCGGGGTGCTCTACCTCGCCCTGCAGAGCGGCGGACTGCCCTGGATCGCCCTGGTGCTCGCCCTCAGTTTCAGCACCTACGGCCTGCTGCGCAAGATCGCGCCGCTCAACAGCCTGGAGGGGCTGGCGGTTGAGACGGTGCTGCTGCTCCCCTTCGCCCTTGCTTATATCCTTTTTCTCGAGTCCGGCGGCACCGGTTCTTTCCTCCACGGCGGCACCTGGACCACCCTGCTGCTGATTCTGGCCGGACCGGTCACGGCCCTGCCGCTGCTCTTTTTCGCCGCCGGCGCCCGGCGCATCCCATACAGCCAGCTCGCTTTCATCCAGTACCTCTCGCCCACGCTGCAGTTTCTGCTCGGGGCGTTTCTTTACCGCGAGCCGCTCTCGGCGGTCAAGTTGACCGGATTCGGGATGGTCTGGCTGGCGACTGCTGTTTATATCGGGGTGGAGTGCCGCCGCACCCGCTGCCGTCCCGCCGCTGTTGCGGCTTCGTGACCCCCACCCATCTCGTTCCCACCCCGTTCGCAGCATGTTTCCACCCGATTTCCCTCCCGCGGCCTGCCCGGGGGAAAAGAAATGGCGCGATGTCCACAAAAGTATTGATTTGAAAAACAAATTTTAGTATATTATTTGACTTGAAACATGGCGGTGTAGCTCAGCTGGTAGAGCAGTGGAATCATAATCCATAGGTCGGGGGTTCAAATCCCTCCGCCGCTACTCGTAAGTATAATAAAAAGGCCAGTTAGATCAAATTCTAACTGGCCTTTTTATTGCCAAAATAGGCAATTTTAGGCACTTTCTGACTGTCGCGTTCCAAAAATGTTCCAAAATATTTTGCGCCTTGATGCCTGCTTTAGCTCTCCACACACAAACTTGCCAAATTTCCCAGTACGTTTACAGGTCTACATCACTCATCGCCCGCCCGATATCCTCGATATATGTCTGCGTGTAATGGTCCGTCATCACCCTGGTTTTATGGCGCAAAAAGCGGCGCGCTATCTCCTGGGCATTTCCCGTCGTGAAATATCGCTCTATAATCCACGGGGGGTCGATTTCAGGGGCAGGGAGTCCAAACTATCTGAGCCAGCCCAATCA
>DAOOPF010000045.1:0-21905 GCA_035388125.1 bacterium | reverse complement strand
ATTGGTGTGACCTTTAACTGAACGAAAACCCGCTGTAAAAAAAAGCCCGCGCAGGGATGCCTGCGCGGGCTTTTTTTTACACTTGGCCCTGCCATTTCAGTCTCTTCCGGTCAACGTTTCCGCACCGCGCTGCGCTTGAAATCCTTGACCAGCCGGATAAATGGCTCCAGCAGCTCAGCGGCAGCCTGTTCATCGGATCACTCCTGCGGAAAACCTACCGTTTGGGATAACAGTATTTTTTGATGCGCTTCCAGTTTCATCGCCGGTGCGAGTTCCTCGCGGCCGACCATGCCGCGCACGACGGTGGCGAGACCGGCTGAGGTGCAGTAGAGATAGACATTTTCGGCGATAAAGCCGCAGTCCGCGCCCAGATAGAGGGCGGCATCGTCACCGGAACGGGCGCCGGTTTTTTGCGTATCGGCCACATAGACGATATTGAGCGGCGCTTTCTCGACGAATTCCTGCATGCCGGTGAGCTTACGCAGATCCTGCGCGACGATCAGCTCGAGCGCGTGCTCCGTGGCGTCATAGAGATAGAGCCCCTCTTCCATGGCCAGATAGAGGCTGATCTCCTGCCAGTTGCGGGCGGAGGGAGCGGTGCGGCGGCCATCCTCGCGGTTGATGCCGAAAGCGGCCCAGCAGAGATTGCCCAAAAGCTCGCCGGTCAGCTTTTTATCAGCGAAGGAGCGGGTGGAATGGCGCTCATTGAGTACCTGCATAAGCGGTTTGCCGCCGGTCTTGTCCGGCGGGGGGAGTTTGATGGTTTGGGCCGGCTCCTGGGCGAAAGCGGCGGCCGCGATCACCAGCAGAGCAGAGATCATCAGACAGCTGTTGTTCATAATGTCCTCCGTATGTATTGGGCTTAAAATATAAAATATCCATCCCCCCGGTTAATTTCAAGTGATTTTTCCTGAAATGAAGCTGATTTCGGCCGTGCACCTGTACAATATGGAGTTTGCATTTGTATTTTCAGGGTGAAATCCCTATATTTCAGCACCCCGGCAGGAGGCAGCTGCCCGGCCACTGACATCCGATCGTGATCCAGCCAAAAGGGATTCCGCCCATGGCAGCGCCCATCAGCTTTGTGAGTTCAAACCGCATCCGTTCCATCGACGTGACGCGGGGGCTTATCGTTCTGGTCATGCTCTTCGTCAACGATCTGGCTGGCGTGACCGGCGCCCCGGGCTGGATGAAGCACATCTCCCCCTCCACTGCCGATGGCTATACCTTCGTCGATCTGGTCTTTCCCGCCTTTCTCTTCATCGTCGGACTCTCGCTGCCCATCGCCCTGGAAAAACGCCTCGGCCGCGGCGAGTCCAAAATCCGCATCGCCGGCCACATCCTGATCCGGACCCTCAGTCTGCTCCTGATGGGTGTGCTGATGGTGAATACGGAGAGCATCGCCGGCAAGGGCCATATCGACCCGCGCTTGTGGCAGGTTCTCTTTTACGGCAGCGCCATCATGATCTGGCTCGCTTCGGGTGCTGAACGGAAACGCATCGTCTGGGCGCGCAGGATTATCGGCATCGTCATCCTGGCCGCCCTGGCCATCGCCTACCGCGGCGAAGGGGGCGCCGGGCTGCGGCCGCATTGGTGGGGCATCCTCGGTCTGATCGGCTGGTCCTATCTGGTGACCGCATTGCTCTATCTGGTGATCCGGCGCAGAACGGCCGCATTCGCCGCAGCGATCATCCTGCTCTATCTGCTCTATTTCGCCGACCGCACCGGCCTGCTCGCCTTTCTCGCTCCCTTCAATACCTGGATCGGCATCAGCTCGGTGCTCGGTTCCCAGCCGGCCATCACCGCCTCGGGCGCCCTGCTGAGCATCATGCTCTTCAGCGTGGACAAACCCCATGCGGCGCGCCTCCGCATCATCCTTCTCTTCGCTCTTGTGCTGGGCACAATCGCCGTGTTACTGCACTCGCTCAGTGATCTCAGCCCCCTCTTCATCTATAACAAAAACGCGGCCACGCCGCCCTGGTGTCTGATCAGCTCGGCCTGGACCGCCCTGCTTTTCGCGCTGATCTACTGGCTAATCGACCGCCTCGGGCTCACCACCGGCACCGGCATGCTCGCCACCGCCGGCCAGAACGCCCTCTTCGCCTTCATCCTGGGGCCCATCTTCTATTTACTCATCGGCATGCTTCCACTGATGGCAGACGGCCGCAACCTTTATGCCGCCCTGGGCGCCGGCTTCGCCACCGGTCTCTGGCGCTCGCTCCTTGTCGCTTTCGCTGGCACCTGGCTCACCGCATGGATGCAGCGCTCCGGACGTTATCTGAGGATTTGACATGAAAAAGAGATCCGGCATTGCCCTTTTGCTCGCCCTCCTTCTTGCCACCGCACTGGAGGCCGCCCCCGGCAAAAAGACCGAACCCTGGTGCGCCCTCCATCTGCTCGGCTTCACCTCGGACTCGAGCCTGATTCAGCTCGAAAACCAGCTGCCGGCCCTCGCCGCAGCCGGTGTCAACATGCTCATCCTCGAAGTGGATTACAATTTCGATTACAAATCCCACCCCGAGCTGTGCGGCACCAGCCGGCCCATCACCCGCGCAGGAGCGAAGTGGCTGACCAAGGCCTGCCGCCGCCACAACATCGAACTGGTGCCCCAGTTCCAGTGCTTCGGCCATCAATCCTGGGCCGGTACCACCTACGCCCTGCTCACCCGCTATCCCGAATTCGATCTCACTCCGGGCGCCTATCCGGGCAACAAGGGGATCTACTGCCGGGAGTGGGATCCCCTCAATCCCAAGGTCCATGCGATGATCTTCGATCTGCTCGACGAGCTGATCAAGGCCTTCGACGCCGACCGGATGCATGTAGGCATGGACGAGGTCTTTCTCATCGGGGACAGCCTCTCGCCCTCCACTTTTGGCAAGAATCCCGCTTCTGTCTTCGCCGGGGCGGTGAACGACCTCTATGGACACATTGTTAAAAAACGGAAAAAAGAGATGATGATGTGGGGGGACCGTCTCATCGACGGGGAGAAGTATAATCTGGGCGAATGGGAGGCTTCGAAAAACGGCACCGCCGCAGCGATCGACAGCATCCCTAAGGATATTATCATCTGCGACTGGCATTACGAGCCGCGCGAGGAATACCCCTCACTGCCCCTCTTTATCGACAAGGGGTTCCGCGTGCTGCCGACCAGCTGGAAAAAGATCGAGGCGGTTCGCGCCTTTATCAATTACAGCCAGGCCTTTAACCATCCCGACATGCTCGGCCACCTCTTCACGATCTGGAGTTCGAAGCAGGACAGTTTGGCCCTTTACCCCCCGCTGGCGCAGTTCGGCCGTCAGGTGCGCGCCGGCGCAATGCCTGCCGCCCAGAGCCCGGGGGCGGTCAACGCTCCTGCGCTGCGGTGATCACCTGCAGCAGCCGGTCGCCCAGGCCGACCTGATAGCCCTGATTCATCCACAGGATCTCGCCGGCGGGATTCACATAGACCAGGACCGGAAAAACCGACAGCTCCCCGCCGAGGGTTTGACCCAGCCGCCGCCGCACCTCTTCATGCACATCCTGCACCACCATCAGCTGCCCGGGCAGCGAATAGGCCGCGAGTCGGCTTTCGCCGCCGGCCACCACCACAGCGGCCATCCTTCCTCCCCACTCCTCATAGAGCGGTTTGAGCTCCTGCCACTCGCGCAGCACATGCTGTGAAGGCTCGCGTCCGGGATCGAGCCAGGCGAGGATGAGCCCTTCAGGCCGGGCGAGCTCTTTCAGGGTGTGCCGCCGCCCGTTTCCGTCCGTCAGCAGTGCCCCTTCAGGCAGCCGGGCGAGGGCTTTGAGCGCACCACCGCTGTGACGCCAGACCAGATCAACCATGCGCGTCTGCCCCGGCTCAAGCGTAAAAAAGTGGAGACGGCTGAGGACCGCGCCGCTCTGCAGACGATAGCCGGTGACGAGAAGATAATTGCCGGCGGGAAGCTCGAGCATCCCCCTGCCCGCGCTGAAATCAATCCCCTCCAGTTCCAGGGTTTTATACTCTCCATCCTCCAGACGGGCCAGGGTGAAATGACGCCAGTACTCCGGCCGGGCGATGGTTTTATCCCGATTTGAAAACGCCAGGCTGCAAACAGCCGCTCCGGCGCCTCCGGCATCCGCATCCATCAACTGCCACGATTGGCTGGTGACATCCCAATACTCCGGCCGCTCGAAGGCGGGATCCAGGCGGGCGGGGATATTCAGGCTGCGGCAGAGAGCGACCAGAAAGATGTCGCGCGAGAGCGGATCCGCCGCCCGCAGCTCCCAGACGCCCCGGGGGGTCAGCGGCACCCCGTAATAGTTGGCGTTCTCCTCCAGGCGGATGTTTTTCTCGACCCAATTGGCCAGCATCCCGGGGCTCGCAAACACCGATCGGCCCATTTCCCGGCTCATGCCCTCCTGCAGCAGCTGTCGCCAGGGGGCCAGGGCTTCATTCCGGATGCGGGGATTGAGCAGATATCTTTCAAAGAGGCCGCGGGGCAGCGTCGAATCGGGCCGGACGGCCTCCAGGTGATCGAGCAGGATCTCTGCGGGCACATCGCGCAGATCCTTCTCCGCGATTACTATCAGGAGGGGGAGCACGGAATGACGCCTGACGGCAGCCCCCGCGCGGATGAAGCGGGCGATCTCCGCATGGTTGCCGCGGCTCCTGCGCACAGCCTGCCAGACCGGATCGGGCTCCAGCCCGCACTCCGCGGCGAGCCTCGCGCTGGCGAGCGAATCCATAAAGGTCGCCTCATAGGCCTTCCGCAGGCTGTCTTCAAAGGCGAGGCGGCGGGCATGGGCTGCGCGCGCCGCCTCTGTGATGGTATCCGGCAGCGGCGGACGGGCCAGGGGCGGGGCGAAATCGAGTTCGAGGATCGCCTCAGGCGGGGCACCTGGCTGCAGGGTGACCACCACCGTATCGGCTCCCGCCGCGCGCGCAAAGCCGGTCAGCGAATCCCGCTGCGCCCAGATGAGGAGATCGCCGCGCCCGGTGCGCAGGCTGCAAAACCCCGTCGCGTCACTGGTGCGCCGCGCCAGAGGATAGAACTCGGCATAGTTGTAGATCCTGAAAGAGACCTCCGCACCGGCGACCGGCACTCCCGCCGCGGAGACAATGCGGACGTGGAGCGGAGTGACCTCGGCGTAGCGGCCGAGTACATTGATCTCGCGGTGACGGGGCGAGGAGGCGAGCACCTCCTCTTCTCCTGCATAGGGTCCCATCACCCGGGTGTGGACAAGCATGGCGCGGCGCGCCGGCTCCTTGAACCAGCCCATATTGAGGTCCGGCTCAGGCTCGCAGGCGCCGAGAAAATACCACTCCCCGTCGGCCCAGAGTTCCACCCAGGCATGATTGTCGTCGCTGTGGGCCCAGCGCGGAGTATAAACCTGGCGCGCCGGAATGCCGATCGCGCGCAGGGCGGCGACCGTGAAAACCGACTCTTCGCCGCAGCGGCCGATGGCGCTGCGCATCGTCGCCAGGGGAGCGGAGGTGCGCATGTCCGCTCCACGGTAGGTGACGTGCTCGTGGCACCAGTGGTTGACCTCGAGGGCGGCCTGGCGCATGGTCAGGCCCTGCACCCGCTCCCTGAGCAGACCGTACAGGACGACGCGGGCGGAATCGAGGTTTTCGTTATTTACGCGCAGGGGGAGAACAAAGTGGAGGAAGAGATCGTCGGGGATGCTGCGGCCCCATGCCATATCGGCGCGTGCCTGCAGGGTGGCGCGCACCTGGCGGAGGTAGAATTCTCCGTCATAGTCGGCGAGGTCGCTGAGCGGCATCCAGGCGTAGAGCCACTCGAGGGCTTCGCGCTCGGCCGGGGTGAGTTTTTGCCGGAAAACACTCAAGAGCTCCTGCTGCCGGTGCCGGGCCAGCTCCTTCTGAAGTGGAAGCTGCGCGCGCACCGCGCGCTGGAGATCGCCTGCCGGAATGAGCTGTTCACCGGAGGGAGCGCAGGCCGCCCCCAGGATGATCGTCAGGTAGAGGAACAGCTTGCGCATGGGGGACTCCCGGTTGAGATGAAAAAGCGGCGCAGGCCGGAGCGGCCGGGAGCGGCGGCATCCGGCGTAAAGCTGCCGCGCTAGACGAGCTTTATCGTTTTGATCTCGAAGGGGCCGAATTCGAGCGTGACCGCGCCGTCCCGGTGGGTAATTTCCCCGATCTCACGTTCGAGCAGATCGGTTTCATAGACCCGTCTGCCGGTATCGGCAAGCAGCAGCCGGGCCGTGGTGCGGCGTCCGCGCGGCTCGTAGAGGCGCAGGATAAGGGCATCATCCTCCTCCGCCTTTTTGAGGACCGAGAGGGTCACCGCCTCATTCTCCAGCCGGCAGGGAAAGGCCACTGTGCCGCTGCGGCCTTCGAAAAGGGCGAGCGGCTGGTTGAGCTGAGCCGCCTCGGCATGGACCGCCGATTCCTCCAGGGCGCCCGCGTGGGGCAGCAGACTGTAGATCACGTCGTGCTCGCCGCGATCGGCATCGGGATCAGGAGAGGTGGGCGCGCGCAGCAGGTTGAGATCGATGGTGCGGTCGAGGATCTTGTGACCGTATTTGCCGTTATTGATCAGGGCGACTCCGTGGGTGGGTTCGCTGAGATCGACGAAGCGGTGCCCGACGGTCTCGAACCTGGCCATATCCCAGCTGGTATTGCGGTGGGTCGGGCGTTTGACCGTGCCGTACTGGATCTCAAAGGAGGCCTCGGTGGCGGTGACATCGGCATCGAAGGCGACACGGAGCATGCGGTGGCGCTCCCGCCAGTGGACATGGGTGACGAAATCGAGGCGTTTGGTATTGCGGACGAGGCAGAGGCGCTGCTCAATGGTGGAATCGCCGGCGCGGAAATGAAGCAGAAGCATTTGCGCCACCGGCCCCGAACCGAGCCGGCGCCAGCCGGTCAATTCAGCCTGCTGCAGGAGTTGATTCTCGTAAAAAATATCGACGTCCCAGGCATCCCAGTTGGCGGGGCGGTCCTCATAGAGGCCAATGCGGTTGCCGCTCTGGCCCGGCCGCATCACCTCAGCGTTCCTCTCCTTGTCAAAAATGCGGGCGATGGTGCCATCCCCGGCCAGTTCGTAGCGGATGAGGTCGTTTTCGAGGATGACGCCCTGGAGTGATGCGGGGGCCGACAGCCCGGAAACCCGGGGTTCGGGCGGCAAAGCCGACTCGGGCAGCAACCGACCGCGGCGCAGCACAATCGAAGCCAGGGCCGGCACATCGGCCAGGGCGACCAGGTTCCCTTCGCGCACCTGGGCCGGTATGGGCCGGCCGGTTTGATCCAGAATCTCGTGACCGATCCAGGCCGCCGGCAAAAAAGCCGGGCGGGTGAAAGGAGTGGAGAGGGTGTTGACCAGGGTGATGCTTCCCTCTTCCGGATCGAGGAGTTTCGCGCCGGCCCGGCCGGCCAGGCCGTTCAACTCCTTTTTGACCTCGTCATGTTCGCGGCGGGTCGTATCATAAACCTGTTTAATGCTCGAGCCGGGCAGGATGTCATGGAACTGATTGCGCAGCACCGTTTTCCAGAGCCCGTCCAGTTCCGCGGCGGGGTATTCGCCGGCCGGCAGAGCGCTGAAGAGGGCTTCGACCTCGCGCAGTTTGTGTTCGCACCAGCGGTTCATGAATTTGGTGCGGGCCTGGGTGGTGAGGGTGCCGCGATGAAGTTCAAGGTAAAGTTCGCCGATCCAGCGCTGGAGCAGCTCCGGGCGGGCGCCGAGGCGGTCGAGCATCTCCTGGGCCTTGCCGAAACGGACCCGGGGTCCGCCCTCGAGATCGCGCTGGCGCAGGCCGGTCTCGATGATCTCCTCGGTCGCGCCGCCGCCGCCGTCGCCGATGCCGAAGAGGACGAGGAACTCGTCGAGGCGGTCGCGTTCGGCAAAATTCTCCTGGGCGTGGCGCATGCCGGAGGGCCAAAATTCGCTGTTGTAGGTATCCTCCGGCGGGAAGTGGACGATGATCTCGCTGCCGTCGATGCCGCGCCAGATGAAAGAGTGATGAGGAAAGCGGTTGAACTGGTTCCAGGAGATTTTCTGGGTGACCATATAATCGAGGCCGCTCTTCTTGAGGATCTGCGGCATGGCGGCGCTGTAGCCGAAGACATCGGGAAGCCAGAGATTGCGCACCGCGACCCCGAACTCCTTTTCAAAAAAGCGTACGCCATGGAGAATCTGGCGAACCATCGATTCGCCGCCGATGAGGTTGCAGTCGGCTTCGACCCACATCCCGCCCTGAATCTCCCAGCTGCCGTCCACCACCCGGGCGCGGATTTTTTCATAGAGGCCGGGATAGTTGTCCTTGACAAAGGCGTAATGCTGAGCCTGGGAGGCGCCGAATACGTAGCCCGGATAGCGTTCGATCAGATCGATCTGGGCGGCGAAGGAGCGGGCGCACTTGCGCACGGTTTCCGCGACCGGCCAGAGCCAGCCGGTGTCGATATGGGCGTGGCCGACGGCGTGGGCGGTGAGGTCGGATTGGCCGCTTTTCTTGGCCAGCTCGACGGCGAGAATGGCCCGGGCGGCTGCGGTGGTGCCGTCATCCCCCTGAAAGAGGTCGGCGGCCCGCATCAGGGCGCGGAGGAGCCGGGCGCGGCGGACACTCTTCTCCGGCAAGGCCTTCATCTGGTTATAGAGCAGCCGGGCGTCGAGCCAGAGGTGCCAGACCGACGGCCGGAAGATCCCGAGAGTGAGATCCTGCACCACGGCCTCGAGGTGGCCGTGGCGGCGGGGGTCCTCCTGCAGGGGGTCGGCGACAAGCTGCAAACCAAAGATCTGCGCCGCGGAGGCCTCGATCCAGAGATCAACCTTTTCGCCGCCGCGGGCGGGATCGGCGATCGGGATGCGGTCGCGGCGGAATTCGGGCTGCCAAAGCGAATGCCAGCTCAGGGCGTGCGCAGGGGTGCCGTCGGCGGCGAATGCCAGACCCTCACCGCCGAGATTGATGCGCGCCACCACCGGCCGGCCCTGCCATGCGGCGGGGACGATGCCGGTGAGATGAAACCAGGCCGTCTGCCAGTCCGATCCCCACTTCTCCCCGGCCGCGATGGGTCGGTAGGCGAGTTCCAGACGCTGTGCAAAGGAGCGCGGCGGATCGGCGAGCGCGACCTCTGCCGCCAGTGGAATCTGTTCGGCGTAGAAACGGGATGGTAGCCGGTCGATAAACTGGCCGATCCGGGTCTCGTAAAGCTGGATTTCGCGTTCGATCATGCCTCAGCGCACTCCCTGCGGAGGTGCAGGGGGAACATCGCCTCCCCGGCCCGGGCGCTGTCCCGGTCCCCCGCCCATGCCCGGCGGCGGAGTGCCGGGCTTCCCGGGATTGGCGGCCTTTTCGGCGTTGAGAGTCTCCGCAGCCTTCTTGAGCGCCTTTTCATTCCATTTTTCAGGATATTTCTTGCGCAGATCGGAAGTAACCTTCTCCTGAAGCTCAGCCATCTTGGTGCTGTAGATGCGGCTGCGCAGGGTCGACCTCAGCTCGACGAGGGGGCGGTCATTGTACTCAGACTTGTGGTTCTCATAGAAATCGGTGATCTCCTGTTCGGTCACCTTGACGACGCGGGTGATCAGCCGTTCACGGCATTTTTGACCCAGAAGCTGGTTCCTGGCATAGAGGAAATCCTTTTTGTACTCCTCAGTCTGGTCGAGCTTGCGCTCTTTGGCGTCCAGAAGCATCAGCTCCTGTAGGTTGGCTTTTTTAGCAAAATCAGCTACATCCTCATAACGGGTCAGACGGTAGGCATTGCCGCGGGTCATCTGCAGATACTTGTCGAGCGTCTCTCGCACGCTCCATTGGCCGCCCTTCCAGCTCACCAGCGTCTTCTTCTGATCCTCGGGGGTGATCAGCGCATAATCGACCTTGACCCCGGGCTTGGTGCCGGCGAGGGCCGGAGAGATCCTGACGAAGAGGAGGCTGTCGATGACAAGATTGAACCTGGTGAAGAGGCCGGCAGTATATTCTTCGATGAAGAGCCCCTGTTTCTGATTCCTGAGATTGCCTTCAATCTCCGCGCGCGCCTGCTCCAGGTCCGGCTGCTCGCGTGGCCGCCGTTCATCCACGCGCATGATTTGATAGCCGAAACCGCCGAGAATGGGTTTGGTACAGGAGCCGGTGGGCGTATTGCGGACCGCCTCAGCACTGGCGGGCGCGAGCTGGGACCAGGCGAGCCAGGCCGCTATCCGGCCGCCGTTCTCGATGGTATTCATATCCATGCTGTAGCGGGTGACCATGCTCCCGAAATCGGCGCCGTTCATCAGGGCGGAATAGATCGAATCGGCGAGGCTGGGTGACTTGACCAGAATGTGGGAAATCTTGTACTCTTCCTTGCCCCAATCATAGGCTTTCTGAATCTCCTCCTCGCTCACCGTAAAATTGGCGGGCACGACCGCCTTGAAGAGGGGGCCGTTGTTGCGGGTCAGCATGCGGCGCTCTTCCTGACGGATCTGTTCGGCGATGGTGCTGTCCTGGTCCAGTTTGAGGGCGTTCCCCTCAGCCTGGAAGAAGAGGTTGTTGAGCAGAGTCTTTTCGACGAACTGCTTGACAATCTCGGGGGTGATGACGGGGTGCTGGCCAAACTCCCTGCTCATTTTGTAGCGGCGCATAAAGATATCGTCGCGGACAGTCTGGTCCTTGACCTTGACCAGCCAGTTCTCATCCTGCTTTGAGCAGGAGAGCAGGAGGGTAATCATCAGGAAAGCGAAGCTCAGGTACTTTTTGGTCATCTTTTTCTCCATCCATCTGCAATTGAATTATTAAAGATTGGCCTTAAAATAAGCAATTTATCACTAAAAATCAACGGGAACGCGCGCCGGCAGCGCATCATTCCACGACCAGTTCATCCACAAAGATCCAGCTCGGGCCGCCTGCGCCGGGATGCCAGGCGGGGCACAAGCCCACATTGCGGGCGCGCAGGCGGATATAGCGCGCCAGTGTTCCCGGCAGCTCGACCTGATCCTCCTGAATGCGCTGTGCCGAAGTGCCGGCCGGGGTGGGATGATCGAAGGCGGCCACACTCTTGAAAGTGCCGCCCTCTCTGGAGACCGACCATTCGACGAAAGCCGGCAGAAAAATCCACGATCCGGTATCCTGGAGAAAACCGGCGCGGAGACGGTGCAGGGGCCTGGTCTCGCCCAGATCGATCGTGGCGACCAGGTCCACCCCCTCAAAGCCCTGCCAGCGGCCGTCGGTGAAAGCGATCGAGCCGCGCAGGCCGTCAACCAGCGACCGCTCCCCGCCGGCACTATACCTCGGGCTGGGGCTGTTCTCGAGGTGCAAGGGTGCGCCGCAAGCGAGATGAAAATTGAAATCCGCCTTTGCGCTCTCGCCGTAGGCGCGGCCGTCGCGAAACGCACCCGCCTTGAGCTGTGTGGAACGGGTGACGGCCAGCGGCGTCGTATAGCGCGGCGAGGCGGTTGACGGCTGCGTGCCATCGAGCGTATAGTGCAGCGCCATACCTTCCTCGCCGCTCTCGATGGTGACGGTATGGAGTTTCTGTTCGGGATCGAAGCGGGTGAGAAGCGTCACCGGCCGCGCTTCCGGACCATATTTTATGCCCATAGCCTCGAGCAGGGGGTAATGGCTCCGGACCCGCTGCAGAAAATCGGCGTAATCGCGCTGCCGGGGATTGCTCCAGAGCACCTCGCTGAGGGCGAGCAGGCGGGGAAAAAGCTGGTAATCGAGGTTCTCCTCGGTGATCCGCTCGCTCCAGAGGCAGCATTCGCCGCCGATGATATGGCGGATTTTATCGGGCTCCAGTCCGTCCGGAACCGGCTCGAAACTGTAGGCCTTGCGCAGATCGAGAGTGCTGATATCCGCGTTGAAATAGGTGTGGCTCCCGGGCGAGGCGATCGCGTCGTGGCCGGAGCGCGCGGCGGTCAGCGCGCCTTCCATACCGCGCCAGGACTGCACTGTGGCGCCGGGGGCCAGGCCTCCGTCGAGGATCTCGTCCCAGCCGATGAGCCGGCGGCCGCGGGCGCTGAGGTATTTTTCGATGCGGTGGATGAACCAGCTCTGCAGTTCCGCTTCATCGGCGAGCTCTTCCGCCTTGATGCGCGCCTGACAGCGGGGGCAGGCCTGCCAGCGGTCGCGAGGCACCTCGTCGCCGCCGATATGGAGATAATCGAAGGAAAAGAGAGCGATCACCTCGCTGAGCACATCCTCTAGAAAGGCGAAAGTCTCCTCTTTGCCGGCGCAGTAGACCTCCTTGAAGACGCCCCACTGGGTCTGGACGGTGAAGGGGCCGCCAGTGCAGGAGAGCTCCGGATAGGCCGTGAGGGCAGCCATGCAGTGGCCCGGCATTTCGATCTCGGGGACGACATCGATAAAGCGGTCAGCGGCGTAGGCGACCACTTCCCTGATCTCCTCCTGGGTGTAGAATCCACCGTAGCGGCTGCCATCGGGCTCGGTGCGCCAGGCGCCGATTTCGGTCAGGCGCGGGTATTTTTTGATCTCGATGCGCCAGCCCTGGTCTTCAGTGAGGTGCCAGTGCAGGCGGTTCATCTTGTAGAGCGCCATCCAGTCGATGATCCGCTTCATATAGGCGACGCTGTGAAAGTGGCGCCCGACGTCGACGTGGACCCCGCGCCAGGCGAAATGGGGCTGGTCAATGATCTCGAGGGCGGGAAGAGCAATCCTCCTCTTTTGGCTGCCGGCGGGGAGCATCTGCCGCAGGGTCTGGCCGCCGCGGTAGAGACCCGCCGGAGTCTGCGCGGTGAGAAAAATCTCGCGCCCCGAAATGGTCAGCCGGTAGCTCTCGGCGCCTGTGTCCATCAGGCCCGGGTCGAGAAGGAGACGGATCTTGGAGCCCCGTCCCGCATCACCGGCGGGGAGAACCGCCAGGTCAAGGCCGCTGCTCTGCCTGATCTCGGCGCCGAGGAGGCGGGCGATGCGGCCGGTCTCGGGGCTCTCCGCGGGATAGAGGATCCGGGTGGAAGCCGAAAGGGTAAAGTTCCCCTTGCCCGCGGCCATTTGCACAGGCTGCGGGACCAGGGCCACGCCGGCTCCAGCCGCCGTGGTCAGAGTCAGAAAAAGTGAGCAGCAAAGGGGGACGAGTTTCATCAGCTTCTCCATGCGGTTATTTTTTCAGCGCGGGCAAAATCATGTCGGCTTTTTCCAGATTCCACCGGCTGTCGAAAAAGCCGGCGGCGACGACACCGCCGTCCTTTCCATTGAGGACAGCGCTGTTCAGCACTGTAAAATCGGGAAAGGCCGCTCCCGCATAAAGATAGGGCAGATTGTTGGTCAGGCGCATCCCGCCGGGGGCTGTGCCCGAGATGACCGCCACACAGGCCTGGTCGCTGCCCGGCCGCGGCCGGATAAAGAGCGCCGCCAGGTCGTCGCCGCGGAGGAGCTGCTTGCCGATCTGGACGATGCTGCGCCGCACCTGGATCGGGCTCTCCGCCAGCAGCACTTTCCAGGCCGCATTGGTGGCAGAATTTCCGTAGAGGATGACGCTGCGGTCGCGATCCACATCGGCATCAAAATCGACATCAGCGACCACATCGACGGCGCCGTTGCCCTGATACCAGAAAGATTCGGCGTCAAAGCGGGCTTTATGCAATGCCCAGCGGTTCTCCGTCACCGAGCCGCGGGTGCCATAAACGAAGACCATCCGGTGGTTGAAGGCCTCCTTGAAGGGACCGTAGCGGTGAGGTCCCTTTTCATCCGCACGCAGAGCCGGACCAGCGCTCCAGCGCCCTCCCCGTTTCTCCAGCCACAACGTTTCCGCCCCTTCGAGTTCAACCTTCTGGCTGTCCAGTTCGACTTGATAGGCACCCGCATGGGCGCCGGCCGGAGTGCGCAGGGCGAGGCGGGCGATATTTTCAGTGCTCCCCTGGAAGTGATGCGTGGCCGGATTGAACTCGATGCGGGCGCGGCTGACGGCGAGCGGCGTTTCCTGATCGACGACCGTCAGCCAGCCGCTGCGGGCGGAGATGCCGGGATTGGCGGTGCTAAAGTCGATCATGCGCATGCGCTCCGCGCCCGGACGGGTATGGCGCGCGAAAAAGTCAAAGAGCGGCATCCAGTCTACACAGTCGGCGCCGGGGGCATCGGAGAGGTCCCACCAGTGGCCCGCCTCAGGCTGCTCATGGAAATACCAGTCATGATGAAAATCCTTGAGCCGTTCGGCCATGCGGTGCGACTGGTCGACGCGCACATTATCATCCTTGCTGCCGTGGATGATATAGACGCCGTGCTGCTGGTAATTCCCGGCGAGGGCGAAGGTATTGCTCGGCGTCGAAGCGCGGCGCAGCAGCTGTTGCGCCGGATCGCCCGTGCCGCTGGTGTCGCGGACGCCGTAGGACCAGAAGGAGATCCAGCCGGCGCTCGGGCCGATGGCCGCAAAGTGGTCGGGAAAGGTCGCGCCCAGATGCCAGGTGCCGTGGCCGCCCATGGAGTGGCCGGTCAGGTAGATGCGGCTGGTGTCGATATTGAGCCGCTGGCGGGCCAGGGCGAGCACTTCGAGGGCGTCCATGCGCCCCCAATCCTCCCAGTTGTGGCCGTAGGGCCGGCGGTTGGTCGGCGAAACGATATGGCCCCAGCTCTTGGGAGCATAGGAAGCGGCCTGATTCGCCCCCTCGACGTTGGCGCCGTGCAGGGAGAGAAAGAGGGCGCGGGGCATATTGTCCCGTCCGGCGGCGGGATTGATCGCGTAATACTGCACGCTGCCGTCGATACCGCTGATAAAAGTGATCCTGCAGGTGGCTCCCGCGTCGACGCGGCGCAGAGTGATCACGGTCTCATCGAGGATCTCCTCACCCGCGGCGCTCCTGCGCAGCAGAGTGAGGGTGAGGGGCACCTCGCCCGCAGCCCCGGCACGGCCGGCCGAAATCGGAAAGACCATCTTGCGCAGCCCCAGGGGCAGCAGCTCCGGCAGAGCGGTTGCGGGGACCTCCACCCCCTCGCCTCGACCGCGGATGAAGAGGCCGGTCAGGGGCGCGTTGGTGCCATTGAGCACCACGATCCCACCGGGGCTCTCCAGGGACTCGCCAACGCGCAGGTCGGGCAGGGTCAGGTCCAGGGGGTTGAAAAGGGCGGTTTTGGCGAGGGGATGCAGCACGACCTTGAGGCGGCCGCGGCTGCAGCGAAAAAGCAGATGGTTTTCCCCCGCCTCGAGCTGGATGGGCACCAGACCATAGTCGAAGCGCGGCTCCCAGGATTCAAACTGATCCTTCGCGCGGTAGCGGTTGCCGATGCGCGGAGTCCCGTTGACATAGACCATATTGTGGCCCATGCCCTCGAGCAGAAAGAGCGCGGGCTGCAGCCGCGTGACGCGGAAATGGACCCAGCCGCTGCGCAGGGCGGGATCGCTAAACCAGCCTGTGCTGTCCGCCGTGATCGCCTTCCAGCTGCCGTCCCCCTGCCCGGGGGCCAGCGGGTCGCCGGCCATGGGCGCGACCTTTTTGCCGGCGGCGACGAGGGCCTCAACCGGATCGGCGGGGATCATGGCGCGGCGCTGGTGATCGGGCAGGCGGCAGGCCAGGCCGTGGCTCAGCTGCAGAGACTCCCCGGTCTGCGCAAGAAGCGCGCCCGGCAGCAGGGCGATCAGGAGGATGACGAGCAGGCGTTTCATGCGATTTCCTCGTGGTTTGATGAGCAGGTGGTGGAGCTGAAGTGCTGCAATAAGCTGCAGCCGGTCCGGAGAGGCAGCGGGGCGAACACGGGAGGGCGTCCTATCCCATCACCACTTCGACCTCCACCCTCTTTTTATCGGTCAGGGGAAGCAGCCGCCCGGTGAGCGGCTGGGCATCGAAAAGGATGCTGCGCACCCCGCGCTGCACACCGTCGGGATTGGCGACGCGCAGAACGTAGCGGGTACCGCGGAAGACGCGTTCGAAGGTAAAGCCCGGCCATGAGGCGGGAATCACCGGATCGACCAGGAGGCCGTCGAAGGTGGCGCGCACGCCGAGGCAGTAATCCATCATCACCCGGTACATCCAGGCGGCTGTGCCGGTCTGCCACGAATGGCTCGCCCGGCCGGGTTCGCTGTGTTCGTCACTGGTGACGTACTGGGAAAAGACATAGGGCTCGGCGATAAAGATGTCCGAGTCGATGGCGTTGGGCAGCAGCTCTTTGTAATAGGCGAAGGCGCGATCGCCGTGGCCGAGAAGGCATTCCGCCTGAATGACCCAGGCGGCGGGATGGGCGAAGATGGCGCCGTTCTCCTTTTTGCCGGCGACGCAGCGGGTGACCAGTCCGATGGTGGGGTCGATCTCGCGGAACGCCGGTGCGCATTTTTTCGGACCGTAGGGGGTGTTGAGTTGATGCCAGGTGCTCTCCATCGCCTGCTCGAGCCGTGCAGGATCGTCGATATCGGCGATGACCGCCCAGGACTGGGTATTGAGGAAAATACGGCCCGCCTTGTTGGTCCTGCTGCCGATCCTGCGTTCGCGCGCTCCGAAAGCGCGGATATACCACTCACCGTCCCAGCAGTGTCTTTGCACCGCCTCCTTGAGCTGGTCGCGGGTCTCGACGGCTGTGGCAAGGGGCTCGGCCAGGCCGCGGTACGAGAGGAGTTCGATGAGAAGATTGAGCATGGCGACATAGAACATGGCGCCCCAGACGCTTTCGCCGCCGTCGTCGCCGCCGATATAGTCGAGGGTGTCGTTCCAGTCCCCGCGTCCGAAAATGGGCAGGCCGTGCGCCCCCAGATTGCCGCGTACGAAGCGGACCACGGCATGGAGGTGTTCGAGCAGCGGCGCGGCGGGGGCATCGATAAAAGGCTGCTGATTGTCGAGGATCGCCCAGTCGCCGGTCTGCTTGATATAATCGCTGATGGCGAGAATGTACCAGAGAGGGTCGTCGCAGTGGCCGGTCACCTCGCCCTGGCCGTCGCCGTGGAAGTGGTGGTAGACATGGCCGTCGAGGAACATCTGGCGTGAGAGCAGGAGAATGCGCTGCCGCGCCAGCTCCGGATCGGAGAGGGTGACGGCGATGGTGTCCTGGGCGGTGTCGCGAAACCCAAAGCCGCGGCCGATGCCCCAGTAGTAAAAGCTGGCCACACGGCCGACCTCGAAAGCGACCCGCGCCTGGTAGGGGGTCCAGTAATTCATATAGGTGTCGGCATTGGCGTCCGGAGTGTGAACCCGCGTCACCTGAAAATAACGCTCCCACTTGCTCCGGAGTTTCTCCCAGGCGCGCTGGCGCGCTGCGGTGTCGTGATACCGCACCGGCAGCACCCCGCACAGCTGCTTGCACTCATCCTTGGCCACAACGCCGAGGGTGAAAACGACCGGCAGCTCCTGCCCCGGCGCCAGATCGATATCGCACTGGAGGGCGCCGACAGCGTTACCGAAATCGGTCTCCCGGCTGCTCAGCTTCTCCTGCCCGATGGCGGCGGGGTTGTTCTCGTTGCGATAGTTGCCGATGAAGCGCTCGCGCAGAGTCTCAAAAGCGGTGACCGGCTGATTGACGGAGAAAAAAGCGAACTGGTCCCACTCCTTGTTCTCCTGGTGCTGGGTGCCGCGGGACCCGGTGACCCAGTAGGTTTTGGTGGCGAAAAGACCGCGGATGCGGGGATCGAAATGGACGCGGTTGAAGTGCTGGTCGTCGCACTGATTGATCAGGTCGATCAGGGCATGGCCGAGAGCGAACTCGACATAGCCGTAGACCGAGAGGCGGCGGGGCCGGCCGCTCTCATTGCGCAGCAGGGCCTGCCAGATCTCGAGATGGTCGTCGGGAGGAACAAAATAGAGCAGATCGGAGCGGATGCCCTCCACGAGGGCATGAACGCGGGTGTAGCCGAAGCCGTGATGAACGCGATAGGCTTCGAGGTTACGGCCGACCGGCTGCCAGGTCAGGCTCCAGATTTCGCCTGAATCACGGTCCTTGACATAGATATATTTGCCCGGGCGGTCCGGCGGCACATCATTGATGCGGTAGCGGGTGACCCGGCCGTGCAGGGGCGAGCGGTAGTAGCTGATGCCGCCGCCGTTGTTCGAGATGGTCGCAAAATAGTGGCCATTGTAGATATAGTTGATCCAGGGACTCGGAGTGGCGACATGATGGATGACAAATTCCTTGCCGTCGGGGCTGAAATCACCGTACTTCATTTGTGATCTCTCTCCTTCTTTGAAGCGGTGGGCCAGATCAAGCCATCATGCCGGATGTGCCAGGCGATGTCGCCATCCGATGCTGTGAGCACAGCCTCCCAGCTCTCCGGTCCGGCGTAGAGCCGGGGCGGCCATTGACAGCCGGCGGGCCGGTCCAGCTGCAGTTTCAGACCGGACCAGCTTTGCGCATAACTCCCTTTCTCCTGGTAGAGATGGCGCTGCCGGTAGTAGATCTGACGCAGCAGCCATTTGATTTGTTCTGCTTCGGGCAGAACGAATTTTTCGGATTGGTCACCGGCCGGGCGGCTGGAAAAGCGGACAAATCCCCACAATTCGGGATAATGAATGTTGATCAACCCCGTCGGCGCCCAGACCCAGTTGTCCTCCGGCAGGGATTTGCCGGTGGCGGGATCGGTGATCTTGACATAGCTGCCGTTTTCCACCCGGGTGCGCCATTCAACCCGGGAAAAATTGACCCGCCAGTGGTCGCCCGCACCAGGAGCGCGGCCTTCGGGCGCCTGTTCCTTCAGCACGGCCCAGGGAAGAGCCAGTTCGATGGTCCAGCCGGTGTCGATGTCGCCGGGCTGATTGATGCTGCCCTGGACGACCACCCCCTTCTGCAGGCCGCGGATATCCCAGAAGAAGGTGGGATTGCCGCCGTCACGGTAGGGACGATCAAGAAAGAGGTCCCAGTGGGTGGCGAAAGCGTTGAGTTCGAGTTCATAATAGCGGTGGGTGTCGCCATCCGGATCGATAAAGACCTCGAAATCGTTGTCGTAAAAGATGATCGCATCCTGTTCGCGCAGGTTGGCCCAGACATCGGGCTCTTCCATCTGGCCGGCGATGTAGAAATAGTGGTCGTCCCAGAGCATCTTGACGCGGGTATTGAAGCGCGGACGGGGTTTGAGGTCGCCCTCGATATCGACAAAAGCGTCACTCCAGGCGGCCCGCTGCCAGTCGGTCTCACCGAGATTGCCGTCGATGATGAGCGGCCGGGTCGTCCGGCAGCAGACATAGCCGGGCGGAGCGAAGGGAAGCTGGGGCGGATCGAGCGCATACAGGGCGCCGGCTGTGCAGAGGAAAAGAGAGATGAGGGCTTTTTTCATGGATTTCCTCTTGGAGGTGTGGCTCAGCGCACCAGCGTGACCGGGCGCACCTGAAGTGAGCGCTGCCCGGCGGCATCGATGCCGAGCACGTTGATGTAATAGATGCCGGAGGCGGCAGCTTCCCCCGCGTTATTCCGGCCCTGCCAGTGAAAGGTATGCAGCCCGCGCGGAAGGGTGCCATTGGCCACCTGCGCCACCAGCTGTCCACGGCTGTTCATGATCGCGGCGCGCACCTCCATCAGCTCCGGAACGAAGATGCGGATCGCAGCGGTACTGTTGAAGGGATTCGGCCAGGCGGCCGCCAACTCCATCCGCTCCGGCATTTCTCCCTCCGCCTCTTCATCGAGCCGGACCGGGCTGGCGTCGCGGTGATAAATCTCGAACTCGTAGATGCGGCTGACGTCCGGTTTGGTCAGATAGAGCCGCACCTGGCGGCTCTGCACCTTTTCGGGCAGGGCGTGATAGGAGACGCTGCCGCTTTGGTCCCCCGGATTGTCGTTGACGCTGATGGCATTCCGCCAGCTGCCTGCGCTGTCGAGGAGCTGGATGGTAAAGTCTGTGGAGTTCATGCCCGGCCCGTCACCGGCGCCGGGATCGCCGGCAGGAGCCTGCCCTGCACCGGCATGGCGGACGATAAAATAGTTCATGGCTGTGGTGTCGGGCAGGGTCACTTCCAGCCAGTCAGGCGCGCCATTATTGCAGCACCATTTGGTCGCCAGCGAGCCGTCGATCGCCTTGCCGGCATTCTCGCTCACGGAATTGCATTCGCAGTCGGCCCGGGCGGTGGCGGCCAGAGCCAGATTGACCTCATCCGGTCCCACCTCGAAATCGTAAAAGGTGACCGCAAGGGGCTGCGGGCCGGCGAGGAGGCCGCTCCGGTCGGCGGCCGTAAATTCCGTCTGCAGGGCCGCGCTGCTTTTCATCCAGATCTGGGCGCTGCCGTTGGTGATGGTAATTTCGAGGGGATTGCCCCAGACCAGAGCGTCGTTTGAGAAGAGGAGGGCCGGGTCCGATGCCGTCACCCGGATATCAGCGGCGGCGACAAAGACCGGCAGGCCCGAGTCATCCACCAGGTCAATGCGCACAGGAGTGGCGGTCCCGGCCGGATGGATCTTGCCGGACTCGAAGCTGAGGGCGATGCGGTCGGCGCGCCACGAACTCACCTGGCCGTTGCCGCTGAGATAGGAGGAGACGCGCCAGTAGCCGGTGCCGCTGGCATCGGCGGGACGGATATTTTCGACGGCACAGCGGAGGGTGTGAGGGCCGGGTGTCAGCGCGGCGGAGAGATCGAGGCGCAGGGGATAGACGATATCGCCGGGGCACCAGCCGCTGCGGCTCAAATCCGACGACCAGGTGTTGCCCCAGCGGCCGGAGCGAGGGTTGCGGGTACGGAAATTTTTGCAGTCACTGCGCCAGGGTTTATAGCGATAGACTTCAACGCCGTCGATGCTGATGACGTTGTCCTTGCTGACGAATTCATCCGCGTCGGTGCCGTCGGTACAGTGGCCCGAGGTATAATAGGTCAGCCAGACACGTTCAGCGGCAGGGGGAATATTGACCGCGATGTTGGGTTTGTCCGGGCTGACCTGGGCAGCGGTCATGCCCCAGTTATGATAGACCCCGTTGGCCCAGGCGGGATTGACGGGGGCGGTGACGGGCTTGTAGATCAAGTCGAAGGTGATTTTCCATGCGGGTGAAACCCAGGTATCGACAAAGCCGCGGATGGTCCGCCTGCCGGAGAGCAGGGAAGCGAGATCGCTCACATCCTGGCGCAGGTCGGAGCGGCCGCCGAAGCCGGTGATAAATTTTAAAAGTTCGATATTTTCCATGCCCGGAATGGTGAGCATGACCGCGCCAGCGCGGTCCCAGGGATCGCCGTCGGTGCCTTCCTGGAGAGTCGAAAAGACGAGCACGCGGGCGGTGATCTGGACCGGTCCGCTGAAAGCGGGCAGATCGAGCTCGCGGCGGATGATGCGCCCCCCCTCTTCAGCAAAGATGGAGCCGGTATCGTATTTGGCGCTCTCACCGAAGTGGATCGGGTGGGCGTCGAAGATCCGGACCACGGTCGAGTCCTGTGCGCGCAGCATGGCTCCGTCGGGGAAGGAAAAGAGCGCGGCCAGCAGGCAGAGGAGCGCGCGGGCGGCACGGGAACTGGAATAATCAGCGGGCATCAGCACGTCCGGGGATATTCGGGTGATTTGAACCGGTTAGTTTTTTTTATAATCAAACTAAAAAAGTTTACTAATTTATTTCATCACAGTCAAGAGATAATTGTCGATTTGGAGCTGCCGGGCGGGACAAGGGTTAATTAATTGCTTAAAAAAGGGGGTTATGGCCGCCCTCGCTGCATTCTTGCCCCCTGACCCGCCGGTGGCGAGTGCCGTCCACCTCTCTTTTTCCTGATTTTGTTAATTTATCACTTGACAAAGAGATGGATATTGGCTACATTAACAAGTATTTTTTGTAATAAAAATAACTATTTTGAACAGCGCCATGCGCGCTGACGGTATCCTCCAGGTTTATCTTTACGTTAGTCCCGCAACCCATAACCCTTCAGGAGGAGGTTAAATCCCACTTTTTTTTCAGACCTGCGTCGCCCTTTAATCCCCGTATTTAAACCTATCACAGGAGAGAAAGATGAAAAAAGCTGCTCTCGTTTTGTTCCTCACCCTTGCCGTCGTGGTTTCGGCTTTCGCAGCCAACACCCCCGGCAACAAGGTTGACGACACCACGATGGATCTGCAGGCTTGGTACGGCAACAATCCGCGCATGATCAGCGTCAACCCGGCCAACGGTCAAGTCT
>DAOOPF010000044.1:0-21965 GCA_035388125.1 bacterium | reverse complement strand
AGGTATAGTTGGCGCTGGCCGCGATACGTTTCCAGCGGCGCAGCTGAAAATCAAAACTGACACCCTTGATGGTGCCGAAATCCGCATTGGAGAAGAGGTATGGCGAGGAGTAGACCGTGCCGGGGGCCGGCGCGACCTTGCGGATCGCGATCAGATCATCGGTGTTCTTGTAAAAGAGGGTGGCGTCGAAGGCCGCGGACTGGCCCAGCTGCTGACGGAAACCGAACTCATAGGCGGTGGTGCGTTCCGGTTTGAGATTCGGGTTCGGCATCGTGCGGGCATACCCGGAGGCGAAGGTATTGAAGGCCATCGTGCCCCAGCTGCCAAAGAGCTGATCGAAGCGGTTCATCTGCACGAACTTGCCATACTGAGCATGGAAGACCGTCATGTCCGTGACCGGGAAGGAAAAGCCGATGCGCGGGCTGATATAGATGTCCGGATCCGATTCGACGAAGACCTCTTCATCGAAAAAGCCGCTGCTGGCCTGGGTCAAAGTCTCCCAGTTTTTCAGCTTGTTGATGCCGCGGTCGAAATAGTCCATACGCACGCCGAGGTTCAGCACCATATCCTTGAGTTCGATCTTGTCCTGGATATAGGCGCCGGCGAGGATGGGATGGGGCGGAGCATCATGGCCGCTGAAAGGAATTATCTCACCCGCCACGTTGGCGGTGTAGGTCTGGTCTTCGCTGATCTCGTTGCCGTAAATGTCATAGCCATAGTTGGTCAGGAAGCTGCGATAGGCATAGTAATCGGTGATCTCGTTGATCGTGCCTTGCGACTTGGCCTGGTTGGTGAGCGAGGTCAGCATGCTTCTGGCAGCAAGCGAGTAGCGGCGGATGGTGTAATAGTTGAACTCGCCGCCCACCTTGACCTCGTGCTGGCGTCCGAACTGCTTGGTCAGATCCAGCTTGGTGCCGATAAAGCTCTCCGAGGCCTTGGTGATGGTACCGCTGGTGCCAATGGCTCGATCGTACCCGGTGAGATCCATGAAGGAGTAGGTCTTGGCCGTGCCGGTGTCGGAATAGGCCTTGTTGAAGGCCGGATCGCCCCACTTGGCCAGATCCTGCCAGTAGACCGGATGACCGCTCTCCTGATTGTCCGCAAAATAATTGACATTCCAGGTGTAGAACATCGTCGGGTTGACGTTGTGCGTCATCTGGAGATAGGTGCTGTAATTGGTCTGCCGCCAGCGCTTGGAGGCCTCGGTGTTGTAGATCGAATTGCTGGCGTTGATCGGAACGGCCGCGGGACGGTCCTGGGAGCGCTGCCAGGTGTAGGAACCACCGACCTTGAAGCGCAGGGCGCCCAGATCCCAGAGCACGTTGCCATTGGCGACGTTGAACTGGTTGCCGCCGCCGGGGATGCGGCCGGGAGCGATATTCGCACCAAGGTTCAGGGTATCGTAAACCGTGGTGCCTTCAGTGGTTCTCCAGGAGCCGGGAACAAGATACTCGGGGCTCTCCCACCCTGCGAAACGGGTGGCGTTGCTGAGGCGGTAGCTGTGCTGGCCGGCAACGAAGAAACGGAGGTTCTTCTGGCCGGGGATCAACGGACCGCTCAGGGTGGCGAAATAATCGTCGTAGCCGTAGGAGTAGAGCTTGTTGATGCCGAGGATCTGATAGCCTTCCTCTTCATCATTGAGCGCCCAGAAATCATCCGAGACCGCTTCGAGAGAGGCCTTGTAGGTCGGACCGCCGGTTTTGATGGTGGTGTGGACCACGCCCGAATTGGCAAAGCCGTATTCAGCCATGAAACCGCCCGCCTGAAAATCAATGAGCTCGATGGAACGGTCGACGATCGAGATGTTCTCGCCGCCATCGACGATGGAGCTGGTCATCATGCCTTCCACGTAACGCGCGGTTTCGTGCGAACGGCCGCCGCGGACGTAGAGGTTGCCGCCCTGCTGGACGGCACCGGCAAGGGTGGCGACCACGTTCTGCACGGAGCGAACCGGCAGATTCTCCAGATCCTCAGCCCATACCGTCTTGGTATAGTTGGTGACGTTCTTGTCGACCAGCGGCTTCTCAGCCACGATCGTGATCGTCTCCCCTTCCAGGGCGACCTGAGGAAGCTTGAAGTTGGATTCCGTCGTGACATCCGGAACCACCTTGACGTTCGACATGGAGACCTGAGTATAGCCGACAAAGGTCGCCTTCAGGACGTACGTTCCGGGTGGGACGTTGAGAATCATAAAGTGGCCATTAACGTCCGAAGTGGCGCCCATCTGGGTGCCGACGACAAGAACGTTCGCGCCTGGTAGAGCCTCACCCGTTTCCTTGTCCAGCACTGTGCCTCTGATTTTTCCGGTGTTGCCGGCAAAAAGGACAAAAGGCAACAAGACAAGAATGAGCACACAAATACCTTTTTTTAGCATTGCTTTCCTCCTTGAACAGTTTGATAACTGTGTGGTTATGGCAGCCCTAGAACGGCTGTTTCCTCGGCCTCAGGTCACAATGCGATGACACTGCTGCTTCAGAGGAGTCTGTAGCCAAAATCCTGAAACTTTCTGCACCTCCTTTACGTTCAATGATGGAGTCCGATGCGTGGATTGGAATGTGAACAATTGATTGATCTTCGTGTCGCGTTGTCGCTCTGGATCGTCAGCTTGCAGCCAATTAAAAAAATGAGGCTCCTGCACAGCAGCTTGCAGAGTGATGCTGCCCGGCAAGAGGCCCCCTTTAAAAAATTATGCTCCCGGCGCGCGAAAAACCGGGTGATCCATCAACAAACGGTACTGCCGCACATTGACCAGGGCGGCACGGGAATAGTTGCAGGTATATATCTATATATATGAAGTTTATGGGGGCTATTTGTTCTGACTATATAGTTTAAATATTATCATATATTTAAATATATTTCTGCTCCGCAAGCGCGGAACAGCTTTATGTTTTCGCAAATATACACAAATTCTTGATTTCCGTCAAGTTTTTTTTACAAACCCGTTGCTCCACTTCTCACTGCCGGGCCCCGAGCGCTCCCTGCAGCAGCCGCCAGACCTCCTCTTTCCCCCGGCCGGTTTTGGCCGAAAATAGCACGATCCTTCCCGATTCCACTTCCCCCAGCGCCTCGCGCAGCTCCGCCACATTCTTCTGCAGTTCGCTCCCCGAGAGTTTGTCCGCCTTGGTCGCCACCACGATGAAGGGCCGCCCCTGCAGCCGCAGCCACTCCAGCAGCTGGGCGTCGAGATCCTGAAGAGGGAGGCGCACATCCACCAGCACCACCACCAGCCTGAGCTCCTCACCCCCGGTCAAATAGGACTCGATCAGCCCCTGCCACTGCTGGCGCAGGCTTTTCGGGGATTTGGCGTAGCCGTACCCGGGCAGGTCCACCAGGTAGAATTGATGATTGACAAGGTAGAAATTGAGCGTCTGGGTCTTGCCGGGCGTTGAACTCACATAGGCCAGTTTGCGCCGGTTGAAGAGGACGTTGAGCAGGGTCGATTTGCCGACGTTGGAGCGGCCGGCGAAGGCGATCTGGGGCAGACGGTCCCGGGGCAGATCCTCGAGCCGGGCCACCGATTTCAGGTATTCAGCGGAGAGGATTTTCACGCCGCCGATTCCTGCGCCGGGTCCTCCGGCGGGAGCTTGCGCTTTTTGTAGCGCGGCTCTGCGCCGCTGGTCACGACCCCGGCGGTGATCCGGCAGTGGGAGATCTCTTTCCGCGACGGCAGCTCGTACATGATCCTGAGCATGGTCTCCTCCAGTACCGAGCGCAGGCCGCGCGCCCCGGTACCCCGCTTGCGGGCGATGCGGACGATCTCCTGCAGCGCCGCCCGGTCGAACTCAAGCTCCACACCATCAAGGGCCAGCAGCCGCTGGTACTGGCGGGTCAGGGCGTTGCGCGGCTCGGTCAGAATCTTGAGCAGGGCATCGTCGTCGAGTTCTTCGAGCGTGCAGATGATCGGCAGCCTGCCGATCAGTTCGGGGATGAGGCCGTACTGCAGCAGATCCTCGGGCTCGACCCGGCGCAGCAGCTCGCCCAGTTCGAGGGCGTCGCCCTTGACGCTCTCGGCGCCGAACCCGATGGCCATCTTGTTGAGGCGGCTGGCGATGAGCTTTTCCAGAGATTCAAAGGCGCCGCCGCAGATGAAGAGGATATTGGCGGTGTTGATATTGATGAATTCCATCTCCGGGTGCTTGCGCCCCCCCTTGGGGGGCACCGCGGCGACCGTCCCCTCGAGGATCTTGAGCAGGGCCTGCTGCACGCCCTCGCCCGAGACGTCCCGGGTGATGGAGGGATTGCCGTTTTTGCGCGCGATCTTGTCGAGTTCGTCGATATAGACGATGCCGCGCTCGGCGCGTTCGAGATTGTAATCGGCCGCCTGCAGCAGCCGCACCAGGATATTCTCCACATCCTCGCCGACATAGCCCGCCTCGGTCAGGGTGGTGGCGTCGGCGATGGTGAAGGGCACCTTCAGCAGGCGGGCGAGGGTCTGGGCGATGAGGGTCTTGCCCGTGCCGGTGGGGCCGATCAGCAGCACGTTGCTTTTTTCGAGCGTCACCTCATCGGCCGGAGCGGTATGGTTGATCCGCTTGTAGTGGTTATAGACCGCCACCGCGACCGTCTGTTTGGCGTGCTCCTGACCGATGACGAATTTATCGAGTTCGGCCTTGATCTCCGCCGGGGTGGGCACACGCTCGACCGTAGCCGAAGTGCGCCGCGATTTTTCCCTGGCGATGATCTTGTTGGCGATGATCACGCATTCGCTGCAGATGGTCACGTCCGGGCCGGTGACGATGGTCTCCACCTGCTGGCTGCTCTTGCCGCAGAAGGAGCAGATGACCAGACGCCGGCTGCTGTTTTGCTTTTTTTGATCCATAATACTGCACTGTCCGCTAAGGGTTCTATTTCTTCTTCGGTTTGATCTGGTCTTTGCGCACCATGATCTCGTCGATGAGGCCGTATTCCCTGGCCTCCTCTGCGCTCATAAAAAAGTTGCGGTCGGTATCCTTGACGATGCGGTCAAGAGGCTGACCGGTATGGCGGGCGAGAATCTGGTTCAGCTTTTCGCGGATCACCAGGATCTCGCGGGTCTGGATCTCGATATCGGTGGCCTGACCCTGGGCGCCGCCCATGGGTTGATGGATCATCACCCGCGAGTGGGGCAGAGCGAAGCGTTTGCCTTTGGCTCCGGCGGCCAGCAGCAGGGCGCCCATGCTCGAAGCCTGGCCGATGCAGATGGTGGCGACATCCGGCTTGACGTACTGCATGGTATCGTAGATAGCCAGCCCCGAGCTGACGATGCCGCCCGGGCTGTTGATGTAGAGATAGACGTCCTTGGCCGGATCCTCGGCGGCGAGGAAGAGGAGTTGGGCGATGGCCAGGCTGGCCACATTATCATCGATGGCCGAGCCGAGAAAGACAATGCGTTCCTTGAGCAGGCGCGAAAAGATATCGTAGGCGCGTTCGCCGCGGCCGGTCTGTTCGATGACGATCGGTACTAATCCCATAGGGGCTCCTTCATGCTTAGGCGGATGGATGTTCGTGTTCGTGATCGTGATGCTGATAGAGCGATTGCCGGACCTCGGTCACCTTCGCCTTGCGGGCGAGTAAGGCGTAGACCTTGTCGTCTTCGAGGGCATCGCGGAAGCGCTTGCGCTGCTCCTCCACGCTCCGGATCTGTTCGGCCTGTTTGGCCCCCTCTTCGCTTTCGGCGGCCATGGCGGTCAGGGCCGTCTCCAGCTCCTCATCGCTGACCTCCAGACCCTGCTGGCTGATGAGGCGGTCGCGGATGAGATACCACTTGACGCCGTGCACCGCGGAGGGGCGGTAGTGTTCGGCCAGGCGGGCCTCGTCGATGCTCTCCTTGCTCTGCCGCTTCATATCGGCGATGAGCATGGCGAGATAGTTGTCGACCAGCGAGGGCGGGGCTTCGAGCGGCGTCTGCTTGATCAGCTCATCGGCCAGGGCGTCGCGGAAGCGTTCATGGGTTTGGCGCTCCGCCTGGACCTGCAGCCGGGCGAGGATATCGGCCTTGAGTTCCGCAAGGGTATTGAAAGCGCCGAGGTCCTTGGCGAATTCGTCATCCAGATCGGGCAGGCGCCGTTCCTTGACCTCCTTGACCGCGACCAGGTAGTGCTTTTCGGCGGGGGACGTCTCGCTGCCGGGTTCGGCCTGGGGCTGCAGGATGATCCTGCGCTCCTCGCCGGCCTTGACCCCGGTGAGCTGGGAAGTGAGCTCGGGGCGGTCGGCGTGCAGCCAGATGACCTCGTTATCATACTTTTGACCCACCATCGGGACGCCGGTGCGGTCCACCTCCTGCAGGTCGGCCATGATGTAATGGCCGGGCTGGGCCTCGCCCTCGACCGTGTAGATCATCGCCTGCCGGGACTGGAGTTCGGCAAGGGTGTGCTGAACATCCCCCTCATCGGCCTCGTAAACAGTCCGTTCCACCTTCATCCCGGAAAAACCGTCGACCTGAAAATCGGGGCGGACGTCAAAATGGAGGGCGAAGGTCAATCCCTTCTCTTCATCCCAGACCAGGTCCTGGACGTAGGGGGTATTGAGATAATCGAATTTGTGCTCCTTGAAGAGGCGGTCGAGGGCCTGGCGGACATAGCTGTTGAAGAGTTCGGACTCGATGTTCTTGCCGAACATCTTTTTGACCAGTGCGGGCGGCACTTTGCCCTTGCGGAAGCCTTCGAGGCGGACCTTCGCCATCGTTTCGGCAAATCTCTGTTCGAGCTGCGGTTGGATATCGGCAGCCGGGACGGTGAACACGACGGCCCGGTGCCAGTTGGGTTGTTCGGTGATCTGGTACTCCACCCTTTTTCTCCCTCTGTTTGCAGGTTCAGCCGCCCGGAGCGGCGGATCAGAATAAAAAAATCGCCGTCTGCAGGCTGGATGCCAGGTTCCCGGTATCCAGGTGCATCGGCTGTCAATGTGGGCAGGCGTGCGAGAGGGGGGACTCGAACCCCCAAGTCTTTGGGACACTAGATCCTAAGTCTAGCGCGTCTGCCAGTTTCGCCACTCTCGCTGATCGGCACGGATAAATATAGATATTTGGCCCCTCAAAGTCAATCGCTTTTTCCCGATCAGGCCGGGGCTTTTGGAGCGCCCCCGGCGCCGTTGGCAGCAAATAAAAAGGCCCGGCGGAGATATTTCCGCCGGGCGCAGTGGGAAGAAACAAGGAGCGCGAGGCGCTCAGGGCTTGATCACACGCACGTTGCGCGGTGCAGCCGGGGGCTCGCTGTCGACGTCGCTGCTCTGGCCGAGAAAGCGGAAACGCATGGCGTCGGCCAGCACCACCCCGTCCGCGCCGGCATTGGTGAGGCGGACGGAACCGCTCTTGCCGGCGGGCAGATAAACCACGGCGATCCGGTTCCAGCGCCCGGCCTTCTCGCGCTGATTGATCCGGCCCCGGAATTTGGCGACCCCGTTGACCTCCACCGCGACCTCGGCGTTGCTCGCCTCGCGGCCGCTGTTGCCCACATTACCGGCCCAGCCATGCCATTCGCTGATCTCGTAAAAGCCGGCAACACCGATGGTGGGGGTGAAGAGAGCCGTGGCCGCCCGGTCGGGGTAATTGGCGGCAGCGTAGCCGATGCCGTCTTCGGTCTCATCGCTCCACTGCGAGTAGCAGGGATTGCGGTTCTCGTCGAAAACCTGGGTGGAGGGATCCTTGACCTCGGTCCAGGCTCCTTCCAGGAGCAGCTTTTCGCTCGCCGGTGAGGTGTCGTTGTTGAAGCAGTTGCCGACCATGATATCCGAGACGATGGTATCGGGTTCAGTGAAGAGCAGGATGCCGTCCCCCTTGATATACTTGGGCGGCGACTCGAGCGTGCCTTCGAGCTGGACGAACTGGAAGCGCTCGCCATTGTTGGTCACGGGGTCCTGGCCGCCGAGGAAGCGGTAATAGGGGCCGGCGTAGCCGCTGGCGGCGCGCAGCTCCGCATCGGTGACATTGATGCTGGCGCCGGTGGGATTGCTGATGGCCACCCCCTTTTCGAAAAAGCGCGCCCAGGCCCCGCTCGAGAGTTTCTGCGGGGGCGAGGTCGGCAGGCCGAGATCGCTGTCAAATTCATCATAGTAGAGGGAGATGTAATAATAGTCGCCGAAAGTGCGCCCGTAGTAGGCGCCGGCCATCAGCGCGGTGGTCAGGCCGTAGCGCATGTAGGCGAACTTGTTCTTGGCGTAGGCGCGGCGTTTCTCCGGATCGTAATCCTCGATCATGGTATAGACCGGATCATGGCTGGTCTCCCAGACCCGGTTGACCCGCACCATCTCCTCCCAGCTCTCCGCGAAGCGCATGAATCCCTCCCACATCATGCCGTCACAGATCTCGAGGCTGTAATCCTCGAGGGCGCTGCCGGTGTTGAGGGCGATGAGCGGATACTGGCCGGGGTTGAGCTCGAGCAGTTTCTGTTTTTCATAGGTCAGCATCTTTTTCACGCCGTCGGCCCACTGGGCGTTGACCCACTTCAGGCCGTGCTCCTCGAAATCATCGATGCGATTATAGTCGAGATCGATGCCGCCGATAATGTCATCCGGATAGAAAAAAGTGCGGTAGGCGTCATAAAAAATGCCGTCGAAATAGCTGAAATCCTGTTTGGCCGGATCGAAACGCTTGTCGATAAAGTGCTGCCAGACCGGTTTGCCCTCCACCAGCGGGGCGAAGGGGGTGATATTCTGGAGCATTCCGAAACCGACAAAGCGGATGGGGGTTTTGATGCTGTCACCGACGGGATGGATGCGCTGGAGAAAAAAGTCGCCGCTGGTGCTGACCCCGGTGAAACTGGTGGGCGTGAGGTCGGTATAGTTGAACCACTCATCGCCGCCGATCATGGCGTAGCGGTATTTCTCCGAGGCCGGCGGAAAGCCCGCCGTGCTGGTCACAAAGATCTCGGTGTCGCCGGGTTTGGCCGCCTGAGTGAGCTCGGCCACATGCGGACGGTAGATGAAGCACTCCGGCGGAAAGCTCCCCGGCCAGACGCCCTGCCGGCTGGTGCCAAGGATGAGCGTGCGGGGATTGAGGGCATGAATGCTCTCGTTGAGGGCGTAGGCGCTGGGTCCGGCGCCGCCGTGGACCACCAGATCGAAACGGGAAAAGAAATGCTGGATAGCGCCGCCGCCGATGCCGGCGGGCCGCTGAAACAGAATGCGCGGGAAAGACCCTTGCTCCTCCTGCGCCCATAGGCCGGAAATCATCAACAAGACCATCCCCGCACCTCTCCACCCCGCTTTTCCCCACCATCTTGAAAAAATCATTACACCTCCTGATTTGATGCGATATAATAATCCCGCCCTGCCTTTCAGCTCCCGTGTCCCCGCCAGGCCCCACCGCCGCCGCGCAGGATGGCGGATTTGGGCCATGCTGGCCAGGAAACAGGCGGATGCGCGTGCTGGCCTGGTGGCCAGCACGCGCGCCTGCTGAATGCTGCAAATTTCCAGCCACTTTTCAATTCAAGCGGGAATTACCGGGTGGAAAGAGTGCGGATCAATAATAGCGTCCGATCAGCACCGCCGTCGACACTCCCAGGGCGAAGGCATAGACCAGCAAGAATCCGGCACCCGCCAGAGCCCGCCAGGAGCGGGCCGGCCGCCAGCGCCGGTTCTGCCAGAGCAGCCAGAACATCGGGGCCACGGGGATGAGATAGCGTCCCTGAAATCCGACGCACCACGGAGATCCCAACGGAGAGGCCGTCAGATAGAGCGCCAGCAGCGATTGAAAAAGGGTGCCCAGAAAGAGGGTCAGCAGCACCCCTTTCTGCCAGTGGGTGAGCATCATCCCCTTTTCGAGCAGGGCCGCCGCCAGAATGGTCACGAGCACCGGCAGGAGCGCGTGCCAGGGCAGGACGACATCGAGCGATCCCAGCTGACCGAGGTGTGAGCGCAGATAAAAGCCCTTGAAGGTCCACAGGCTGCTCAGCGCCGCCTTGATAAAAACCAGCGGATTTTGCATGAGCAGCTGCCTCTGCCCGGGATAATCGGCAAAGGGGGCGTTCCTGTTGAGATCGCTCTGCACCACCGCGTTCCACACCAGGCTGAGGCCGTAACCGAGCGCCAGCAGGAGAATCCCGGTGAGCAGATGCCGGCGCAGGGAGCCCCACTTGTGGCGGGGGAGCAGGAACCAGAGCAGGGCGAAAAGTGCGAATCCCGGTTTGGCCAGCGCAAATACCAGCAGGATCAGCCCGAAGAGGGCGAGCTGGCGGCCGGTCACCACACCCGGCCTGCGGGCGATCTCCAGCATGAAGGCGAGGGCGAAAAAGGCCAGTCCGTTGGTGACCGCATCCGGATTGAAGGCGCCGCCCAGAAAAACGCTCATCGGCATCAGGGCGACCGCCAGCAGCAGCCAGCGCCCCGCCGGCATGATCTGCAGGGCGAGGCCGGTCATGGTCAGCCAGAAAGCCAGTGCGCTGAATCTCCCCAGATACATCATCACCAGCGGCGAGGCGTGCATTAACCGGCCGAGGAGGATGCCGGCGGCATGGGGGAGATAGGCGGCCGGAGGATAGAGCGCGCTGGAGGGAAAAGCGTAAAATCGTTTGTTCTCCGGCTCCAGGGACCGCCGCAGGTAGCGGCGGAGGAGTTCGGGATCCTGCCGCTGCTCTTTCGAATGGAAACGCAGGCCGGGATTGACCTGTTCGATGGTCTCGATGACGCTCGAGGGCAGGGTTCCCCCCTGCACGCCGTTTTGCTTCTCCGGCAGCAGCCCGCCGGTGGAAAGCTGGTAGGCGCGGCAGAAATGGACGTGCTCATCCGGGGCCTGGAAAGGCGGCGTGACGATCGACCAGGCGAGGCCAAAAACCATCCCCAGGATCAGGAAGAGGCGCACAGGCGTAAAGGTGCGCTGCAGCCAGGCGGCAGCCGCCGATCCCCGGGCAGTTATTAAAGACATCGGGGCTCTCTCCTTATGGCTGCGCCGTTTTATGAACCCGATAGATCTTGACCTCGGGCCCGGGATTCCGGGGTGTGGGCTTGAGATTGTAGATCAGGTCGGCATAGCCGGCGATCATGGCATAGGCCTTGCGCTCGCCGAGCACGCCATCCTCCTGCACCGGGCGCTTCCAGAGCTTGTCGGTGACGATGATATAATCGATGTCGTGGCGCCGGACATAGTCCGCATTGACCGAATCGTTGAATGTGAAATTGACCAGATGGACCTTGTAGCCGGCGAGTTCGACCTCCGGGGTATACTGTTCGCGCAGGACCAGCGACTCTTTGGGCAGGTTGGTGACCGCCCAGTCATAGGCGATCTTTTTGGTGTTGGTCTTGAGCAGATAGGCGTTAAAATCCCAGCTCTCGCGCAGCATCTGCGCCGCCGGCAAGAAGAGGAGGAGCACGATCGCAAGCAGGAGAAGAGCGGCAGTGCCGGGCGAGGACTTGCCCCGGAGAGCGGCGGAACCGGCGGATGGCTGCGGCTTCGAAACACGGCGTGCCCGGTGTTGCCGGATGAAATCGGTCAGACTGACGATCCCCCAGGCCGCCCAGATCGCGATTACCGGCAGCATCGGCACCATATAGCGGTCGAACATCAGCTTCCAGGAGCCGATATAGAGGTAGTAGGCCAGGGCGAAGGTGATGAGGATCCAGTAGCGGATCCGGCGGGCGCGGATTTGCAGCACCAGTCCGCCCGCGGCGGCGAGAAGGAGCAGCGGGCCGAAATCGCCGTAGAGATAGGTGGCGTTGGTGATATAGCCCGGCGCCTTGCCGGCGAACATGCCGCTCCAGCTCGACTGACTGATCACCATCTGGAAAAGAAAATCGTGAGCAAACGCCTTGAAATCGAGAATCGCATAGGGGGTGGTGGCGAAGAAAGTAAAAACCGCTGCCGCCACCAGCAGCAGGAGCTTGCGGAACTGCGGCAGCCAGAGTTTGGCGGTATAGGCCAGGACGATGATGGCGAGAAAGACCACGAGAGCCAGCTTGGGACCCATGGCGGCGGCCCTGGCCGCGATCTCGTCGTAATATTTCAGCCACAGCTCCACCGGAATGCGTTTCATAAGCCCGGGGGCCCACGAGCTGAACCGTGCGAAGAGGAGGTAAACCGCCGCCGCGGCCGCAGCGGCCCCCATGACCGCGAAGAGCAGCTTGCGGGAGTTGCGCCACTCATCCGCCAGAATGCGTCGGTAATGGAGCTGGCGCTCGCTGGCCACGCTGTAAAGATGGGCGACTAGGATCGCCAGAAAAATGACCGCCCCGGGGATCTTGATCGAAACGGTCAGGCCAAAGGCGATGCCCGCCAGGAGGTAGTCGGCCAGAGCGCGGGTCTCGGACATGCGCAGGGTCGCCCACAGGGTCAGCATGATGAAAAAGGTGAGCGGGACGTCGGTGGTGGCGAAATGGCTGTTGATGACGTGCAGCGGACTGAGGCAGAGCAGAAAGGCCGCAATCAGTCCGGTGCGATAGTCGTGCAGCCGCTTCCCCAGCCGGTAGATGACCCAGAGCGAACCGACGCCGAAAAGGACCACGGTGACGCGGCAGAGGGTATAGAGGGTGGAGAGATTGTCCCGGCCCGAGGCGAAAAGAAAATAGAGCCGCTCGAAGGCATACATGATGTACATGAGCAGCGAGGGATAGAGGAAATTGTGCGGATTAAAGTCGCCGCTGAAGAACTGCCGGGTCGCGAGCACCAGCACCCACTCGTCATTATGATAGGCCATGGGCAGGCCGAAGCGGATGCCGATCAGCCGCAGGAGCGCGCCCAGCGCGAGGATGATGCCCAGCACCAGTCCGATCAGCCAGGAATTGTTTTTCGTCGTCTTCATCTTCTTCCGTTTGGAGAGGGTTTATTGGAGGCGGCGTTCAGCGAGCAGCTTTTTCAGTTCCGCTGCGAACAGCGGGGTGAAGGCCCGCCCGCCAAGCTCGTTCATGTGAATCAGATCCGAATAGAGGGTTTTGTCGTAAAAGCGGGGATGCTCCGCGCTGACGATGCTGATAAAGGGAACCCCCGTCTCCAGCGCCAGCCGGCCATAGAAGGAGAGGATCTCCTCGACCTTGGGCGAAAGGGGGGTTGCTGTCGGGGAGAAGCTCAGGACGACCAGAATCTCCCGTTCCTGCGCCGAACGGATGAATTTCTTCAGCACTTGAATGCGTTCGGAATCGTAGACCACTTTGGGATCCTTCGCCACATCATCGGGAAAGCCGTGCAGGGCGCGGAACTTGCTCTTGCCGACATGGACAAAGCCGTTGTCCATGGCGCCGGGTTTGTTGAAGTAATTGGCCGCGAGGCTGAGCAGGCGCGAGTTGTAGCGGTAGAGGCGCGAGCGCAGTTTGAGCTTTTCGTTGAACCTCCCGCCGGTGAGCAGTTCGGCCACGGCGGGATGACCGGCGTAGGGGGCCATGGAACTCATCCGGCCGATCTCCTCCTCCTTGCTCTCCGCGGTGGTGACATAGTTGGGCAGAAGGTCGAGCACAATCACCTTGGGCGTATAGCGCTCGAGCATGAGCTGTTCCAGAGCGTAGGCGTAATAGAGATACTGGCCGTTCGCCCCGGCGTTAAAAACCGAAAGGTTAAGGCTGTCCTGCATGATCGCGGGGATATAGTGGCGGAAGGTGCGCGACGAGCCGAAGCAGACCACATCGTAGGGCTGGCTGAGCAGCCAGTTTTCCTTGGACCAGTTTTCCCCGTAGAGGGTTTTCCGGAAAAAGTGGTCGATCACCCTGCCCAGGCCGTAATCGACCGCGGCCAGCAAAAGCAGGAAGAGGAACAGCCGGGTGAGGAAGCGGCCGATCCTAGAACTGGGCGTAGATGAACTGGCTGCCATTGAAAATACCCATGAGTAAGATGATGACCAGAACCGTTATATAGATCGCCCAGCGCAGGGGCAGCGGGCGGGCGTCGAGCCAGTGCGCCAGGGAGCGGCCCTCCTGAAGGAGGTCCACCGCCAGCAGCATGGCGATGGCGGCCAGGCTGTAGACGAACTGGTCCGGAGCCGGTATGAAGAGGCGTCCATAGTCAGCCGACAGGATCCTGGCGACCATCAGGTTGGCGGTGGCCAGGTCGGCGGCGCGGAAATAGATCCAGGCGAAATTGGCGAGCATAAAAGTGAAAAAGACTGCAAATGCCCGCCGGAGTCCCGCCGGAATGCGCAGGGCGGCCGCGAGCCGGTCGCGCCAGCGCTGCGTGAATTTGGAGCTGACGGCGTAGAGGCCGTGCAGCCCGCCCCAGATCAGAAAGGTCCAGTTGGCGCCGTGCCACATGCCGCTGACAAAAAAGACGATGAAGAGATTGAGATAGGCGCGCGGCACGCTGACCCGGCTGCCGCCGAGCGGGATATAGAGGTAATCGCGGAACCAGCTCGAGAGCGAAATGTGCCAGCGCCGCCAGAATTCGGGGATGGAGCGCGAGAAATAGGGCCGGTCGAAATTCTTCTTCAGATCAAAGCCGAGGGTTCGCGCCACCCCGATGGCGATGTCGGTATAGCCCGAAAAATCGCAGTAGATCTGGAAGGTAAAAAAGAGCGAAGCCACCAGATTGGTCGCCCCGCTGTGGGGGTCGGGGTTGTTAAAGACGGCGTTGACATAGATGGCCAGCCGGTCGGCCACGACCAGTTTTTTGAAAAAACCCCAGAGCATCAGCCGCAGGCCGGAGGCGACGCGGGCGCCGTCAAATTCGAGCGGCTTGCGGAACTGGGGCAGGAGATTGGGAGCGCGTTCGATCGGCCCGGAGACGATATTCGGAAAAAACGAAACATAGGCGGCGTAGAGTCCGAGATGACGCTCAGCGGGCAGCTTGCGGCGGAAGACATCGATGACATAGCTCGAGGCCGAAAAGGTGTAAAAGGAGATCCCGACCGGCAGCACCCATTTGAGCAGCGGCACCTGCAGCGGCCCGCCCAGCGCGGCGCTCACATCCATGATGGTGCGCGAAAAAAAGTTGAAGTATTTGAAAGTGAGCAGGATGCCGATATTGACCACCAGGCTGAAGACCAGCCAGGCGCGCCGCCCCCCCTCCCGCTCTCCATGCTCCTCGATACGCAGGGCGCTCCACCAGGAGACGCCGATGGCGATGATGAGCAGGATGAGGTACTCCGCCTTGAAACAAAAATAGTAGAAAAAATTGCAGAGCAGCAGAAAGATCCAGCGCTGCCGCCGCGGCAGAGCGAAAAAGAGGGCGGCAACCAGGATAAAAAAGTAACCGAAATGTAGGGTATTAAAGAGCATGCCGGGCCTCGAATTAGCGCTTATTCGGACTCTTGGTCCCGCACAGCCGGCTGGGTCTGCTGCACGGCATGGCGCAGCAGCGCCAGCTCCTGGGCGAGCTTTTTGATCTGCTGCTCGGATTTGCTGGCTTTGACGGAAAAATAGAGGCTCACCAGAGTGAAAAGCCCGAAAATGATCGGGATCATCAGAGCCGGCGCGTAAGCGATCCCCGCCATGACGGCCAGCCGCTCCAGCAGCCCCCGGTTCGAGGAAAAGAGGATCAGCAGCACCGGAATAACCATCCAGACCAGAGCAAACCGCTCGCTCATCTTGCGCTTGCGCACCAGCTGGACGATGAAGAGCAGGAAGAAGAGCCCCGCGGCGATCGAAAGATACAGGATCCGGTTGCCGTAAAGGTAGACATGAGTGCTATCGGGCATCTAACGCCTCCTCCTGATTTTAACAATGATAATCGCAAAAATGACCTTGATCATGTAAAGGAGGGTATCCAGGCCGGTGATCGACGAGGCCCCGTGCTCCCTCTCCTTCATGAGGATCGGAACCTCGCCCAGCTTGAAGCCGTTCCTGAGCAGGTCGATGGCGATGATGGGCTCCGGGTACTCCTGCGGATAATAGTGCCGCAGGTATTCGAGGGCGTGACGGTTGTAGGCGCGGAATCCGGAGGTCGGATCGGTCACCCTCTGGCCGGTCGCAAGGCGGATCAGCGCCCCCAGCAGCCCGCCGCCAATGCGGCGCGCCCGTGAGGAGACAATCTGGCTTCCCGCCGCATAGCGCGAGCCGATGACCGCATCCAGCCCTCCCTCTCTCATGGCCGTCAAAAGGTGCGGAATCTGCCCGGGGGGGTGCTGGCCGTCGCCGTCCACCTGCATGACGATGTCGTGCCCCTTTTCCCAGGCGTAGAGAAAGCCGGTCTGCACTGCGCCGCCGATGCCGAGATTGACCGGCAGGGAGACATGATTGATCCCCTCTCCGGCGAGGATGGCCGCCGTGCGGTCGGTGGAACAGTCATCGACGACCAGCACCTCCACGCCGGGCGCGGAGGCGAGCGCCTCGCGCGCGACCCTGACGACGCTCTTCTCCTCGTTATAGGCCGGAATGACGATCAAAATGCGCGGCGCACGCGCTGTTTTCCCGGTTGTGGACATGCTCCGCCTCAGCGCGTGAAAATTCGGTAATGGCCCAGGCGCATCTTTTGCAGCCGGAAGGTCAGCGCCGTGCGCAGGACCCCAAAGCCGTATTTGACGCTGCGCCGGAAATTGATCGAGGAGGCCTCGGGGAAATATTTGGTCGGACAGGAGACCTCGCCGACGCTGTAGCCGAAATAGACCGCCTGGGCGATCATCTCGTTGTCGAAGACAAAATCGTTGGAACAACTGTGCAGGGGCAGATCGGAGAGCAGATCGCGTGAAAAGGCCCGGTAGCCGGTGTGGTACTCCGAGATCTTTTGCCCGAGCAAAATGTTCTCGAAAAGAGTCAGGAAGCGGTTGCTGATGTATTTGTAGAGGGGCATGCCGCCCTTGAGGGCCCCTCCGGAGATGATGCGCGAGGCCAGCACCATCTGGTACTGGCCGATCGCGACCAGGGAGGCCATGGCGGTCACCAGCTTGGGGGTGTACTGGTAATCGGGGTGGAGCATGACGACGACGTCGGCGCCGCGCGCCAGGGCCTCGCGGTAGCAGGTCTTCTGGTTGCCGCCGTAGCCGAGGTTTTCGGGATGGACCACGGTATGGATGCCCAGCCGGTTGGCGACCTTGACGGTCTCATCCGTGCTGGCATCGTCGACAATGATGACGTCGTCGACGATATCAAAGGCAATTTCCGCATAGGTTTTTTCCAGGGTCGCCGCGGCGTTGTAGGCGGGCAGCACGACGACCACTTTTTTGCCGTGAATCATGGTATAAATCTTCTCCTGTGCGTTTGCGGACGGGTCAGGCGAGGAAACGATCGAATAGAGCCTCGAATTCCATCACCTGTTTGCCCAGTGAAAAATGCTCTTCCACCCGTTTGCGGCCGCTGCTCCCCATCCGCTGCCGCAGTTCTGCGTCTGCGGCCAGCTCCAGCATGGCCCCGGCCAGCGCCCCGGCATCTTCTTTCGGGACCAGCCGCCCGGTCTCGCCCTCCACCACCAGCTCGACGCTTCCTTCCACCGAGGTGGCGATCACCGGCAATCCGCAGGCCATGGCCTCGAGCAGGACGTTGGGGAACCCCTCCCAGAGGGAGGGCAGAATAAAACAATCAAAGCTGCCGAGCAGATCCTGGACGTCGCTGCGGCTGCCGAGAAACTCTACGGCGTGGGCGACGCCCAACTCACGGGCCCTGGCCTCCAGCCCGGCCCGCTTCTCACCATCTCCGGCGAAGCGCCAGCGCGCCTGCGGAAACCTGGCCAGAACCTGCGGGATCGCCTCCAGCAGCCAGATATGTCCCTTCTGATGGACCAGCCGCGCCACGGTGCCGAAAACCGGTCCCTCTGCGGCGGCCTCGCTGCGGCGCGGACTGTATTTCTCCAGATCGACGCCGTAATAGATGGTGCTGATCCGCCCGGGTTTCATGCCGCGCAGACCGCGGATCATCGGGTGGATCGAATTCGAGACCGCAGCGACGTGGGCGAAGCGCCCGGCCAGGAGCCGGTAGGCCAGCACCTGGTACCATTCGAGCTGGCCGGTGATCACCTCCCAGGAGAGGAGCGCCTTGGGCCTGTAGAAAAATGTGGCCAGCGCCGAGATGATGTCGGCGTAAAAGAGGGTACTCATCACCAGCTCCGCCTTGCAGAGGCGCATCACCCTGGCCAGCCGCAGGGGCAGCCGGGGATCAAAGCCGAAGGCCTTGGGGAGCACATGGACGGGGCAGCCGAGGGCGCGGAATCTGTCCTCCAGGGCTCCCCCCTGCCCCACGCTGGCGATGGTGAGCGCATATTTCTCCCGGTCAAGCAGCGCGGCGAGCTCAAGCAGCTTTAGCTCGCCGCCGCCCACTCCAAAGCCGTTGACCACCAGAAGCAGGGAGTGTTTGGAATCAGCCAATGGTTCCTTCCTCATTTATCTATGCATACCAAAAAAAGTCCAGAGTGCGGAGTGCCAAACTCCGCGCGAGATGACCGGACTGCGCGGCGGTCAGCGCGCGAGAAAGCGCTGATAGATCTCTTCCATGCGCTGCAGATGGGCCTCCGGCCCGAAAAGCCGCTCGGCTTTGGCCCGCCCCGCCCTGCCCATCTCCGGCCACTGCGGCGCGCATTCGAGCATGCGCCCGAGGGCCTGCACCAGGCTCTCCTCATCCCCGGCGGTGAAGAGAAAGCCGTCGCGGCCTTCATCGATCAGCTCCGGGATGCCGCCGATGGCCGCGCCGACCACCGGCTTGCCGTGCGCCAGGGCCTCGTAGATGGCGAGGGGAGAGTTGTCATAGACCACCGAAGGCACGGCGACGAACATCGCGCGGCGCACGATCTCGCGCAGCTCCCCGCCGCTCTTGTAGCCGAGAAATTCGACGTTGGTCATCCCCTCCTCCTGGACGAATTTTTGCAGGGGCTCGCCCAGCCGGCCGGTGCCGATCACCTTGAGGTGCGCCCCGGGCACCCGCTTCATGGCATGCACCAGCTCGGCCACCCCCTTCTCGTGCGAGAGGCGCCCCACATAGACAAAATAACCGTCATTCTCGTAGCAGGGCTCATATTCGTCCATCGGAATGGTATAGGGCAGCCACTCGACCATCTTTTTCGGATAGCCGTACTGGATCATCTTGCCCTGCAGAAAACGGCTGGGCGAGAGATAGAGGTCGACCTGACGGTGATAGGTGCCGAGCAGGCGGTGGAGATAGGATTCGACGGTGACCAGCCCTGAGGCGGGCAGCGAATTGCGGAAGCAGCGCCCGGCCGTGGCATGCCAAAAGTGCTTGCCGGCACAGCGTTCGCAGACCCTCCCCTCGCGGTCGAGAAAGAGATAATCGGGGCAGAGGATCTTGTATTCGTGCAGGGTAAAGATCACCGGCAGTTTTTTCTTTTTCAGGGAAAAGAGCACCGACGGCGAGAGGTGGTGATAGACGCCATGGACATGGGCGAGGTCGGGCCTGACCTCGTCGATGAGGGCTTCGATCCTGGCCCGGGCCTGACGGTTGTAGACCACGCGCGCCGCCGATTTGAGGCCGTTGACGAGACCAAGCCGGGCCAGTTCCTTGTCCGGCTCGAAATAGTCGACAAAATGGCTGCTGTAGGGAGTGGCCAGGTTGCGCGGATGGTGCATGGCGAAGGGGATCACTTCATGCCCCCTGCGCTCGAGCAGCCCGGAAAGGTTGAAATAATAGCGCTCAGCGCCGCCCTCGATATAATAGAACTTGTGGACCATCAGGATCTTCATCGCGCGTTCCCCTCTTGCGCGGGGCGAAGGCGGTGCTCCGTGATCACCTGCTGGCAGATTTTTTCATAGGCCTGGGCCTTGTGCCGCCAGGTATGCTGCTGGATGATGGTTTCGCGCGCATTGGCGCCCATCTGCCGGGCGATTTCCGGATCTTCGAGCAGGCCGGAGATGGCCGAGATGAAGGTGTCGAAATCTCCGGGTGGGCAGAGCACACCATCCCAGCCGTCGCGGATGATGCGCGCCAGCTGGCCGATGCGGGTGGTCACCACCGCCTTGCCGGCGGCCATGTACTCAAAGACCTTGACCGGACTGTAATAGAAAAAGGGGAGATTGGGATAGGGCGCCAGAACCACATCCATGAGCTGGAGATAGTGCGGGATCTCGACGTGCGCCACATAGCCGGTCTGGATGACATGCCGGGTGAGGTCGTGCTTGACGAGATAAGTGCGGATCAGCTTCTCCTGCCCGCCTCCGGAACCCACCAGCAGAAAGCGGGTATCGGGATATCTGGCCACGATCGCCTTGACGATGCGCAGCAGATTGTTGATGCCGTGCCAGGCGCTCATCGAGCCGATGAAACCGAGCACCGGTCCGCCGGTGAGCCCGAAACCGTGGGCGAGACCGCGGTCGGGCTCCTGGGGCGAGAATTTGTCGACATCAGCGCCGTTGCAGACCACAGCGGTGCGCGCGGCATCGAGATCATGGGCGTCGATGAAATAGCGCTGCAGTTCGCGCGACTGCATCACCGTAAAGTCGCCGCCGCGCAGCAGCCGGCGTTCGATCCGGCGCGGTATGGCCGGTATGCGCCAGTACTGTTTCTGAAAATGGACCGCCTCGTAGAGGGGAGGGCTGTCCGCTTCGATGATGATCGGCACTCTGAAGGCGCGGGCGGTCCGGAGGGCCGAATAGAGATAGAGATCAAGACGGGCGATGATGATATCGGGCTTGAAGGCCGCCGTTTTCTCCGCCTCGATGCGGGCGAATTTGCGGTTCTCCAGCAGCAGCCGCAGATCGTGCACCAGAAAGGCGAAATTGCGCTTTAAAAAATCCCGCGCCGAACGCTTGAGGGTGCCCGCCGGCGGCCCGCCGGGCTGGTCCTTGAACCAGACCATCTCCACCTCGTGGCCCAGCCTGCGCATGGCGGCGAAGAGCTCCATGGGCTTGATCGCCGAGCCCAGAGAGGCCCCGTAGATATCGTACAGATAATTGAAATAGAGTATTCTCATGATCATTCCGCTCTTTTAAACTGCCAGATTTCCTGCCAGGTGATCGTCTTCAGGGCGAAGAGGAGGGCGATGTAGACGGCCGCTCCGGTCCCGGCGACCAGCAGAGCCGGCAGGCTGCGGAGGCCGAGGAGGCAAAGGCTCATCACCGCGGCGGCAATGACCGCGTCGCGGATGAAGCGGCGGCTGGTCAACCGCACGATCCGGCGGAAGGCCAGGATCAGAGTCGCCGTCAGCACCGCCGATTCGGTCACCAGGGAGGCGATGCTCGATCCCACATGGGCGTAGCGCGGAATGAGCAGATAGTTGAGTGTGGCGCTCAGAACCAGTCCGCCGATCTGGATGATCACCAGCTTGCCCTGGTTGTTGGTCGCCCCGAAAACCCCGGCGGTGAAAATATTGAGAAAAAGCACCGCCGCCGTGCAGCCGAGGATCTGCAGGGCCGGAATCGAGGGGGCATAGGCGGCGCCGTAAAATCCGAGCACGACCGGACGGGCGAGCAGCACCACCCCGGGGACCATGGGAATCGCCAGCAGCAGCAGCCATTTAAAGCCCCGGGTGAAAACCTGATTGAGATGATCGGCGAACGGGGTGGCGGCGCGCGCCATCGCCGGAAAAGTGGCGATCATCAACACCGTCGGCACGACATTGCTGAGGTCGATCAGTTTGTGGGCCGCCGCGTACCAGCCCCAGTAGTCCGGCCCCTTCATCAGCGACAGCATCACCATGTCAATGCGCGAATAGATGGTGGTGAGAAAGACCGAGATGCCAAAGACCACCGCACCGCGCAGCATGGGCCCGAATTCGGCGAGGCTGAAAGCCATCGCCGGCCGGACGAATTTGCGAAAGAGGGGCCGGAGAGAGTAGAGCAGACTCGCCGCGGCCGAGACGACAAAGACCCAGGCCAGTCCGGTCAGCCCCCCGCCCGTGAGCAGGACGGCGATCCCGAGGGCCGTGGTCAGCACTTTCTCGACACTCTGCGCCAGCGACTCCCATTCCATCTCCTCGAAGGCGCGAAAGAGCGCGATGGCAAGATCGCGAAATGAGGTCAGCAGAGCGTACAGGGAAAAGATCCACACCGCCTGCACCGTCTCCCGGTCGTAGGAACCGAGTTCGAGATAGAGGGCCACAAAAAGCAGGCTCAGGGGGATCAGCACCACCTTGATGCCTACGGTATAGGCGAAATAACGCTGGGCGCGCTCCTTGTGCTTGGCGATCTCCCGCGTCACCCACATGTTAAGGCCGAGGTCATCCGCCAGCATCGTAAAGAACATGATGGTGGTGGCGAGATTGT
>DAOOPF010000043.1:0-22063 GCA_035388125.1 bacterium | reverse complement strand
TCCATCGAGAGATGGGCCTCGAAGCGGCCGACCAGGTCGGCGCTGGAGATCACCTTGACGCCGAAGCTGCGCAGCAGCTCGACGGTGCCGCCATCGACGATGGAGACATAGGGAATGGCGTTGTTGGGGGAATACTGCATGGCCACTTTTTTGGCCCCGCCCAGCATCGATTTGAGCAGGGCGTGCTGCTCCTGCCACGGCAGATAGATATGTTTGGCACCGGGGAGGTGATCGCAGCGCCAGGGCTCGATGCGGTGCACCAGTTTCTGCGGCTCGCCGGAGGCCGGAATGTAATAGTACCAGCGCCGCGAGGCAAAACGGTGGGTGTCCATGCCGAGAATGCGCGCGGCGATGGCGTCACGGTTGTGAAAATCATAAAAGAGCCAGCCATCGAGGCCGGCGTCCTGCAGGGCGTGCTGAATGGCGGATAGATCCATAATCACCTCACATTTTAGATGGATGAAGGAAAGTAAAAAATATCCGCGGGAAAAGCAACTCTTTTGTGGCCTCGGGCACGCCGCAGGAGCAGGCCAGGACCGGATAGCCGCGAGGGCTCCCGGCCGGACGGCTTGAACAAAGAGACTGAGCGGAGACGGCGGGCGCAAGGGCCCCGGATCGGGCATTCGCGAGCGCAGGCAGACACGTGCAGGCAATAAAAAAGGGCTGCCCGATCGCATCGGACAGCCCTGAAGAGCGCTCGGCCCTTATTTGGCAAAGACCATCTTGATCATCCTGTGCTCAAAGCCGCTCTGCACCCGGCAGAAGTAGACTCCGCTCGGGACAATCGAGCCGCTGTCGTTGAGGCCGTCCCAGAGCCGGGTCAGATTCCCGGCCTGCTGCATGCCGTCGACCAGGGTGCGAACCAGCTCGCCGCGCATATTAAAGATCTGGATGCGCACATGGGCCGCTTCGGGCAGACCATACTCAATCGTAGTCGTGGGGTTGAAGGGATTGGGGTAATTCTGCTCCACGTAAAAGGCCTCCGGAAGCTGCACGCTTTCGACGGTCACGCTGATGGGACCGTGCCAGCTCACCCGGCCGTTGATATCCTTGTCCTCGAGCATGTAGGAATAGGTGCGGCCTTTTTCGAGGCGTTCATCCTCAAATAGATAATTCCTCGGCGCGGCCGAGTTGCCCGCCCCTTCGATCAGTCCGCTGATCCGCTCAAAATCGCCCGTCGTCCCTTCCCGGCGGTTGACATAAAAACCGAGGGAATTCATTTCGCTCTGGGTGGTCCAGGAGAGTCTGACCACGCCGTTGACGTTGACCGCCGAGAAAGCACTGAGTTCCACCGGCAGGGTGGTATCGAGAGGGCTCAGGGCGCCGCTGGGTACTTCGGTCAGGTTGTCATGCAAAAAGAGGTTGGTCCTGTTGGGAGTAATCGAACGCCATTCCAGCCCCGAATTCAGCGTCTGGTCGATGATGGTGAAGCGTACCGTCGCCACATCCATCCAGGTGGTCCCGACAACCGTCCCGTTGTTCAGGGAGGCCAGGTCGATGTTAAGGGAGAGCCGTCCGGCGAAAGGCTCTGTTAAAATCATGACATTATAATTCCCGCCGCTGAAAGCATGCGTTGTCAAGTTTAGCGGCTGTGGATTTATAGCACTTGTATTGTAGGTAAAAACCAGATTGGACGTACCTACCGTCATGGTAGCGCTGCTGCTGGCGATCTGCACCTTGACGTCAAAGTAGCCGCTGTTGATATAGTCATTGCGCACAACAACGAACTGCAGATTATAGGCGGCCATGAGGTTTGCGCTCAGGACCAGCAGCAGGATCAACGTTGCGTAGATTGTTTTTTTCATCTTCATCCTCATCTGCGATTAGGGTACCTGGGTGGCGCTGCCGTTGTTGGGGCGCCAGTAGGCGTTGGCATCGATGGCATCGATACCGCCGTCAAGGTTGAAATCCGCATATTTGGCATAGCTCCAGGTGGTGCCGTTACTGGGCCGCCAGATGGCATTGAGATCCAGCGCATCAACACCGCCGTCTCCATTGCCGTCGCCGGCCTTGAAGGCATAGGCGCCATCGGTCATCGCCTTCATCGGATTGGTGCCGTAAGCCTTGTTCTGGGCGGTTGTGAAATCATAGCTGGTATAGGCGCCTCCCGACAGCGGGATCGGCGCCGAGCTCATGGTGGTCAGGTGGTTGCGGTGGCTCAGCACCACATAATAGCTCTTTTCCCCCTCGAGGGTGGCGATGTCGAAATTCTCCGTGCCGTCCTCATCCACCACCTGCCCGTCACTGCGCAGGAAGAGGCTTTTCGAGTAGATCGGGGGACCCGTGACCGAGCTGCGCAGCTGCAGCATAACCCAGTCGACCGAAGCGGGGACGGCGGCGACAGTGCGCGGATCGTAGGTATAGACCGAGGTCGGGGGAAGCAGCGCAGCCGTATAGAGATCGGTCTTCATACTGTGGCTGGTGGTGTTGTAAGGCCCCTGCAGAAAAGCCCTGGCCGCCAGCTTGACGGTGGCGAAATTGATCGTGCCGCTGTCCCATTCCGTCAGATCCGCCAGGGGATTGTTGGCGAGGTTGTCGAAATAGGCGGCGCAGTCGGTGTAGGTCGCAAGGTCGACATTGTAGCTGTTGCTCAGCGTGGCGATGCTCCAGACCAGGGTGACCACCCGCTGCCAGTTGGTCGTCACCGTAAAACCGGCGGGCACACCTGCGCTGGTCTTGCCGATATCGTTGCCGGTCACCAGCACGCGGTAGTAGGTGCCGGGAAGGCTGATCGAGGTCACTGAAGTTTCATAGTTGGCGCTGCCTGAGAACCAGTTCTCTCCCGGCGTGGCGACCGAAGCGAGCTCGGGGCCGTAGGGCACATCCACCGTCAGCGAGTTCAGCGTCCGGTTCGATGAAGCCTTGATCTCCAGATCGACGGCGAAACGCCCGCTGACCGCGCCCGTGTTGCTCGACACAACGAGGCGGAATTCGGAGGCATCGGCCAGCACTGTGGAAGCCGAAAATCCGAGCAGGAGGAGTGACAGGCCCAGCAAAAGATGCAATTTTTTCATCATTTCTTCCACTTCCCCTTTTAGGGTTCGCTTACAATATACACGAATAATTGACAGTTTCAAACAACAAAAGCGATCAGGGCACGTAAGAACCGACGCCGCGGCGGTGGGCCCTGTACCAAAGCACGTAATCAGCGGTGGTGATCAGGCCGTCGAAATTGAGATCCTCGGCCAGATAGCCGCTCCTGCCCTCCCTGGCCGCGCTCTGCCAGAAGATGAAATCGAGGCTGGAGACCTGACGATCCTGGTTGATGTCTCCGCTCCAGAGTCCCCACACCCCCGGTTCCACCTCGCAGACGGCGCCGCTGCCCTCGCAGAAGGCGCTGTCGGCGCTGAAATCATGCAGCACGGGCGGCGCCCCGGTGAACTCGTAGGTGTTGCGCGACATCACCGCCACATGGTTGCGGTGGTTCAGGACCAGCTGGTATTGGCCGGGCGCACAGCCGGTGAAACCCAGTACCCGGTTGCGGCCGTCCAGCTCGGTGAGATAGCCCTCCCTGTCCATAAGAAAGGACTCCTCGCCGGCGATGACGGCCGTGGCGGGGTCGCGCAGCTGCAGGAGCACCCAGTCCACTGCTTCCGGGGGCATGACCGCGGCAGCGCGCGGGGAGACGCTGTAGGGCGATGCGAGCGGCAGGAGCCCCTGCCGCTGCAAATTCGTCCGCATGGAATCGCCCGCCGCGTCATAGGGCGCCTGCAGAAAGGCGCGCACCTGGACCAGAAGATAGCCCGTCTCACCGACTGTATCGCTGAGCGCCGATTCATTTCCCCACAAATCGACCGCCCGTACCTGGTAATAGAGATGCCGGTTGGGATCGCCCAGCCGCGCATCGGTATGCAGGTAGCTGGTCTTCAGGGTGGCGGCGAGGAAACTGGCCGAATCGGGACGGAAAGCCGGTATGGTATCGCAGTAGATATTGTAATAGACCGGCGGCAGCTCTGCATGGCCGCTGGTATCCTCGGTGACCGGCTGCCAGGAAAGGGTCGCACTCTGCGGCAGCGCGCCGGGCGCGCCGGCCATCCAGACCGCCACGACGACAAAGAACAGAAAAGCAAAAGGCCTCGGCCCGGTATCCCCGCTTCTTTTCACTCTGATCAAAATCATACCTTAGGTCTTGATTTTCAACACAATATACAGAAAGCAGCCATCACAAGGTATGATTTCTGCAAACAACTTGGGGTGATTCTTCTCACACTTGAAGAGATAATCCTTACACTTTTGATGTACAGAATTAGGGGCAAAGTGCGGAATTTTTTCTACCCGACTGCCGCTTCTTCAAGTGAAAAAGAGGCGCTCTTTTTGTGCACCGCCACCTGCACCCCGAGGGGCAGGACCGGCTTGTCGGCGACATGACCGATCGAAAGCCCGTAGAGCACCGGCACGCCCATCCCCTCGAGGCGGTCCAGGATGACCTCCTCCGTGCTCATGGTATTATTGAAGGCCGGCTTGTAGTCGGCGGGCTTGCAATTAACGCAGCGGTCGACGAGGATCGCCGCGGCCGCCTGGAGTTTGCCGCTCTGCCCCAGCTGGGTCAGCATCCGGTCCATGTCGTAGGGCTCCTCGCCGGTCTCTTCGAGAAAAAGCACCTTGCCCGCCGTATCGATCTCGTAGGGGGTTCCCAGACTCGCACAGACCAGGGTGAGATTGCCGCCGACCAGGGGGCCGCGCACGACCTCGGGCGCCCGGTCGGGCCAGATCACCATCGGCAGCGCCTTCTCGGGCGTTTCGATCATCCCCACCGGGGCCGCCCGGCCCAGGGTCGCCTTGAGGTAGCGCGTGGAATAATCATTAAAAGTGGAGGAGGCCACGGCGCCGTGAAAGGTGACCATGCCGGCCAGCTTGTGAATAGCCAGATGGAGGCTAGTGATATCGCTGTAGCCGATCAGGATCTTGGGATGGGATCGGATGAGCCCATAGTCGAGCAGGGGGAGCATGCGGATGGTGCCGTACCCCCCGCGCAGGGCGAAAATGGCCTTGACCTCCGGATCGAGAAACATCTCCATCAGGTCCCCGGCGCGCTCGGCGTCCGACCCGGCGAGATAGCCCCATTTGCGGCCGATATTGCGGCCGACCTTGACGCGATAGCCCAGCTTCTCCATGGCCATCTCGCCCTCTCGCACCGAACTGGGTTCGAAGACGGGACTGGCGGGGGTGACCAGCCCGACACAATCTCCTTCGGTGAGGGGGCCCGGCTTGATGAGGGGGAGCGGAGCGGCCTGACTCTTCAGCGGCGTCATCCAGGCTGTCAGGGCTCCGGTGGCTGCAATTCCGCCCAGAAATTCCCGCCGCGTCACGTCGGAACGACTCTTTTTCATCGCATATACCTCGCTCTTTGCACCGTTCTTCAGGCTGTTTGGCTCATTCTATAGAAATTTCCGCTCAATTCAAAACAGAATTTTGGCCGGCGGGGTGCGAAAAAGCGCTTGATATTGCAGTGGTTAATTTTTATTTTAGGTATCCATCCCACTTTTTGCAAGGCCTTGAGGCATGAATAAATCCCAACGATCCCGTCATCCGGTCATCGCTCTGCTGCCGATCCTGATCCTGCTCCTGCCGGCCGCCTGCGCACGCCAGGGCGCGCCGCCGGGCGGTCCAGTCGACAGAATGCCTCCGCGCATCATGGCCACAGCGCCGCGGCCCGATACCACCCGGGTCCCCCTCGACAGCCGGATCTTCCTCCACTTCAACGAGGCCGTTGAACACAGGAGCTGCGAAGAGTCGATCTTCATCACCCCGCAGCCGGCGGAAAAAGCCCGCTTCAAATGGCACGGCAAAAAGCTTGAGATCATCATCCCCGGCGGCCTGCTCCCCCAACGCACCTATGTCATCACCGTGGGCACCGGCACACGCGATCTGCGCAATATCGCCATCGCCTCCTCTTTCTCCCTGGCCTTCTCGACCGGTGACTCTCTCGACCGCGGCGCCCTCTCCGGAAAGATCCTCAGCGATGGGCAGACCGAAGGAGTGCAGCTCTGGGCCTATGAGCTGGGCGCAGGCGGGGAGCCCAATCCAGCGGTCACCCCGCCTCTCTATGTCACCCAGGCCAACAATCTCGGCGAATTCGCCCTCGAATACCTCGCCCTCGGCACCTACCGCCTCTTCGCCGTGGGCGACCGCGACCACAACAACCGCTACGATGCCGAGCGGGAGATCATCGGCGTCTCCGGCCGCGATTACCTCCTCACCGCCGGCCGGCCGCGCATCGAGGGGCTGCTGCTTCGCACCGCCCTCCAGGATACGACACGACCAGCCCTGGCCGGGGCCTCGGCCATCGATGCCCGTCATCTCGATCTGCGCTTCTCGGAACGCATGGCCGAACGGAGTCTGACCCTCCCCGCCAACTACCGCATCGCCGCCGGCAGCGACAGCCTCGCCGTGCTCGATCTCTTTATCGACAAACGCAATCCCGCCTATCTCCACCTCCTGACGAAAGAACAAAAAGCGGACGCGGCCTACACCGTAACTGTACTGGAGGGATGGGACCTGGCGGGGCACCCCCTGGAGGACACCAGCCGCACAGCCGCCTTCACCGGCGCCACCCGCGCCGATTCGGCCAAACCCTACTTCATCGCCTCCCGGCCTGAGGACAAGGCGCGCAGCGTACCGCTCGACGCCACGATCGCCATCGCCTTCTCGGAGGCCATGGATCAGCCGCTGGCCGGCCTCGCCTTCTCTTTGACCGACAGCAGCCGGATCCCCCTGCCCGGCCGCATCACCTGGCTCAACAGCGCCGAAATGGAGTTCCGGCCCGATTCCCTTCTCCGCCCGGAGCACTTTTACAGCGTCAAAATGGCCGTGGACTCGCTGCGCGACCGCCAGGGCAACCCGCTCTCCGATACCCTCCTCACCATCCGGTTCCAGACCATCAATCCGGATACCCTCTCGGAGATCGCCGGCTCAGTGCGCGACGGCGCACCCGGCCGTTCGGGACCCTTTTACATCACTGCCCGGATCCCCAAAGGATCCTCCTCTGAAATCAAGGCCGCGACAGAGGGGGCCTATCGCTTTGAAAAGATCATGCCCGGGGAGTACCTGATCGAGTTTTTTCGCGATGAAGACGGCGACGGCCGCTTCTCCCCCGGCCGCCCCTTCCCCTGGCAGCCCGCCGAGCGCTTTGCCCTCTACCCGGACACCATCCAGGTGCGGTCGCGCTGGCCCAACGAAGGCAATGACCTCCTTCTCCCGGAATAACCAACTCAACCAACCGGAGTTACCATGAAAAAAATCATCCTTTTAGTGCTGCTCTCCACCCTTCTCGCCCTCCCGCTCATGGCCGCCGACCGGCGCGCGATGACCGCAGACGACCTCTGGGCGATGAAACGGATCGGCAGTTTGGCCCTCTCCCCCGACGGCCGCTGGATCGCCTTCAACCAGACCTGCTATGATATGGAGAAAAACAGCGGCAACTCCGACCTCTGGATCATCGCCGCCGCGGGCGGCACACCGCGCCGGCTCACCTCCCACCCCCAGTACGACGGCGCCCCGCAGTGGCTCCCTGACGGCTCCGCCCTGAGCTTCCTCTCCAGCCGCGGCGGATCAAACCAGCTCTACCGCCTGCCCCTCACCGGCGGCGAGGCGAGTGCCATCACCTCGCTGCCGGTCGATATCGAGGACTATCTCTGGTCCTCCGACGGCAAACACCTCCTTTTCACCGCCACGGTCTATGCCGATGCGCCGACCCTGGCGGAGAGCGCCGCCCGCGCCGAAAAACGCGACGAGAGCCCGATCAAAGCCCGCACCAGCGACCAGCTCTTCTTCCGCTACTTCAACCACTATCGTGAAGGGATGCGCACCCATCTCTTCCTCTGCGACACCGACGGCGGCAGCCTGCGCGACCTCACTCCGGGCGAATATGACACGCCCCCCCTCGATCTCGGCGGGACGCGCGATTTCGCCATCTCCCCCGACGGGAGCGAGGTCGCCTTTGTGCGCAATATCGACCCCATGCCCGCAACCCAGACCAATAACGACCTCTTCCTCCTCTCCCTGGCGGACGGCGAACCGCGCTGCATAACCTCAGCCAACAAGGCGGTCGACAACAATCCCCTCTATTCGCCCGACGGCCGCTGGATCGCCTACAAGGCGATGAGCCGCCCCGGCTTCGAGGCCGACCAGGAAGAGCTGATGCTCTTCGACCGCGCCAGCGGCCGGAGCCGCAATCTGACCGGTGCATTCGATCTCAAGATCGGCGAAGTGATCTGGGCCCCGGACAGCAAAAGCCTCTACCTCACCGCCAACCATCAGGCCCGCAACTGCATCTTCCGCGCCGATGCGGCGACCGCGACTGTGACGGAGATTTTGCATCAGCATGTCAACAGCGCCATCACCATCTCCCCGGACGGCCGGACCCTCTGGTTCAAACAGCAGTCGGCGTCCTCGCCGGACGAGATTCACAGCCTCGACCTCGCCAGCGGGAAGGTGGAGCAGCTCACCTCCGTCAATCAGCCCCTGCTCGACCAGCTGGCCCTCAATCCCGCCGAGGAGTTCTGGTTCACCAGCTTTGACGGGAAAAAGGTCCACGGCATGCTCGTCAAGCCGCCCTTTTTCGATCCCGCCAAAAAATATCCGCTGATCTATCTGATCCATGGCGGCCCGCAGGGCGCTTTTGAAGACGACTTTCACTACCGCTGGAATCCGGCCCTCTTCGCCGCGCCCGGCTATGTGGCGGTCTTTGTCAATTTCCGCGGCTCGACCGGCTACGGCCAGGCCTGGACCGATGCGGTGAGCAGGGATTGGGGCGGCGGACCCTACAAGGATCTCATGGCCGGCATCGACTATCTGCTCAAAACCTGTCCCTTCATCGACGGGGAGCGCATGGCCGCGGCAGGAGGCAGCTACGGCGGCTTTATGGTCAACTGGATCGCCACCCATACCAGCCGCTTCAAAGCCCTGGTCAGCCACGCCGGCGTCTTCGATCAGATCAGCATGTACGGCGCCACCGAAGAGCTCTGGTTCCCCGAATGGGAGTTCGGCGGGGTGCCCTACCAAAAACCGGAACTTTTCAGGAAATGGTCTGTTTCATCCTATGTCGATAATTTCCGGAAATTCCGGACCCCGACCCTGGTCATCCACGGCGAGAAGGACTACCGCGTGCCTTATACTCAGGGACTGCAACTGTTCACCGCCCTGCAGCGCATGGGCGTCCCCTCCCGCCTGCTGCTCTATCCGGACGAGACCCACTTCGTCCTCAAACCGCAGAATGCGCGCCTCTGGTGGCAAGAGGTGCACGGCTGGATCGGCCGCTGGACCGGGAGTTCGCAGAACTGAATTTCTCTGGGCTCAAAGCCATGACCCGCACATCCACCATCCCTCTTCTCCTCCTCCTCTGCGCTGTGCTCCTGACAGCGGGCTGCAAGAATCCCCTCTCGGAGGAGAAAAACAAAAAGCTGGTCCATGAGGCGCTCTTTTACGACGCGCCCATGGGCCGCTATGTCTATTTCTGGAACGGCCGCGATCTGCAAAACCGCTATGTGCCGCCAGGGAAATACCATTTCGTGCTTGAAGTCAGGGATTTTCAGGACCAGGATTATGTCACCGCGGTGGAGGGGGGCAAGGAAAACGAGGCTGAATCATCCTACTATTACTATAACGAAATCTGGCACACCAACGAACTGGGCAAAATTGTGCCCAATCCCTTCCCCATCATGGCCGGCTGCACTGTCACTTTCATCCTCAACGGCAGCGCAGCCGCCAGGCTCTCCATCTACCAGGACTGATCCGCTCCGCCGCTGCATGGGCAGAACCTTCTAGCGCCGCCGGCCGCCGGCCTTGCGGGCGACGAAACACATCACGCCGCTGTGATAATCATAGGGCTCTTCGCTGAATCCACCATAAACCGCCTCGACTGTAAAACCGCTCAGAGCCAGCAGGGCCTCCATCTCATAACGGTAGATGTAGCGGTAGTGCATGACCGCACTGCTTTTTTTCCCCTCCGCCTGATGATAGGTGTTGCGGATGGAGAGCAGCTGCCGGGCGGGATCGTGTTCGATGTCCACGGTCAGGGAGACGCCCTGCTCCGGTTCGGCCAGCTCATCGGCGGGGATCTCCTGATGCCACTCCCGCCGGCTGAGCACCTGATGGAGCGGCACAAAGAGGTCGAAGGCGAGAACACCGCCGGGGCGGAGGGCGCGATGAATGGCGGCGAGCGTCGCCAGCTGATCGGCCTGGGTGAGATTGTGCAGAAAGGCGCGGAAGGGGATGATACAGAGCGCGAACTTGCGCTCAAGACGGAAATCGCGCATGTCGGCCTTGATCAGCTCCACCTCTCCCGCTCCCTCCGGGAGCCCGCCCAGCTTTTTGCCGGCGATGGCCAGCATACGGGCCGAATCGTCAATGCCGCAGACCGGATGACCGGCCCGGGCCAGCTCCAGAGTGATCCTCCCGGTGCCGGCCCCGATCTCCAGCACCGGACCATCGCAGCGGTCGGCGAAATCGAGATAAAAGGGGAGGTCATCCTCCTTGAGGCTGTACTCGAGATCATAAAAGCGGGCGAAACGGTCGTAGACGACGGGCATCACACTCCTCCATAAAAAAAAACCGCGGCGCTGGTGCAGCCGCGGTCCCTCATTCAAATTACAAGTCCGGCCGGATGCGGCCCCGCCGCTCAGACCTCCATGATCTCTTTCTCTTTCAGCACGAGGATCTCGTCGATCTTTCTGACCAGCTCGTCGGTCACGTGCTGCACCTCCTCCTGAGCCCGGCGGGAGTCATCTTCGGAGATTTTGGAATCCTTCTCCAGCTTTTTCAGACGCTCGATGCCGTCGCGGCGCACGTTGCGCACCGCCACCCGGCCCTCTTCGCCCACCCGTTTGGCCACCTTGACCAGGCTGACGCGGCGCTCCTCGGTAAGCTGCGGGATCGGAATGCGCACCACGATGCCGTCATTGGCGGGGTTAAAGCCGAGGTCGGATTTGAGGATCGCCTTTTCGATCTCACCCAGCAGGGAGCGGTCCCAGGGCTGGATCACCAGCAGGCGCGGCTCCGGCGCGCTGACGTTGGCCGCCTGACGCAGGGGCGTCGGCGTGCCGTAGTAATTGACGACGATGCCGTCCAGGATGGCGGGCGAAGCTTTGCCCGTGCGCAGCTTGGCCAGCTCGCTGCGGACGCTCTCCACGGCCGCATCCATGCGGTGGCGGACATCTTTTTTAATCTCTTCTATCATAGGCTACTCACCTGTTACTTTGGTTCCAATGGATTCACCCAGGATCACACGCAGCAGATTTCCAGGCTCCTTGAGATTGAACACCTGAATAGGCAGATCGTTCTCCATACAGAGAGTCACAGCCGTGGTGTCCATCACCTTGAGCCTGCCGCGGATCACATCCATATAAGACAATTGATCATATTTGACGGCGTCGGCATGGGTGACCGGATCCTTGTCATAGACCCCGTCGACCTTGGTCCCCTTGAGGATGGCGTCGGCTCCGATCTCGATAGCGCGCAGGGCAGCCGCCGTATCGGTGGTAAAATAGGGATTGCCGGTGCCGGCCCCGAAAATGACGATCTTGCCGTGGGCGAGATGGGTCATCGCACGGCGCCGGATGAAGGGCTCGGCGATCTGCTCCATCTTGATGGCCGTCATCACCCGCGTCTCCGCGCCGTTGCGTTCCAGATAGTCCTGCAGGGCCAGAGCGTTGATCACCGTGGCCAGCATCCCCATATAGTCGCCGGTGACGCGATCCATGCCGCGCGCGCTGGCGGAGAGTCCGCGGAAGATATTGCCGCCGCCGATGATGATGCCAATCTCCACCCCCATGCGCGCAACCTCGGCCACCTCGCGGCAGATCTGGTCTACGGTCTGGGGATCGATGCCCAGACGGTTGCTGTCGCCCATGAGGGCTTCTCCGCTCAGCTTGAGCAGTACGCGGCGGAAGACGGATTTGCCCGGATCGCTCATGCGTCACCCTCCTTCAGGACTCTAAAAAAAGAGCGAAGCCTCGACTTCGCTCTTCAACCACTTTCTATTCGCCCAGCTGAAACCGGACGAACCGTCGCAGGATCATGTTTTCGCCCAGTTTGGCGATCTTTTCGTTGAGCAGGTCGCGGATGGTCTTGTTCGGATCCTTGACAAAGCTCTGTTCCAGCAGGCAGACCTCCTGGTAATACTTTTCCAGTTTGCCCTGGGCGATCTTGTCCAGGATGGCCTCGGGTTTGCCCTGCTCGCGCGCCTGATCCCGGTAGATCTCGAGTTCCTTGTCGATCTTCTGCTGGTCCAGCTCACTGCGATCGACGACCAGGGGATTGGCCGCCGCAATCTGCATGGCGACATCCTTGGCGAACTCCTGGAAATCCGGGGTGCGGGCGACAAAATCGGTCTCGCAGTTGATCTCGACGAGCACGCCCAGCCGGCTGCCCGGATGAATATAGGACTGGATGATGCCCTGATTGGCGCTGCGGCCGACCTTTTTCTCGGCCTGCTGCACTCCGCGCTTGCGCAGATAATCGATGGCTTTCTCAATATCGCCGCCGGTCTGCTCCAGGGCCTTTTTGCAATCCATCATACCCGCGCCGGTCTTGTTGCGCAGGTCATTCACTAATGAAGCGGATATGGACATTATCTTACTCCTGACTGATCATTTCTTTACGGCGTCACTGGAATAGCTCTCGGCACTCTCTGCGTGCTCTTTCTTGTAGGCGAGTTCCGCCTCGCTGCCTTCGCTCTCGGAGGCCATCTGCATATCGATGCGTCCGGACTTGCCCTCGAGGATGGCTTCGGCGATGGCGCGGGTGAGCAGGCTGATCGACTTGAAAGCATCATCGTTGCACGGGACCGGATAATCGACGAAATCGGGATCCGCGTTGGTGTCGTTCAGGGCGAAGGTGGTGATGTTCAGCCGCTTGGCCTCCATGACCGCGATCGACTCCTTTTTGGAATCGACGATGAAAAGGGCGGTGGGCAGATGATTCATGTCGCGGATGCCGCCAAGCACCTTATCCAGCTTTTCCTTTTCGCGCTCGATGGTGAGGATCTCTTTCTTGGTCACCTTGTCGTAGGTGCCGTCGGTCGCCTTCTTTTCCAGATTTTTCAGGCGCTTGACGCTCTTCTTGACCGTGACGAAGTTGGTCAGGGTGCCGCCGAGCCAGCGTTCGGTGACATAGGGCATGCCGCAGCGGTCGGCTTCAAGCTTGATGATGTCCTTGGCCTGTTTTTTGGTGCCGACCAGCAGCACCGTGCCGCCCTCGGCGATGATCTTGCGCATCGCTTCGCGGGCCTCGTTCAAGCAGACGATTGTCTTTTTGAGATCGATGATGTGGATGCCGTTGCGTTCCATAAAGATGAATTTCTTCATCTTGGGATTCCAGCGGCGGGTCAGATGGCCGAAATGGCTTCCGGCCAGCAGCAGATCTTGAATGGTGACTTCAGCCATGATAACTCCTGATCTTGGGGTTGAACCGCCATCCTCCAGCCCAGAGATATAACCTTGACAGGCACCCCTTGTTCATGGGAGGATGTGTGTGATGAGCCTGGTTTAACGTTTCGAGAACTGGAAGCGCTTGCGGGCGCCGGGACGGCCGTACTTTTTGCGCTCGACCATGCGCGGGTCGCGGGTCAGAAACCCGTTCTTGCGCAGCGTCGGACGCAGCTCTTCGTTGGCCTTGACCAGGGCGCGGGCGATGCCGAGCAGCAGCGCGCCGGCTTGACCGGTGAGCCCGCCGCCTTCGACGTGCGCCTTGATGTCCCATTTGCCCTGACTGCCGGTCACCTCAAGCGGCTGCTCAATGATCATTTTGAGCGTGTCGCGCTTGAAATAGTCGAGGAGGTTCTTCTCATTGACCTCGATGGCGCCGGTACCAGGCGCCAGCCAGACGCGCGCGATCGCATTTTTGCGGCGGCCGGTGGCGTTGTAGTACGTACCTTTCATTTGCTCTCCTTAAGTCTGCTCAAGCAGGGATCGATTACAGGGTGATAGGTTCTGGCTGCTGGGCGGCGTGCGGATGCTCCGGCGAAGCATAGACCTTGAGCTTCCTGAGCATGTGACGCCCCAGGGTGTTGCTCGGCAGCATGCCGCGCACGGCATGACGCACAACAAACTCCGGCTTTTTCTCCATCATGCGCGCGATAGGCGTCTGACGCAACCCGCCGGGATAACCGGTGAAATGGGTGTACTTCTTCTGCTCCATCTTGCGGCCGGTGAGCTTGACCTTGTCGGCGTTGACGATCACGACAAAATCGCCGCAATCCATGTGCGGGGCCCAAATGGGCTTGTTCTTGCCGCGCAGGATCTCTGCGACCTTGCAGGCCAGACGGCCCAAAACCTGCCCGTTCGCATCGATCACGTACCACTTTTGCGTGATGTCGCTGGGTTTCGGGGTAAAAGTCTTCAAGATATTTCTCCTTTATTTTGCCTTAAGCCGAGAAATATAGGAAAAATTCGGCAATTATGCAAGATTTTTCTGCCGATTTCACTTGCTTTTTCAGGAAGATAGGGCAGGGAAGGGTAAAAGTGGCCGTACCGGGGCGAGTCGCAGGGACGGCCGGGCTGCACCAGAGCGTGAAACCCGGCCGTTTGTCAGCCGGCTACAATCCCGCCGTCCAGAGCAACCCGCGATTGATCACGCCGCGGACTTTGCCGGGCAGGCTCCAGCCTTCATAGGGCATGTTGCGGGAGAGAGATTTGAGCCGTTTCGCCGCCACGGTCCAGCTCTCGTCCGGGGAGAAGAAGGTCAGGTTTGCCGGGGCGCCCTCTTTGATGAGCGGCAGGGGCAGATTGAGCACCCGGCGCGGGGCCAGGATCATCTTCTCCAGCGCCTGGTGCAGCGGCAGCACCCCGGCCGCCACCACCTTGGCGAGGATGATGCCGAGCATGGTCTCCAGCCCGAGGATGCCATTCGGCGCAGCGGCAAATTCAACATCCTTCTCCTCGATGCTGTGCGGAGCGTGGTCGGAGGCGATGACATCGATGGTGCCGTCGCGCAGGCCGGCCATGAGGGCCTCCACATCAGCGCGGCTGCGCAGGGGGGGATTCATCTTGAGATTGGTGTCGTACTGTTCCAGCGCCTCCTCGGTGAGAGCCAGGTGGTGCGGCATCACCTCGCAGGTCACCCTGACTCCATTTTCCTTGGCGCGGCGCACCAGCTCAACCCCCTTGGCCGTGGAGATGTGGGCGATATGGATATGTCCGCCGGTGAATTCGGCCAGGGCAACATCGCGGGCGATCATCACCGCCTCGGCAATGTCGGGGATGCCCGGCAAGCCCAGCCGGGTCGACATCCAGCCCTCGTTCATGTGGCCGCCGGCGGCCAGATCGGGCTCCTCACAGTGGTCGATTACCGGCACGCCGAACATGTGCGCATACTCGAGCGCGTGCCGCATCACCGCGGCGCTTTTCACCGGACTGCCATCGTCGGAAAAGGCGACCGCTCCGGCCCGCACCAGCTCGGCCATCTCGGTGATCTCCTTGCCCTCGCGCTTTTTGGTCACCGCCGCAATGGGAAACACCTCGACGAGCTGCTCCTCAGCGCGTTTTTTGAGAAAACGCACCACCTCCTGTTTGTCGCAGGCCGGTTCAGTGTTGGGCATGGCACAGACCGCCGTGATCCCGCCGGCCATGGCTGCCGCGCAGCCGCTTTCCACGGTCTCCTCGTCCTCGCGGCCGGGTTCGCGCAGATGAACGTGCATGTCGATCAGGCCGGGCACGATCACCTGGCCGCGCAGGTCGAGCAGCTCGCCCTCATAATCGGCCGCCAGATCGGCACCCATGCGGGCGATGCGGCCATCGATGATCAAGAGATCCAGGGACTGGCGCTTGCTGCCGGCCAGGTCAAGCACCTCGCCGCCCTGAAGCAGGATTTTGGTGGCTTTTTGCAGGGTTTCCATATCTCTTCCCGAAAAAATGATTTCTCACGGTGGCACAGTGAACACTGAGAAAATCTGCCTCCCGCAGTGGCGCAGAGAGCGCAGAGGTAAAATTAACTCTGAGATATAAGCTTTGTCCGCAGTTTTGCTCTCTTGCGCCTTTGCGTCCTGGCGCGATAATATACTATCCTACACTCTCTTCATTGCCGCTGAGGAGATAGAGCACGGCCATGCGTACCGCCACGCCGTTGGTCACCTGATCGAGGATGACCGAGCAGTCGGCGTCGGCGACATCGCTGTCGAGCTCGACGCCGCGGTTGATCGGACCGGGATGCATGATGGTGATCTCCTTTTTCGCCCGCTTCAGCCGCGGCAGGGTCACCCCGAATTCGGCATGATATTCGCGCAGCGAGGGGAAAAGCCCCGACTCCTGGCGTTCGAGCTGGATGCGCAGCACATTGAGCACATCGGCCCAGGCTATCGCCTCATCGAGGTCATGGGTGACCCGCACCCCGAAGCGTTCGACCTCGCGCGGCAGCAGGGTGCTCGGCCCGCAAAGCAGCACCTCGGCCCCCATCGTCGTCAGGCCGCGGATATTGGAACCGGCGACGCGGCTGTGCGAAATATCGCCGATGATCGCCACCTTCAGGCCGGCCAGTTTGCCGAATTTTTCCCGCAGCGTGAACATGTCGAGCAGGGCCTGGGTGGGATGCTCATGCTGGCCGTCGCCGGCATTGATGATCGCGGCGTTGACGCAGCGGGTGAGGAACAGGGGTACGCCCGCGGCCTGGTGGCGTACCACCACCATGTCGATCTTCATCGCCGCGATGTTGCGGATGGTGTCCTTGAGGGTCTCACCCTTTTTCACCGAGCTGGACGAGGTGGTGAAATTGACCGAATCAGCGGAGAGGCGTTTCTCCGCCAGCTCGAAAGAGATCCGCGTCCGCGTCGAGGGCTCGAAAAAAAGATTGACCACCGTCTGCCCGCGCAGGGTGGGGACCTTGGGAATGGGGCGCTCGAGGATCTCGCGGAAGGTCCGCGCCGTCTCGAGAATAGCGGTTATATCTGCGGCACTGACCCCCTCCAGTCCGAGCAGGTGTTTTTGTTGCAGCGGCATCTATTCGCCCTCCTTCGGTGCTTCAACCAGCAGCACGCAATCCTCGCCATCGGTCTCCTTCAACCGCACCTGCACCTCCTCCCCGATCGATGTGGGAATGCTCTTGCCGACGTAATCGGCGTGGATCGGCAGCTCACGGTGGCCGCGGTCGACCAGAACCGCGAGCTGGATTGCCGCCGGCCGGCCGAAATCCATCAGGGCATCCATGGCCGCGCGCGAGGTGCGCCCGGTGAAGAGCACATCGTCGACGATGACCACCGGAATGTCATCGATCTCGAAAGGAATATCGGTGACCTGCACCACCGGCTGGCGCAATCGCTTGCGGAAATCGTCGCGGTAGAGGGTGATGTCGAGCACGCCATAGGGCACCCGCACCCCCTCCAGCTCCTCGATGCGCTTGACGATGCGCTCGGCGACATAGGCCCCGCGCGTGCGCACCCCGACGATGGCGATCTCGTGCACTCCGTGGTTGCGTTCAATGATCTCAAAGGCGAGGCGAGAGATGGTGCGCTTCAGCCCCTCCTTGTCGATGACCACCGCCTTGATTTTTACGTCCATTCTTTCACCCAACTATTTTAATTAAATCCACCTGATAGTATTGAGGCGAGAAAACCAATTTCCCGCGCAGAGGCGCCAGGACGCAGAGAATAACAAGATCCTGCTCTGCGTCTCTGCGTCTTCACGCGAACTGGTTTTGCTTGGTGACCTCCAAGCCTTTGTGAGAGACTGCTTCTCCTGGTTTTCTCTAGAACAACGACGGCTCGCGGTCGCGGATCACCATATGGTGGCTGCCGTCGATGAGCACCTCGACCGGCCGCGGCCTCGCGTTATAGTTGCTGGTCAGGGTATAGCCGTAGGCTCCGGCGGTCATCACCGCCAGATAATTGCCGCGTTCCATGCGCTCCAGCTCGCGATCCTTGGCAAGAAAATCGCCCGACTCGCAGATCGCCCCGACCACATCGACCGTCTCCACCTCCGACCCGCCGGCCTGCAGGGGCAGGACAGCGTGGTAGGCGCCGTAAAGCGAGGGCCGGATGAGATCGCTCATGGCAGCGTCGACGACGAGGAACTTTTTACCCTTGGTCTCCTTGCGGTAGAGCACCTGACTCAACAAAACTCCGTTGGGCCCGACGATCGAGCGGCCCGGCTCGAGCAGAATCTCGCAGCCCAGAGGCTGGAGAACCGGAATCACCTGCGCCGCCATCTCCTCCGGCTCCATGTACCAGGGCGAGCCCTGGTAGTCCAGAACCCGGGTATAATCGACGCCAAGGCCGCCGCCCAGATCGACATGCTCGAAGCGGATCCCCTCACCGCCCAGATCGACCACGAAAGCGGCCAGGGTCTCGGCCATGCGGTGGTAGGGGTCGCTCTTTTTGATCATCGAGCCGATGTGGCAGTGGACCCCGACGATTTTCAGGGATTTCTGCTCCGCGGCCCAGAGGTAGGCCGCGCGCGCTTCGTCCAGGGCGATGCCGAACTTGTTGGCGCTCTTGCCGGTGGTCAGATAGGGATGGCCCTCGATGTCGATGTCGGGATTGATGCGCAGGGCGATCGGGGCGGTCATGCCCATCTCCGCGGCCAGGCGGGCGGTCACTTCCAGCTCCTCACGCGACTCGACGTTGAGGGCGAGGATGCCAGAGCGGATGGCGAAGCGGATCTCGGCATCGGTCTTGCCAACGCTGGCGAAGACGATGCGCTGCGCCGGGAACCCCGCCGCCAGGGCCTGGGCGAGCTCGCCGCCTGAGACCACATCGGCCCCCGCTCCCAGCTCCGCCATAAGTTTGAGCAGAACGGGATTGGCGTTGGCCTTGAGGGCATAGCAGACCAGATGGGAAGCGCCGGCAAAGGCAGCGTCGATGCGGGTATAGTTGCCGGTGATGCCGGCCTTGCTGTAGACATAGGCCGGGGTGCCGTAATGGCTGGCCACTTTTGCCAGATCGGTATCTTCGCAGAACAAACGGTTGTCGCGGTAGGAATAGGGGATCATAGCGTGCTTCTCCATAGGGGTATGGTCGAGCCTGCGGCCTCCTCCCGGGCGGGAGGCGGAGATCAGGCTCACAAAACGGTCGTCAGCGGTCGTCTTGCCAAACGGCCGGCCTGGATAAAAAAAGAGCGATGGAGGTGTGATCCATCGCTTGAGAGTCAGTAATCGATGCCGACGGCGCGCCGGGCCGCCTGCAAATAGTGCGCAGCCACAGAGCGGGCCTTTTCAGCCCCCTGTTTCATGATGCGGTGCACCTTTTCCGGATCGCGCGCCAGCTCGTCGCGCCTTGCGCGGTAGGGGGCAAAATAGTTCCAGACCACCTCGGCCAGTTCTTTCTTCACCTCGCCGTATTTGAGTCCCGGCGCCAGGTAGCGGGCGCGCAGTTCCTTCCTGCCGGCTTCATCGAGAAAGAGCGAATAGATGGCGAAGAGGTTGCAGGTATCCGGGTTCTTGGGCGCCTCGACCGGGGTGGCATCGGTGACGATCGACATCACTCGCTTCTTCATCACATTCTGCGGACTGAAAATGTCGATGGTGTTGCCGTAGGATTTGGACATCTTTTGGCCGTCGAGGCCGGGCACCATCGCCACTGAATCGGGGATATCCGGCTCAGGCACGACAAAAACCTCGCCGTAGGTCTGGTTGAAGCGGATGGCGATGTCGCGGGTCATTTCGAGGTGCTGTTTCTGGTCCTTGCCGACCGGGACGATATCCGCCCCGTAGAGGAGGATGTCGGCGGCCATCAGCACCGGATAGGCGAAGAGGCCATGGTTGGCCGGGATGCCCTTGGCCAGCTTGTCCTTATAGGAGTGGCCACGCTCGAGCAGGCCCATGGGGGTGACATTGGAGAGCAGCCAGGTCAGTTCGGTCACCTCCGGCACATCCGACTGGACGTAGAAATAGGACTTTTCCGGGTCGATGCCAAGGGCGAGAAAATCGCAGCAGGCATCGAAAGTGTTGTCACGCAGCTTTTGCGCATCAAAGACGGAGGTCAGCGCGTGGAGATTGACAACGAAACAAAAGAGTGTGTGGTGCTCCTGATAGTCGATCATTCGCTTCATCATGGCGAAATAGTTGCCGAGATGGAGGTTGCCGGAGGGCTGGATGCCGGAGAGGACGCGCAAGGGATTCTTCCTTGATTGGTTGGCGGCTTTTCAATTCCTTAAAAATACAGTTTTTTTCGCAGCCAATCAAGAGAAAAGAGGGCGGTATATCGGCGGAAATGGCAGGAATTTTCATTTAAGGGAAGCGAAAAAAATCTGCGAAGGAACGCTGCTCTCACCTGCACACAGCGCAGGCGCATTTACCTGCTCCCGGGCCATGGCCGCGGCCTGCCATACCCCTTGTCCCGCCGGGCTTTGGATTTCCTGCCGGAGGTCGATCCCGGCCTGAAGCCGGACAAACCGACCGGGTTCGCGTTCATGAATCCGGTCAGTCCTGTCATCCCGGAGATGATCTGGCTGCCGTGTGAAGTAAACCCGTAACCGATATGCAGTTCCGCCCTGGCATTTTCAATCGCCGTCACCGGGATCGCATGGATGTCCGTGCACCGGTGATCAGCAATGATCGCCTGGGCTTGTGCGCTGGAAATGATCGCAGTCGACAGCATGATGCAAATGACGAAAAGCCTCTTCATTCGCCCTCTCCTCTCATCGTCAGGATTGCCCTCAGCAAGACAGCAGCAGTAATCGTCTCTCTCTGCATAACACCCCACCATCCCGCGAAAATCAGGGAGAATGAGCAGAGAATTCATTTCCGAGGAGTGGGTTGAAAACACCTCCTGTCGGCCGGCGTGGTCACCTGCAACCCGTTCTTCCCGGCCAGGGCCTCATGATTGGCGGAGTCCCGGGCTACTCCGGTTTTTCGCTGGCTCGCGCCTTCACATCCTCAACTATCCGCTTCCAGTGCGGCGCCAGGAACGGCGGATTCTGCATGCTATCCAGGACATATGATCGGTTCGCGCGCGACAGGTCCAGCACCGCGGTGATCATCTCTTCCTGGTGCTGGCCCGCCTCAGCCAGCGGCAGGCCGTTGGGTTCGCGGATGAACGACCACCCGCTCGACATCTGCTTGCCATCCGGCGACAGGCCGACTGTATTCGCCACGCAGTGGAAGATCTTCGAGTTCGGGCCGATCGGCTGCTGCGCCCGCCCCGACGTCCGCTTCCACCACACATCCTCGATTTCGTCGGAACTGCACGACGGGTGAAAGAGAATCTGCGCTCCGGCCATGGCCGGGAGCCGATAGAGTTCGGGGTGCCGCCCGTCCCGGCAAATGATGAGCGTGCAGAGGACGCCGTCGATCTCGAACAGGGCGAGCTTGTCTCCGCCGCGGCAGTACTTTTTCTCGTCGCGGCCGGCCATGTTGACCTTTGCGTATTCGTAGACAATCTCGCCCTTCGGGCTGATAACATGCGCCAGGTTCAGAAAACGGTCTTTCGTCTTCCGGATCGTCCCCATGATCGTCCAGATCCCGCGCTGTGCGGCCGCTGCGCACCCCTGGCGCAGCGCATCGTCCACCGCCTCGGGATCAAGCCCGGTCGCATAGGGGAAATAGTAGCTCGTCAGGTTGGCCTCCGGGAACAGCACCACCCGGCTGCCTGCGTCGGCGGCCGCGTGAATGTAGTGCAGAGCCCGCGCCAGGTTGACCTCCAGCGGCCTGGCCCAGTGGAGCTGAACGCATGAGACTTGAAGCGCCGTAGGGGCCATTTCGTCCTCCTTTCTCCGCAGCAGAGGGGGCTGCTGGGTTCATTGTTCACCGCGGCCCCCCTGACATTGGACCGTTAACTGCTCACTCCCCAGCCTGTGCGGCAACCGCCGCTGTCTTCTCAGCGCTGCCGCCAGCCGTTGCGGGTGGCGGACAGGAAATTTTAATTTGCCGATGGATAGATGGATGGATAGACAGCAATTAATAAATTTACAGGAATTGTCAGGAAATCTGATGTTACTGGGGATCATATAAATTATGGACAGGAAAAATGATTTTCCCGGAGGTTAAAAATCGAGGAATTTATCCTCTGGCAAGCGCCTGCTACCCGGTCATTCCCCCATTTTCAAAGCGCCAACCCCTTGTCCGCCACCATTACCGTTTCTTACCTGCCGGCAAATTAGCCAAAAGAGAGCTGTAGTGCAAGCAATTTTTTAAATAGCAC
>DAOOPF010000042.1:0-22305 GCA_035388125.1 bacterium | reverse complement strand
CCTCCTGGCGATCCGTGCGTCAGGAGATGGGACGGATGCAGATTGGTCAATTTGTTATGGACCGGAAAAAGGTCTCCCAATTGACAGAGCCAACTGAGCGACAGAAATTCTTCCTCAAGCAGCTGGGTATCAAAGAACCCGGGTCTATTGTAGACATACGCTAGAGCTGATTTTGTAGTAACACGACTCCATTTGGAAAAGCATGTCTATATCACTGTTTAATAGGGCTTAAGCCCTATCTTATTTACCCTACAACTGTCGAACATCAGCAAAGTCAAGTCAATAATTAATCAGAATAGAAGGCGTGGATAGAGCCAGTACAAGTTGGGCGGAGTTCAGTTTAAAGAATCAATGCAAAACCTGTTACCGCGAAAAGGGGAAAAGTGAAGCTCGTAAGGTGTTTTATGCTACTATCAAATTGGGAGTTACGTAAAATCTCAATCGGTAACCACTTTTAGGAAATTGCATACTCTTTTTACTAATATCCGGGATACAGATCGTATTCAGCAGCTGAATTGCTTGGCTTATCCATGACCAAGGCGAATGTCTCGAGGTGCCGATCATGGTGAATCTCGAGGTCGCCTGGAAGAAACGTTCCAGCTGACTGGAGAGGAGAACTGCAGTCTTTGTGCAGCATGCTCGCCTCTGGACCCGGTGCCTTGCGCACTTGGCGAATATGACCTGACGCAGGAGAGAGGGGTCGACAGCATGAAAAAAAGGATCACCTTTTATGCCATGGCCTGGCTGCTGCTCGCGGCGGTGGGCACAGCTTCAGGTGGCGTACAGCTGGGCATTTCGCAGTCGGAGGACAAACTCCTTGCCTTCCGCTCCGCCCCCGGCGTCATGCTGGGCAATTCTTTTGCCTGGCATCCATCCGCCAGAATATCCCTGACCACCGAACTGAACCTCCATTATGCCCAAATCGCGCTCAAGAAGCAGCGGGTCTGGCATTATCCCGGCATGCTCTCCCTCTATGATCTATATGTGAGAGCATTGTATTATGAGATTCCGGCTTTACTGGGATACACATTCCCGCTGCGCGGGTCACAGGTGCAGTTCTATGCCGGCCCCTCCCTGCGTTTGTGCCTTTCCGGAGCGGTTCAGCGCACCAGGATCAGGGTCATCGCTGACGAGCAGCTCTGGGGCAGCGATACCTCTGTGCCCGGTTACGATGTCTCCTTCATCGAGGATCCCGGCCCCGACCTTGCTTTGATGAATTCTGCAGCCGGCTTGAATCTCGGACTCTGGACGCGCTGGTCGGACCGGCTCATCGGATTTCGCTATACTTACAGCTGGCTCCATGAGCTGGATGCGGTCAGGTTCAACAAACCCTATCATACTTTCAGTCTGATGATCTCTTTCCAGCCGCTGGATGATTGAATATTTTTGAATTAGGCCTCTACGCGGCAGCTCAGGCGGATTTATTATTGCTGTTGCGCTTGCGCCGCGCTACCGCCTGGCGCAGGATGAATTCGATCTGTCCATTGACGCTGCGCAGCTCGTTGGCTGTCCACATAATCAGAGCCGGACCGGAAAAGAGGATGATCAGATCTATAAAGAGCATCGGTCACCCATTGATGGCGCTGACTTGTTTTCACCGATGCTCGCGGATTTGATGGACTCGGTGGACTGAGGCCTCTGTTGTACGATTCAAATATGATGTCATAAAGCCATACCAAAAAAAACGAATTCCTGCCTGATTGTCGAGGACTGATGCTGCCGCAGCCATTCGAAAGAAAAGCAGATTTTGCTTCTCTTTTCAAATATTTTTCCTATACTATAGTTATGTTTCCGGGCTTTTTACACCTTAAAAGCAGAGTCACTGCCTCCTGTATTGGGCCGAGGGTAATCTTTGTTGACGAAATGAGGTGATCCTATGAAGCGTCGTCAATTCTTGTCAGCCTCTATGAAAGGAACAGCTGCCATGGCTTTCTTGCCCCATTTTTTGAGCTGTGCTTCGGAGAGCATGCCCAAACGCGGTCTCGGCCGCACCGGTGAAAAACTCTCGATCCTGGGTTTCGGCGGCATTCTGGTGATGGACGAGGAGCAGGATGTGGCCAATGAGATGGTGGCGCGGGCTTTTGATCACGGCATCAATTATTTTGATGTGGCGCCCAGCTACGGTAACGCCGAAGAGAGACTGGGGCCCGCACTGGCTCCGTATCGCAGCCGCAGCTTTCTCGCCTGCAAGACCATGATGCGCACGGCCGGGGAGGCCCGCAAAGAGCTGGAGCATTCGCTTCAAATCCTCCAGACCGATCACTTTGATCTCTATCAGCTCCATGCTTTGACCACGGATGAGGATATCGCGACTGCCTTTGGTCCCGGCGGGGCGATGGAGACTTTTGTCAAGGCCCGGGAGGAGGGCAAGGTGCGTTTCCTGGGTTTCTCCGCCCATTCCGAGAGCGCAGCGCTGGCGGCGATGGAGCAGTTTCCCTTTGATACGCTTCTCTTTCCGGTCAATTTCGCCAACTGGTTCGCAGGGAATTTCGGGCCGCGCGTTTTGCCGGTTGCCAGGGAGAAAAAGATGGGCATCCTGGCCCTCAAGGGGCTGGCCCACGGGGCGAAAAAGGAGGGGGAGAGCAGCCGCTACCGCAAGGTCTGGTATCATCCGATCGCGGCGGAAGAGGATGAACTGGCGCGGCTGGCCCTGAACTGGACTTATGGTCAGGGGGTCACGGCCGCCATACCTCCCGGCGACCCGGCGCTGTGGGACCGCGCCTTCCGCATCGCCGCGAATGTCCAGCCGCTGAGTGCGGATGAGCTGCACCGGCTGGAGGAGCAGGCCAGGGGAGTGGAGCCGGTCTTTCACTCCTGAACACTCGGGATAATTGCCTCAGTCCATCAGATTCACAGCTGTGCGAAAAGAGCTCCCGGAAACGGGAGCTCTTTTTCATGGTTGCCGGCTGAATTGATTTACAAGACAAGTCATTTGAGCAGCTGCATTCTACGGGAAGCATGGTATGCGCCTGCACTGATCCGGTAGATGTAAACACCTCCCGGCAGGCCCTCCGGGCGCCAGGTGACCTCGTGGTCTCCCTGCGGCTGCCATTGATCCTGCAGCTGGGCGACGCGCTGTCCGAGCAGATTAAAGATCTCGATTCTAACCCGGCCGGCAGCGGCCAGCGAATAGGTCAGGGTCGTAGCGGGATTGAAGGGATTGGGATAATTGGGCCCCAGGCTGTAATCGGGCGCAGAGGCGGGATGTGTCAAGGCCAGGGAGGTCGGGCGCGGCGCTCCGGCGTTGATCCAGCAGGTGTAGATCATGCTGGCCAGACGGCTTGCAGCGCTGTCGAGCAGCGGCACAGTGAAGGATTGTGAACTCTGCCACAGATTGGCATAGTAGGTGTCATTCCATGTGTTCCCGGCCCGTTGTGCTGCGCTGCGATCCGCCATGAGGACGGAATCGACAAAGGCATAATTCGTGTAGATCATCCTGAACGTGTAATCGGCGATGTGCGTGATGTAAACCCCGCGGTCACCGCGGCAGCTGATCGCACTGGCATAGCGGTCGAGCATTCTCGACTCGTACCGGCTGTGAATACCTTGCTGATTGGTGAGCTGCCCGTTATAATTTTTAGTGATATGAAGGGGATTGTGAGCATCGCCGATATAATGGCCGAGATCCGCCGCCAGGAGCATCGCTTTATCCCACTGACGGTCTTGCAGGGCCTGGGTCAGGGCGTCTGCCGTGGCGATGATCGCCCAGGGCAGGATCCCCTGATCCATGAGGAAATCGCGGCCGTGCAGGGCCGCGAGCGAATCGAAATCCTGCACGATCCTGCCCGCAGCCAGAAACTCCGGGAAGGAATCGATATCGATGTAGTGTTTGTTCTCCTCGCTGGGATCGCTGCTTTTGCGGCTATCGGCATCCGAGCCGTGTTCGGCCAGCCCGTTCGACCAGGAGCCGAGAAACGCCATCTCCGGCGGGAAGGAGAGCGCTGCGCTGCCGTTGATGATCCGATGTCCGGTGCCGCCCCAGCCGTATCCCAGGGTCGCACAGGAAAAGATCAGGAGGTGCAGAATTTTCCACTTTTTGGCCACGATTTTTCCTTTCATTGTCCTGGCCAATATACCGAGGAATTCCCGGAATTCCAATCTGCTTTTTCAGCCCCGCCGGAACGGTCCAGCCGCACGCTCAAATACATGGTGATCAAAAAGAATCCGCTAGAGGTGAAAAAACCGCCATGCAGTGGGTGGCTGGATCTGTAAAATTCAGACCTGGTAATACTGCTTCAGGGCGAGCAGCGCCCGATAGCTGATCCACTTGCTCGGTTGGCCCTTGCTTTCTATATCAACCTGGAAGCGGCCGTTGAAAGTGGCCTCGAGGTTCCAGTCGCCCGTCTCATTCTGCTTTGAGGCGATGAGGTCGATCGCCTCTTGCATGCGCGCATCCCGCACACCCAGCGCCAGCAGAATCAGGGTGATCTCCAGAACATCCGTTTGATACATCAGCGGAAATTGTAATCTGCGCCAGCCGGGTTTGGCGGTCTTGTTCAAGTCGTGGCTTTTCCTGAAGATATGATGCACCAGGAGATACTCACAGGCCCTGTCAATGGCCTCCTGTTTGCGCGCGTCCCGGTGTTCAACCGGCAGAGCGGAGAGGGCCTTGAGCGCCTTGACCACCCCCATATGGCAGCTGTGTTTCCCCCAGCACATCTCGTAGCGGTCGTAGGGCCAGCCGGTAGGGCGGATCTCGATACCATCGTCGAAGCGCTGGTACTGCGCGATCCAGTCAATCCCCTTTTTGATCCGCTCATCGTCCATCCAGCCCAATTTAATCAGGCTCCAGACCATATTGCCGGTCAGGCAGGGGATGACATCGCCAGGCCGTCCGCCCCCGCCGCTGTTTTGGGTTAACGAGAAAGCCCCGCTTTCAGGATCCTGTGAGCGCTTGAGGATGTATTCACACGCTGCCCGTATCTTCGGGTGGCCGGGATCGGCCGCATGTTCGGCCAGGATGATGAGCTGCCAGACCGTCCCCCTGTATTTGTCAGTGTACCAGCGTCCGGGAGCGTTCCAGCACTCCTCCGCCTGCCTGGCCAGTATTTCCGGCACCACACCTGTTTGCATGATCGCCGCCCTGGCTTGACGGACTTGCGGTTCCTCCTCCTTGCGGCCAAGCAGGTTGATCAAGGTGAGATAACGGACCGAGGGATTGCTCTCTTCGAGCAGCCAGTCGAGGATTTCCTGACGCAGGAATTCTCTGCTGGCGTGGATCATCGCTGTATTGCTCATTAGGTCCATCTCCTTTACACCTGCGGCGGAGGCGCCTTGCAAGGTGTGCATCAGGTTGATCGTAAATAAACAGTTCCTGTCTCTATGTTACGCATCAACGGGGATTGATGCAAGTGCAAATGCGGTTCAGGCCACAATTCCTCCGAACATTTTTCCCGCCTCTTGATTTCTCACTTTCCGCTTGTTTTTAATGGACCGGTTGGCTATTTTTGCTATTAGGCATTTCATATCCCTGCATTGTGACCCTTTTGAAAGAGCGCAGGCATGCATAGAATTTCCATCCGCACCAGCCGCCGCTGCGATATCGTCGATATCACCCCCTTTATTCGCACCTTTTTACGCGAAATCGGCGCGGAGAGCGGAACAGTGACGGTCTTTTGTCCCCATACCACCGCCGGCCTCACCGTCAACGAGAACGCCGATCCCGATGTGCGCCGCGATCTCACCACTTTCCTCAACCGCACCATCCCTCAGGAAGCGGGGTATGCCCACAGCGAGGGCAATTCGGACGCCCACATCAAGAGCACCCTCACCAACTCGGCGCAGCTGCTGATCGTCGAGGGGGGAGAGGTGATGCTCGGCACCTGGCAGGGCCTCTTTTTTATGGAGTACGACGGGCCGCGCAGCCGTGAAATCTGGCTGCAGTTCACCGGCACACATGGCACAGCGGATTAGAGGCGTTGTTATAAAAGGAGAAACTTTGACCATCAGGAGTGTGGAAGCCACGCGTTACGTGACGCCCTTGAAGGAGGGCGGATCCCTGCCGGCCATCGTCGAGGCGGATGATGACGGTCTCTATGTGCTCAAATTTCGCGGCGCCGGACAAGGCCCCAAGGCCCTGATCGCCGAGCTGGTCGCCGGAGAGATCGCGCGCGCCGCCGGCTTGCCTGTGCCCGAGATCGTCTTTGTCCATCTGGAGGCGGAGCTGGCGCGCACCGAACCCGACCCGGAGATCCATGATCTCATCCGCATGAGTGCAGGACTCAATCTCGCCCTCGATTACCTGCCGGGCTCCATCATGTTCAGTCCGGTGCTGCACCCGGTCTCCGAAACCCTGGCTTCCGAGATCGTCTGGCTGGATGCCTTTGTCACCAACATCGACCGTACACCGCGCAATACCAACATGCTGATGTGGCACAAGCAACTCTACCTCATCGACCATGGTGCCTCCCTCTATTTTCATCACTCCTGGTACCATTATCTGGAGAGAACCGGCGATCCCTTTCCCCTCATCAAGGACCATGTGCTGCTGCCATCGGCCGGCACGCTGCGGCAGGCCGGGGAAAAGTTAAAAGCGGCCATCGGGCCTGATGTGGTCGAGGAGGTGGTGGGGATGATTCCGGATGACTGGTTCGACGGCCACTCGCCTTTTTCGTCTCCAGGAGAGACCCGAAAGGCCTATATCGTCTATCTCAAGAAACGGCTGGAGGAATCGGAATCCTTTGTCGAGGAGGCGATGCGTGCGCGGTCCGTACTTGTATGATTACGCGATAGTGCGCGTCGTCCCCCGGGTCGAGCGCGAAGAGTTTGTCAATGTCGGGGTGATTCTCTCCTGCCCGCAAAAAAAGTATCTCGAGGCGCGGATCGAGCTTGATGAAGGGCGCATCCTGGCGCTCGATCCGGGACTGGATCTCGAGCTGCTGCGCAAGCAGCTGGCGATCTATCCCCTGATCTGCCGCGGCGGAGAGGAGGCGGGACCCATCGGCCGCCTGTCGCAGCGCGAGCGCTTTAACTGGCTCATCGCGCCCAAGAGCACCATCATCCAGAACTCACCGGTACATACGGGCTGGTGCGAACACCCTGACCAAGTTCTGGAGCATCTGCTCAATACCATGGTAAAGCCGGCCAGATAGCTGGAATACTGCCAAAAGGTGGCACGGAACTTCAAGTCAGGCACGCTCCTTTACAACCGTGATCCGTTTTCATTCAGAAGCTTAATGTTCATGATCATGCACTGCAGAGTATGACAGAGCCCTCTGCATATAGCGATATGCTGCTGCAGAGGATCATGCAGCTTAAGAAATCGCCCCAGGAGGCTTTATGGACGATCATCAATTTCCCCGGCGGGATTTTCTCAAAATGCTCGCCTGCGCCTTTCCCGCGGCAGCGCTCGACTGGAGCGCCTTCCCGCAGGCCAGGGAGGGCAAAAATCCCGACCAGTATGACGTCATCGTCATCGGCTCGGGTCTGGCCGGGCTCTCCTGCGCCGCCGCCTTCGCCCGCCAGGGCTTTAAGGCACTGGTCCTGGAACAGCACGACAAACCCGGCGGTTACGCCACCGCTTTCAAGCGCCCCGGCGGATTCATTTTTGACGCTTCCCTGCACTCCACTACAGTGGGTGAACGGGACGGCCGCTTCAATCTTATCCACAATTTCCCCGAAATAACCGAGGTCGAGTTCCTGCCCCATCCCACCCTCTTCCGCTCGATCTATCCGGACTATGACCTGCGCGTGGCGCAGCGCGATCCCGGCGCCTATATCGAACAGCTCTGTCAGCTCTTTCCCGAAGAGAGCGAAAACATCAAGGGGCTCTTTGCGGACATGCAGGGTCTGGCCGATGATATCGGCCGCCTCTCCGCCAAACAGGGTCAGGTGGATATGAGCAATTTCCCCAATGATTTTCCCTTTCTCTTCAGGTTTTACAGCAAAACCTGGGGCGAGATGGCCGATACCCGGATCCGCAATCCCAAACTGAAAACCATCGTCTCGGGGCAGTGGGGATACTATGGCCTGCCCCCCTCCAGACTTTCCTGCTTCTATTACGCTCTGCCCTTCACGGGCTACCTCAACGGCGGCGGATTCTACCCCAAAGGCCGGTCGCAGGATATTTCCAACGCATTCGTCAAATACCTGAGCGACCGCGGCGGTAAGGTACTGCTAAAATCCCGGGTCGACGAAATTCTTCTCAGCAACGGGGCGGCGACGGGGGTGCGCACCCATGACGGTCGCACCTTTACGGCAAGGGCTGTGGTCTCCAACGCCAGTCCGCACGAAACCCTGGGGCGGTTGATCGGCGATCCCGCCGTGCTGGCGGCCGAACAAGAAAAATGGAAAAACTACAGCATCAGCATCTCCTCTTTCCAGGTTTTTCTCGGCCTCAAGGAAGATCTGGTCAAAAAACTGGGCATCACGGATTCGGAAATCTTTCTCGAAACTGCGTATGATCCTGAAGCGGCCTATGCGGATGCACTCAAGGGCGAGGTGGAAAACGGCGGCGTAGGCATCACGCTGTACGATGCGATCAATCCCGCTTATTCCCCGCAGGGCAAGAATACCATCAATCTCATGACCCTGCAGGGCTATGGCCACTGGGAGCAATATGAAGCGGCCTATCTGGCCGGCGATAAAAAAGCCTATCGCAAGGAGAAGGAGCGCATGGCGGATATCCTCATCGCCAAGGCGGAAAAGGCCCTGCTGCCCGGCCTGGCCAAAGCCATTCAGGTGAAGGAGATCGGCACGCCGCTGACCAACCTGCGCTATACCGGCCATCCGCGCGGCGCCATTTACGGCTGGGATCAGACCGTCAACAATTCAGGGAATACCCGCGTCGGCCACACCACGCCGGTAAAAAATCTTTATCTGGCGGGGGCATGGTCGCGGCCGGGTCACGGCTACGGCGCCGTCATCCCCAGCGGGGTGGAGTGTTTTGCAGAGATTATCCAAGGCTGGTAACATCAACCGTTTTAAAGGCATACGCATTCGCTTTAATCGAACGCCAGACGAAGATCATCCCAACAGGAAAGGAGTGGATATGAGGGGAACACTGCTTCTGCGTCTTGCCTGCATTACTCTCTTGACCGTCACGACCGGCATAAGCCTTGCAGCTGACATCGAGTTGACCGGCCAATGGTCCGGCGGACAGGCTTCCGCCATCAGTGTCACGGACAGTGCCATCTATCTCGGTCACGGCAGCACCATCTCGGTTTTTCACACCCGCACTTTTGCGATGATTTCTCAAATCTCCCTCTCAGGCTACATACGCAACCTGGTCATTTCCGGCCAATACGCCTATGTGGCAGCGACCGAGGCGGGCTTGTTCATTCTGGATATTGCCAATCCCACCCAGATCAAACAGGTAGCTGCGGTCAACGATGTCACTGTGCTGCGCGTCGTCGTGCAGGGGAATTACGCTTATCTCGCCGCCAACGATGCCGGACTGCGCATTCTGGACATCAGCAACCCCGCCGCGCCCAAAAAGCTCATCGATTTCAAACCGGAGAGCTGGGTTGAGGGCGTCGCTGTCGAGGGCCGGTATGCATGGCTGGCCTGCAATAACCGCGGCCTGTGCGTCGTGGATGTGCAAAATCCCGCCGCCCCCGTCAAGCTGGCCACCCATGCGCAGGATTATACAGTCTACCGGGTTTTCGCTTCCGGCGGGACGGTCTTCCTCTGCGGCAGCAACGACGCCAGAGTGACGAACTTTAACGATGTCAGCCAGCCCAAAGAGATCACTACCATCAGCGGCAGCATCCTCGATGTCGCCTTCCAGGGCAATATCGCCTATGTGGTCAACAGCAGCCAGTCGGCCGTCGATCTGCATGATCTCACGGATGCCGTGTTGAAACGGCTTGGCAGCATTGCGGATATGTATGCCGAGGCGGTAACCGTGCAGCCGGGTGTGGCCTATGTGGCCCGATACAACGCGGGTTTCAAGGCCTATAATGTCAGCGATCCGGCCAAACCCGGCACCTATGGGGTGTGGAAGACGGATGAAACCCTTGAGGCTCCTTTCATGGTCGGGGAGTACATGGCGTTTCCTGAAAATGGCACGGGCAAAGTCCGGTTCTATGACGTTAAGGACGTCCTCAATCCGCAGCTTGTCACCACCGCTGATATTGTGCTGGATGATTGTGTATTCGTTCCTCCCTACCTTTACCATACCAGAGAAAAACTTTTGTGCACCAGCAATCTCAGCGATATTTATAATCCGGTGCTGGAAAGCAAGATCGCTTTACCTTCGAAAACACCCTATTACTTATTACGGCAGGGCGATACACTCTGCGTCTGGGACGGCATGGGCAACTATAAGGGATTTGACCTCTTCAGTCTGGCCGATCCGAAGAATCCGCAGAAACTGGCCTCCATCACCACCTCAAAGGCAGTCGAAGTGTGCGGCAAAAAAGGTTCTGTCGTCTATCTCAAGGCCCGCACGAATACCAGTTCGAACGCGGGTTCACTCGTCTGTCTGGATATCTCCAATCCCGAGGCGCCGGCGGAAGGCGGCGTGATGATCGACTCCGAAGTGGTCAAGACTTTTACTGTTCATGAAAATTATGGCATCGCCTGGACTACTCAGGACAGTGTGATTATTTTTGACCTGAGCCGGCCCCTGCAGCCGAAGCGCGTCTCCTCTTTCTATCAGGATCTTTTCTCCATCCCCTGTTTTTACGGCGATCGGGCCTATTGCCTGGGCGGCCGGATGCTGGTCTATGACGTCTCAGACATGACCAACTGGCGCAAGCTGTCCGACTCGTACCACATGGAGTATTACACCGGCTCGCTCTTTTATCCGCCCTATATCATCAAACCCGCGCTCGAGGGCAAGGTCTATGTTTTCGACATGAGCGGCAGCGACAAGGTGACGCCTCTGGGTGAGGTATCCGTGCTTGCGGTCATCAAACAGATCAAGGCGGCTGGCTCTTATCTCTATACGCTCGATGACAACGCCACTCTGACCCGCGTCCGCTGTGAAAATAACACCCTTTCCCTGGACAGAGCCAGGTCGTTCCGCCAGTACGGCTCGACAACCCTGGCCGGCCTGCAGATCGACGGCGACCGCGGCTACGTCGCGGAAGGCAATTACGGCCACATGCACGAGATCGACCTGCGGACCCCGGAGCTTGCCGTCCTGCGCAGCTGGTATTTCGGCAATTTTCAAATCTGCAGTTTTGCCGTGGTCTGGCCCTACGCCTATATCCGCTCCAACACTGATTTCCGGATTTATGACATTTCCAATCCTCCGCAAACGACGCTGCTGGGCAGCATCGCCGGCCTCAACGGCATCGATTCCGATATCTTTATCAAAGGGCACTATGCCTATCTGGACGTCCAGAAAAATCTTTACGTTATCGATATCTCCAATCCGGCGGCGCCCGTCCAGGCCGGTACGTTCACCGATAATGTCAACATTCGGGATATGGCCATAGCCGGGGATCACATCTATTTGACGGATGTCTATGGCGGCAAGAAAATCCGCGCCGTGAATATCAGCAATCCCGCCGCGCCGGCCGCTGAAGGTATATTCAATGACAGGATTTATGGCACAGCCGTAACCACGGACGAGAGGTATGTCTATGTGGCAGGAGGCATGTATGGCCTGAAGGTGCTCGATTTCAGCGCGCCGATGGCGCCGACCCTTGCGGCCGGATATTACCGGGAGTATCTGGAGATGTACGATATTGCGGTCGACCGTCAGTACATCTATGTTCTGGACAGATACCGCGGCGTTATGCAATTCAGAAACAACCTGATGTCGTCGGTCAACCGCGAGGGCTCAGTTACACCTGCTGCTTTTACCCTGCGGCCCAACTATCCCAATCCCTTCAATGCCGGCACGACCATCGCCTTTACCCTGCCGCGTGAGGAGCGCGTGACGCTCTCCATCTACAATCTCCTGGGCCAGTTGGTTGCGAAACCGGTCGATCGGCGGATGGAGGCCGGCGTGCATCAGGTGATCTGGCAGGCGGAAGGGATGCCCTCCGGGATCTATTTCTGTGAATTCAGGGCGGGATCTTGCCGGCGGACGCAGCGCATGCTGCTGCTCAAGTAGGATCGGGCCGGCACTGCTCTCCGTAAAGGTGCCGGCCGGCTTCACACGGTTGCCACGGCGGAATAGTGTTTGACTTCCGGCACTGGATTGGCTAATTTAACACGGAATAGGATGCGGGGGGAGGTTCAGGCCGGCAGGGTCAAGGAGTCACATGCACGCAGAATCCCGAAAACTGATCAGTCTGGCGATTTTCGCCGCCGCCATGGGCTTTCTCGAAGCCATCGTCGTGGTCTATCTCCGCGCCCTCTATTACCCGGAGGGATTCGGCTTCCCGCTGGCGGCCATGCCGGAGGGGATCTACCTCGCCGAAGTGCTGCGCGAAATCTGCACCCTGGCGATGCTCGCGGCCGTCGCCTGGCTGGGGGCAGGAACTTCTTTCACCCGCTTCACCTGTTTTCTCTACCTTTTCGGCGTTTGGGACCTCTTTTACTACATCGCCCTCAAGCTGCTGCTCAATTGGCCCGGCTCCCTTTTCACCTGGGACGTCCTCTTTCTCATTCCCGTCACCTGGATCGGACCGGTGATCGCGCCGGTGCTCTGTGCATTGGCGATGATACTCCTGCACATGGCGGCTGTGCGCTTCCTTGCCAGAGGGGAGAGAGCCGCATTCAACCGCATGGAATGGCTGCTCCTGGCGGCAGGCGCCCTCTTTGTCTATATCAGCTTCACCATCGACTATACCCTGCTGATCTTTGACAATGACCCCGTCGGGCTGCTGACAGGCGGTACCGGGAACAAAGAATTTGTGCACATCTTTACACAATTTGACCCGTCCCGTTTCGCCTGGGAGATTTATCTGCCCGGCCTGCTGCTCATCCTCGCCGCTATCTTCTCCTTCATCCGCGGCAAAGAGGCAGCCGCCTGAACCGGCCGGCAGAGGCCGTTAAAAAGCACGCCGCGGAGCCGTGCGGGCGTGCAGGCACCATGGGCGCTTCGTGATCGAGGCAAAAGGCTGGTTTTCATGAACCAGCCTTTTTTGTCGTCACCCCCTCCTGGCGCCCGGGGTGCAGGATCGCCAGCCGGAGACCGGCCTGCGGCAAGCCGATCCTGTGTCTATCGCTGCCGGTGGCGCGGAGAGCGGGCAAATATACTTGATTATCAGGGCAATATTGGCTAAATTAAACGCTTTTTGCGGGGGATTTAATCAACGTTAAGATGCATGGAGGTGTTTTATGAGTATGTTCTGTAACCAGTGTCAGGAGACGGTCAAGAATACCGGCTGCACCATCAACGGCGTGTGCGGGAAGAAAGAGGCCACCGCCAACCTGCAGGATGTGCTGATCTCTGCTTGTCAGGGACTGGCTCTCATTGCGATCGCTGCCCGCAAACAGGGGATCGACACCAATGCGGCGGACAAGCACATCACCAACTGCCTGTTTATGACCATCACCAACGCCAACTTTGATGATCAGGCCATTATTCAGGCCGTTCGTGAGAGCCTGCGGTATCGCGATGAGCTGAAGAGCAAGGTGACCATCAGTTTCAGCCACGACGCCCTTGCATGGGACGGCGCTTCCGAAGCCGAGCTCCACGCCAAAGCCAGTCAGGCCAGCATCCAGGCCTTTGACACTGATGAAAATGTGCGCGCACTCAAACAGTATATTCTTTTCGGCCTCAAGGGTATGGCCGCCTACACGGAGCACGCCTTCAATCTGGGGTTCGAGGAGCAGGAGATCTATGATTTCATGGAGGAGGCGCTGGCCATGATCACCCGGCCGGCTACACAGGAGACCGCACTGGAGTGGCTCATACGCACGGGCGAGTACGGCGTCAAGGCGATGGCTTTGCTCGACAAAGCCAACACAACCACCTATGGCCATCCCGAGATCTCCCGGGTCTCCATCGGCGTCGGCAAGAATCCCGGCATCCTGGTGAGCGGGCACGATCTCAAGGACCTCGAACAGCTGTTGATCCAGTCGGAAGGCAAGGGTGTGGACATCTATACCCACTCGGAGATGCTGCCCTCCCATGCCTATCCCCGTCTGAAAAAATATCGCCATCTCGCCGGCAACTATGGCAACGCCTGGCACCGCCAGCTGGAAGAGTTCGAAAGCTTTAACGGCCCGATCCTTTTCACCACCAACTGCCTGGTCCCGCCGCGCAAGACGGCGACCTATAATGAACGGGTCTTCACCACCGGGGCCGCCGGCATGCCAGGCTGGAAATATATCGATAATAGATTGCCCAACGGACAGAAGGATTTTTCCGGGATCATCAAGATGGCGCGGCAGTGCCCGCCCCCGACCGAGATCGAAACCGGCGAGATCACCATCGGCTTCGCTCACAACCAGGTCCTGGCTCTCGCCGACAAGATCCTCGATGCGGTCAACTCGGGCGCAATTAAAAAACTGGTGGTGATGTCCGGCTGTGACGCCCGCCAGAAGAGCCGCGAATACTATACCGAATTTGCCAAAGCACTGCCGGTGGATACCGTAATTCTTACTTCCGGCTGCGCCAAGTACCGCTATAACAAGCTCCATCTCGGCGATATCAACGGCATTCCGCGGGTGCTCGACGCCGGTCAATGCAACGACTCCTATTCATGGGCCTTGGTGGCGCTCAAGCTTAAGGAGATCCTCAAACTGCAAGACATCAATCAGCTGCCGATCGTATTCAACATTGCCTGGTACGAACAGAAAGCGATCATTGTCCATCTCGCCCTGCTCTATCTCGGTTTCAGGAATACCCGCATCGGACCGACGCTGCCGGCCTTTCTGACGCCCGACGTTCTCCGTATCGTGCAGGAAAAGTTCGGCGTTCAGACGATCACGACGGTTGATGAGGATATGAAAAATTTCGGGCTTAACTGAGGGCGCCGACATGAACGATGATGAAATAATCTGCTTATGCAATGAGGTCACCAGGGGAGAGATCGTCAAGGCGATCAGGGAGAAAGGTCTGAAGAGCGTCGAGGAGGTCGGCGAAGCGACCTTGGCGGGCACGACCTGCGGGGGATGCCAGGAGGAGATTCAGGCTATTCTGGATGAACTGAACCGATAGATACCGGACAGGCGCCGGAGTTTTGCCACTCCTTGGTGGCGGGGCTCCGGCGCTTTACCTGTTCCATTCCGCCAGCGCGGAATTGATCTTGTTTTTGATCTCCTTGAACTTGATATAGGAGCCCTCCAGCTCCTCCTCAGCACGGCGCCGGGAGGCGAAGCGCGCCGCCTGGATGAGCAGCCGGCGGGCCTCTTCTTCCCGCTTGAGCTGGCGGTTAAGCCAGGCCAGGTGATAATGGCTCTCCGCCATATAACCGTTGCTGACCGGCGTGCGCTTCTTCAACGTCTCGTTCAGTCTCTCCCAGATCTGCAGCGCCTCCTCCAGACGGCCGGTTTTTTCGAACAGGACGGCGCGGTTGTAGAGGCAGGAGGGACTGGCGGCGTAGCGCCGGTAGAGTTGATCGTTGATGACCACGGCGCTGTCGTACTCCTCTTTTTCCAGGTAGAGGGCCTGCAGCGTATAGCTGGCGTTGGTTGACAGATAGCGTCCCTCCCGCTCCACCTTCCGCAGTTTGGCGATCGCCTCTTTTTCCTCCCCGCCCAGAAGTCCGAACAGCAGCTTGCTCTTGTTGTACTCATAGACGGCGATGCCGAAGAGGGGATCCGCGAAACCGGGATCCATCTGGCTGGCTTTGCGCAGCAGGGAGATGCCGCTCTCCGCCGTCTTGAGGGCGCGCAGATAGCTGCCCGACTGGAAGAGGGCGACGCAATAGTACCCCTGCACGACGCCCGCGATGAAATGGTTATCCACGGTCGGCTCCCTCGCGAGCAGGCTGGTGGCTTTGACGGAGGCGATGGCGATCAGGCTGTCGAACCTGGCCTGCCAGATGCTCACGCGGTAATCGCGCATCATGGTCTGGCAGGCGTCGGCCGCCAGAAAATAGCCGACCGGGCTGGCGGGATCCTCATTGATCAGACGGCTGGCGAGGACGAGCACGCTGTCGTGCTCGCTGCGGTTGATCAATTCGATCAGGTTCATGATGGCTGCGGACTCGCCGGAAGCGACGCCGGAGCGCGGTTGGGGCCAAGGCGCGGCGAAGGCCGGGCTGGACAGGAGGAGGGTGGAGAATAGGATAAAAAGAGCGGCTGCAATGCAGCTCAGCCGGGCTGCAGCGCCCCGGGCGGGCTTTCTTGGCGACATGGATGCACTTTCTGTTCTGGACCTGGTGCCGGTCCGGTCATGGGGGAGAAGGCGGGAATTGCATACGCTGTTCCCGGGTGTGTATCGTTCATAAAGATAGCCATTCGGCGGCGGAATTACAAGGAGAATGTCGGCGCTCACGCCTGGTCAGCGGCAGGCTCTCCGATACGGTCCGGGATGCGGCTTGCCGGCGGGGTGCACGCCTCCGCCCGGGCTCTGCGTCAAATCGGCTTGCTTTTCAGCGACTGATTGGCTAATTTCATACGGATGTAATAGCCGGAAAATTTCCGGGCACACGTGAAAATGAGAAAGGCGAAGATAATGCGTATATTCGAAGCGGGGATTTTTATGCCCGCGCCAGTTCACTATCGGGGCGCTCTGCGCCGGGCCCTGCGCGTGATCGCGGCGCTGGTGCTGCTCTGGTGCGGCCTCTCAGCGGCTTCCGCCGGATCGACAAAATGGGTGGGCACCTGGAGTACGGCGCCGCAGCTGGTCGAGCTGAACAACAATCCGCCCGCCCCCGGTCTGAGCAACAACACCCTCCGGCAGATCCTCCGTGTTTCGCTCGGCGGCGACACCCTGCGGATGCATTTTAGCAATGAATTCAGCACCGCTCCTGTGACCCTGCAGAAGGTTCACATCGCCGTCTCGGCGGGAGAAGGCAAAATCGATCCGGCCACGGAGAGGCCCATGCTCTTCAGGGGCGCAAGCGGGGTCACGATCGCTGCGGGCTCGGCGGTCACATCGGATCCTTTCCCCTTTCCCCTGCAGCCGCAGATGGAGCTGGCCGTCACCATCTATTTTGGCGCCACACCGTCGGACGTGACCGGCCATCCGGGATCCAGGACCACCTCTTACCTGCTCGCCGGCGATCAGGCCGGCAGGGCTGATTTCGCCGGCGCGGTCCTGACCGACCACTGGTATATCATCCACACCATCGATGTGAAAGCTCCCGCCCCCTCGGCGGCTGTGGTCGTGCTGGGCAACTCCATCACGGACGGGCGCGGTTCGGGCACCAACAAGCAGAACCGGTGGCCCGACGAACTGGCCCGGCGGCTCCAGGAGAATCCGGCGACAAGCCATGTCGCAGTCCTGAATCAGGGCATCGGCGGCAACTGTGTGCTGGGGACCTGCCTGGGGCCTTCCGCCCTGAATCGCTTCACTCGGGATGTGCTGGAACAAAGCGGGGTGCGCTGGCTGGTGATTCTGGAAGGAATTAACGATATCGGCAACGGACAGAGCGGAGTGGGTGAGCGTCTGATCGATGCCTACACGCAGATGATTCACAGCGCGCACGCCCGCGGAATTTTCGTCTACGGGGCGACCCTGCTGCCCATGTACGGATCATCCTACTACTCGGCGACCCACGAGGCGGAGAGGAAAAAAGTTAACGACTGGATCCGGCAGGGCGGCCTTTTCGACGGCGTCATCGATTTCGATCAGGCTCTGCGTAATCCCGCCGACACCCTGAGTCTCCGGCCGGAGGCGGATACCGGAGACCACCTGCATCCCAATGAGACCGGCCACCGCATGATGGGCGAGGCGGTGGATCTGAATCTCTTCACGGGGGGAGATCCCTTCGTCCCGAGCGGCCGCAGCGAGTCCCGCTATTTAGAACCCGAGTGCGGGAGCGTGGGCGGGAACTGACGGATTGTCCCCGACCCCCGGGCCTCGGGGGGCAGCTATGTGACCGTCAAGGCGGGGCTCCAGAGCCTGACCGCCGCTCCCGCCGGCAGCGCAGAGGCGATTTTGCTGCCTTTTACGCCTGCTTGCGCGGGCACCTTCTTCCCCTTCGCCCGCCTCAACAGCCCGACGATCCGGCTCTCTGCGCCAGGGATTACTTCGCCGGCTGCTTCGACAGCAGCTGAAAACGGGCGATGGCGCGATCGGCCAGCACCTGGCTGGCGCTCACAACCGGCACGCCTGAGCGCGCGGAATTGAAAGCGAGGGGGATCTCGGTGCAGCCGAGCACCACGACCTCGGCTCCGCTCTTTTCGAGCTCCTTGCCGGCGAGATAGAGCCACTCCTCACACTGCCGTTTGTCCCCGTGCGCCTTGATCAGATAGACCGCCTTCATGACATAGTTCTCAAGGATATTGTCGGAGGGCTTGATCATCTCGATGCCGCGCGCAGCGAACTCTTTTTCATAGAGCCCGGTGGAGATGGTCCCCGTTGTCGCCAGCAGGCCCACCTTTTTAGCCTGCGGATATTTGGTGGCCACTTCGGCCGCGGCCTCGCGGATCATGTTGATGATGGGGATCTTGACCGCCTGCTGCATGTGATCATAAAAGTAGTGGGCGGTGTTGCAGGGGATGGCGATGTAGGAGGCCCCGGATTTCTCCAGACGGGTCACCCCTTCGGCCAGGTAGGGGAGGATGGAGGGGTCGCCGCTGAAGATGGAAGCTGTGCGGTCGGGCACGGTCGGCAGGCTGTAGATGAGCGTGGGGATGTGCTCCTGGTCCCTGGTCGCCGGGGTGCGCTCGACGATGAGCTGGTAGAGATTGGCCGTGGCTTCCGGCCCCATTCCGCCGAAAATGCCGAGGATGATCTCAGGCCGGGGATCGATGGCGGTGCCGCCGCCCTTTCTCAGGGCCGGGGAACAGCCGGGGCCCGTACTGATGATGACCAGCAGGATCCCCAGGATCAGCCTGTACGATGTCGTGCGCCTCATTTTTCCTCTCCTTGCTTGAAAGGTCAACTCCCGATGATCTGCCCGGCGTCAGCCGGCCTCCCGATGTGCTTCTATCCTAAAGATATTGGCATTTTTTGCAACTCGCAACAGGAAATTATGTTGGACGATTCTTCTTCCGCGCAATCCAATAAAATTCGTATAAACGAAATAAAATAATTGACTCTCAGACCAGGATTTATTAAATTAGATATAAGAGTCTTATATCTTAAATAGGCCTGTGGAATATCACCGGCATCCTGCCGGCAACTGCACCCATCCGGACCCGCAGCCGGGCGGGCTGCAGCGGACCATCCCTTCAGAAAGGAGCTGCTTCATGAGCAACAAAACACTGTGGACTGCATTTCTCCTTGTCGTCCTCGGCTCGTTCGCGGTTCTACTCTTTTTCGGCGGCGAGATCTATCAGAAAAAGCCGCCCCAGCCCGAACGCGTGGTCACAGCCGATGGCGTGACTCTTTTCACCGGGCAGGAGATTCGCGACGGCCAGAATGTCTGGCAGTCGTTGGGCGGGCAGGAGGTGGGCAGCGTCTGGGGCCATGGCGCCTATGTCGCGCCTGACTGGAGTGCCGACTGGCTGCACCGTGAAGCCACCTTCATCCTCGACCGCTTCGCGGCCGAAAGCCATGGCCTCACATACGGCCAGCTCTCCGCTGAACAGCAGGCCGCGCTGCAGGTGCGGCTCCAGCAGGAGCTGCGCAGGAACACCTACGACCCCGCCACCGGCGAGCTGCGCGTCTCCTCGCTCCGCGCCGAGGCGATCGAGGCGGTGAGCCGTCACTACGCCGGACTTTTCATGGCTGATCCGGACCTGGCGAAGCTGCGCACTGCCTATGCGATTCCCGAAAACAGCATCAAAGACCCGGCGCGGGCCCGGCTTCTCGGCGCCTTTTTCTTCTGGGCGGCGTGGGCGAGCGTAACCGAGCGCCCGGGTGAAGAGGTCAGCTACACCCAGAACTGGCCACCCGACGAGCTGGTCGGCAACCGGCCGGCCGCCAGTCTGGTCCTCTGGACCGGGTTCAGCGTCATTGTTTTGATCCTCGGCATCGCCCTTCTCGCCTTTTATTACGCGAAGCAGCAGGGCGAAGGGCTGGAGGGGCATGATTTTCCCGACCAGGATCCGCTGCTCGGCCTCAAGGCGACCCCCTCGATGAAAGCGACCCTGAAGTATTTCTGGGTGGTCACGGCCCTGATTCTGGTACAGATCCTCATGGGCATCATCACGGTTCATTACAGTGTCGAGGGCGGCGGTTTCTATGGTCTGGCCCTGGACAAGCTGCTGCCCTATGCCGTCTCGCGCACCTGGCATGTCCAGCTGGCTATCCTCTGGATCGCCACATCGTGGCTGGCGACCGGTCTCTACATCGCTCCGGCCGTCTCGGGTTATGAGCCCAAATTCCAGCGTCTCGGGGTCAACCTGCTTTTCGGCGCGCTGCTGGTCATCGTCCTTGGTTCAATGGCGGGCCAGTGGATGGGCGTCATGCAGAAGCTGGGTCTGGTCAACAACTTTTGGTTCGGCCATCAGGGGTATGAGTACGTCGACCTCGGCCGCTTCTGGCAGATTTTCCTTTTTGCCGGCCTTTTCATCTGGCTCTTTCTCATGGGGCGCGCCATTTGGCCCGCTTTCAAGAATGCCCGGGAGCAGAAGAGCCTGCTGGGGATGTTCCTGATCTCCTCGGTGGCGATTGCGGCTTTTTATGGTGCGGGTTTGATGTGGGGGCGGCAGACCAACCTGGCGGTCGCCGAATACTGGCGCTGGTGGGTGGTCCATCTCTGGGTGGAGGGCTTTTTTGAGGTCTTCGCCGCGGTGGTGGTCGCCTTCCTCTTTGTGCGGCTGGGGCTGCTGCGCATCAAGACCGCGACCACGGCGGTGCTCTTTTCCACGGTGGTCTTTCTGACCGGCGGCATCATCGGTACTTTTCACCATCTCTATTTCACCGGCACGCCGATGGCGGTGATGGCTCTCGGGGCCAGCTTCAGCGCCCTCGAGGTGGTGCCGCTGGTGCTGATGGGCTTTGAGGCTCTGCACAATTACCGTCTCAGCAAGGCCCGCGCCTGGGTGGCGAAGTACAAATGGCCGATCTACGCCTTTATCGCGGTGGCCTTCTGGAACCTGGTCGGAGCCGGCATCTTCGGTTTCCTGATCAATCCGCCGATCGCACTCTATTACATGCAGGGGCTGAACACCACGCCGGTTCATGGCCACACCGCCCTTTTCGGCGTCTATGGCATTCTCGGCATCGGGCTGATGCTCTTCGTGCTGCGCAGCATGACCATCGAACGGGAGTGGAACGACGGTTCCCTCCGGATCGCCTTCTGGGGGATCAATATCGGATTGGCGCTGATGGTGCTGCTGAGTGTGCTGCCGGTGGGTATCCTGCAGACGGTGGCGAGCGTCAAGTACGGGCTCTGGTACGCCCGCTCGGCCGAGTTTATGCAGCAGGAGACGATGCAGACCCTGCGCTGGCTGCGCATGATCGGTGACGGGATCTTCGGGATCGGGGTGCTCGCCCTGGCCTGGTTCGTCGCCGGTCTGCAGGGCGGCTGGTCCTACAAACGCAAAAACTGACCTCTGCTCGATAGGGCCGGGATCCATCTTGATGGATCCCGGCCCTTCGTATTTCCGGTTGATCTCCGGTTACCTGCAGCGGGGTCGTGTTATCATCCTGACTGCAGGTAGACCGGCTTATCGAGGCCTGATTATCCACTGCACACCAGGAGATGAATCGGCCTCTGATCCTGGTCATTGATATTTGGTAAAATTGTACTGCTTCGCTACTACGGCTTTCTCTTCGGTGGGCAGCCCGCTGAAGTACTTTTTCCAGCCGGGACAAAAATTGATGTGCCAGCGCCAGAACCGTCCCAGCAGGGAACCGGGTTTGGCATCATATCGGGCTCGCAATGCGCACTTGGCGCAGTTTTCCTCAGCCATGACTCACCTCCTTGTCTCAAGTTCGGCCTTGCCTTCCGTAAAATTACCGGCAGATCCCGGCGCAAGGCGTTCTCACTGCGGCTGCGCAGCATCCCGGGTCACATTCTCTTGCACGTGCCGGCGCACAGCGCAGGACGGCTCAATTCATCATGGTGACGATAAAGTTGATGATCTCGCCCTGGCGGACCACGGCGATCCCGGCGCGTCCGGCGAGGTGCTCCCAGCTTTCCACCGGGCTGCGGAATTCCCACAGCTCGTCCCCCACCTCCATCTGCGCCAGCAGGGCGCGCCAGCGCTCGTTCTTGAAACCGAAAGGCACGGGATCGGGGCCCAGCCGTTCGTCATGTACCATATGGGCGGCCTCCACCTCGGCGGCCGTCACCATCTTTTGCAGCCATTCTTTTCTCACATTCCACCTCGATGACGGATTAGTTGCTCATTCATACTCTTTAATGTACGTTACAAAAAAGAGATGTTTCATGCAAGATAAAACAATCCGGGCGCCGCGGCGCAAGATGTCAGGTGGTAACGAGATTGCGG
>DAOOPF010000041.1:0-22618 GCA_035388125.1 bacterium | reverse complement strand
CATGGCCGACGTGGCTGCGCTGCTGCAGCAGCCCGTGACGGCGGTCACCGCGGCCGATGTTTTCAATGACCTCGCAGCCCGTATTCCGGCTTGCGCGGGGCTCTCTTATTTCAAACTTGCAGATGTTGGTGTTCAACTGAGCTAAGGAACCGGTATGAACGAATTGGGATTTGCCTGGATCGACATAGGCATCCTTTTGCTAAAGATCCTCGCCGTCATCGTGGTCAACCTGGTCATCCTCATGATCATGGAGTGGGCTGAACGCCGCGTCAGCGCTTTCATCCAGGACCGCCTCGGCCCCAACCGTGTGGGACCGGCGGGGCTCTTCCAGGCGGTCGCCGACGGCATCAAGTTCTTTTTCAAGGAGGAGGTCGTCCCGTCCGGTGCGGACAAGTGGCTCTACACCTTCGCTCCCGTGCTGGTTCTGGTGCCGGCCCTGATGACTTTTGCCGCCATTCCCTTTGGCGCCACCCTGGAGTTATTCGGCCACACCGTGCCCCTGCAGATCGTCGACCTCAACGTCGGCTTTCTCTACATCTTCGCCCTGGTCTCGCTCGGGGTCTACGGCGTGGTCCTCGGGGGCTGGGCCTCGAACAGCAAGTATCCCTTCCTCGGCGGCCTGCGCGCTTCGGCGCAGATGATCAGCTATGAGCTTGCGCTGGGCATGTCGGTCATCGGCATCGTCATGATCACCGGGTCGCTGCGCCTGAGCAGCATCGTCGATTACCAGAGCGGCCTGCTCTTCGGCTTTCTGCCGCGCTGGAATGTCTTTCTGCAGCCCCTGGCCTTCATCACCTTTCTCGTCGCCGCCTTCGCCGAGACCAACCGGCTGCCCTTCGACCTGGCCGAGTCCGAGCCCGAACTCGTCGGCGGGTATCACACCGAGTACAGCTCGATGAAGTTTGCGATGTTTTTCATGGGCGAGTATATCGCGCTGATCACCACCGCCGCCCTCCTGACCACCCTCTTTTTCGGCGGCTGGGATTTCCCCTGGGTCGATGAGGCGGCGCTCGGCATCTGGGGCGTGCTGCTTTCGATCATTGCCTTTACGCTCAAGACCGGCTTTTTTCTCTTTTTCTTTCTCTGGGTGCGCTGGACCATCCCGAGATTCCGTTTCGACCAGCTGATGCGCATCGGCTGGAAGGTGTTGATCCCCCTGGCCCTGCTGAACATTGTGCTCACCGGCACCGGGCTGTTGTTCGTGCGCTAGGAAAAGCTGCAGGCGGGAAATCGCGCAGAGCCGCCGGCGAAGCCCAGAGTGGCCGCCGGCACTGTTGATAAAAGCTGTCATTAATGCAATCCAGGGAGTTTTATGGGTGTCAAGAATGTCGGATATCGTCCCGCCCGTTGGGATTCTTCCTACTTTCCGGGGATCCTCAAGGGCATGTGGATCACAATAAAGCACTTTTTCTCGAAAAAATATACGGTCTCCTATCCTGAGGAAAAGTGGCCGGTGCCGCCGGGCCACCGCGGCGCCATCCGCCTCAACAAGGATGAGCAGGGGCGGATCAAGTGCGTGGCCTGCGAAATGTGCTCGACCGCCTGTCCCGCCAAGTGCATCAGCATGGTGGCGGGCGTGGCTCCCTGGCCTGACCGCGACAAGTACCCGGTCGAGTTCAAAATCGATATGCTGCGCTGCATACTCTGCGGAATGTGCCAGGAGGCCTGCCCTGAGGCGGCGATCGAGCTGACGGAAATTTACGATTTCTCCGCCTACAGCCGTGAGGCGCTGATCTGGGACAAGGAGCGTCTGCTTAAAAATTACGATATCACGGCGGACGGCAAGTATTTTGAACGGAGCAAGACGGAGACGGGTATGTAGCTCCCCGCTCTGCGCCGGCCGGGGGCTCCCCCTCCATGGGCGGGAGGCGGGCACTGCTGCAGCGGCAGGTCCGTATAAAGCCGGCCTGCTGACACCACCCGGCATGACCGGCTGCAGCCTGCAGCCGGATGAAAACCTGTAACCTGGGAAGTGAGCATGATTCCGATACTCTTTTTTCTCTTCGCCGGACTGGCGATCGCAGCGGCCCTCCTGATGGTAACGCATAAAAATCCGGTCTACTGCGCCATTTTTCTCATCATCACCTTCTTCGCCCTGGCCGGACTCTACTTTCTCCTCGGCGCCCAGTTCCTCAGCGTCGTGCAGGTGATCGTCTACGCCGGCGCCATCATGGTTCTTTTCGTCTTTGTGATCATGCTGCTCAACCTCAGCGAAGAGGCCCGGCTGCCGGCCGGACGCTCCTATCAGACCGGCTTCGGCATCGCCTTCGCGGCCATCCTGGCTGTGCAGCTGCTGGTGATGGTGGCCGCCGGAACCAGGCTTATCGGCAGCCTGACCGGAGAGGCCCCGGCGTCGGGCACCGTCGAGAAGCTGGGCGCAACCCTTTTCAGCACCTATCTTTATCCCTTTGAAGTCGCCTCGGTGCTGCTCCTCACCGGCATCGTCGGCGCCATCATCCTCGGCAGCAAAAAGCTGCCGAAAGAGCAATGAGGATCCGATCGCTATGAACGCCATCCCCCTGGACTATTTTCTGCTCGTCGCAGCCGCGCTGTTCGCCATCGGTGTGGCGGGCGTGCTCGTGCGCCGCAACGCCCTTATCATCCTGATGAGCATCGAGCTGATGCTCAATGCGGTCAATCTGACCTTCATCACCTTCGCCGCCAGGTGGCAGGCGCTGGATGGCCAGCTTTTCGTCTTTTTCATCATGGCTGTGGCCGCAGCTGAAGTGGCGGTCGGCCTGGCGGTCATCATCTCGGTCTTTCGTCTGCGCGGCACGGTGCAGGTCGACGAGATCAATCTGCTCAAGGGTTGATCCGATCCGGCCTCCCGCCGTGCAATGGCGGTGGAGGCGGAGGAGCGGAGTGGACCCGGACACCTTGCGAGAACGACAGGAGCCTACATGTTTGATCTGGTTTGGCTGATACCTCTATTCCCCTTGCTGGGGTTGATCATCAATGCCCTGACCGGCTGGAAGAGTGCCGGCGTCAGGCCGGGCGTCATCGCCAGCGCGGCTGTGGGGCTCTCCTTTGCTGCGGCTGTGGCCCTTTTCTTTGAGCTGTTGAGGCTGCCCGCCGCCGATCGGCTGGTGGAGGTGCCCCTCTTCAAGTGGATCGCCGCCGGGGCTCTCAGCACCGAAATCGCCTTTCAGATCGATCCCCTTTCGATGGTGATGATCCTGGTCGTCACCGGGGTCTCCTTCATCATTCATATCTACGCCATTGGTTACATGCACGGCGACCGCGGCTTTAACCGTTTCTTCATCTTTCTCAACCTTTTCGTTTTTGCGATGCTGATCCTGGTGACGGCGAATAACTTTTTGATGATGTTCATCGGCTGGGAGGGGGTCGGCCTCTGCTCCTATCTCCTGATCGGCTTTTGGTACCAGGACGATTACAACGCCTATGCCGGCCGCAAGGCCTTTGTCGTCAACCGCATCGGGGATTTCGGCTTTCTCCTGGCGATATTTCTCATCTACGCCACCTTTCGTACCCTTGATTTCACCGAGGTCTTTAGCCAGGCCGCGGCCATGCCGATGGGTGCCGGGGTGCTCACGGCCATCGCCCTGCTCCTCTTCGTCGGCGCCGCCGGCAAGTCAGCCCAGCTGCCCCTATATGTCTGGCTGCCCGACGCCATGGCCGGTCCGACCCCGGTCAGCGCCCTGATCCATGCCGCCACCATGGTCACCGCCGGGGTCTATATGGTCGCCCGCGCCAATGTCATCTACACCCTCGCCCCGACGGCTGCGGCGGTCGTTGCCATTGTCGGCGCCCTCACCGCCCTCTATGCGGCGACCATCGGCCTGACCCAGTTCGACATCAAGCGGGTGCTTGCCTATTCGACCATCAGCCAGCTCGGCTACATGTTCATCGGAGTCGGGGTCGGCGCCTTCGCCGCCGGCATCTTTCACCTCATGACCCACGCCTTTTTCAAGGCCCTGCTCTTCATGGCGGCCGGCAGTGTCATGCACGCCATGTCCAACCAGACCGATATGCGCATTATGGGCGGCCTCAGGAAAAAGATGCCGCGCACCTTCTGGACCATGCTCATCGGCACCCTGGCGATCGCCGGCATTCCCGGCTTTTCCGGTTTTTTCAGCAAGGATGAGATCCTCTGGCAGGCCTGGTCCGGAGCCCACGGAGCGCCCTGGCTCTGGCTCATCGGGGCCGTCGCCGCCGCCCTGACCACCTTTTACATGTTCCGCCTCATCTTTATGACCTTTTTCGGCACCCTGCGCGCCGATGACAAGACCGCCCATCATCTCCATGAATCCCCCGGTGTGATGACCTGGCCCCTGATCATTCTCGCAGTGCTCTCGCTCATCGGCGGCTATGTCGGCATCCCGGCGGTGCTCGGCGGCAGCAACCACTTTGAACATTTCCTCGCGCCGGTCTTTGCCGCGAGTACGGAGATGCGGGGAGCAGCAGCCCACGGCGGGGCGGAGAGCCACGCGGCCGGCCACAGCCTCGAGCTGCTGCTCATGGGCATCGTTTTTCTGCTCGTCCTCGTCAGCCTGTGGCTGGCCTGGCGCTACTACGGGCGCAAGAGCGATCTGCCCGCCCGCACAGCCGCCAAACTCGGCGCGGCTTACCGCCTGGTCTTCAACAAGTACTATGTCGATGAGTTCTATGATGCGGTCATCGCGCGTCCCCTGCGCCGGCTCTCCGAATCGGCACTCTGGCGCTTCATCGACGTCAGGATCATCGACGGCTCGATCAACGGTACGGCCGCCCTGATCGGCGCCGGAGCGCGGGCCTTGAGCGCCCTCCAGACCGGCTTCGTCCAGAACTACGCCCTGGCTTTTGTTTTTGGCGTGATCGCACTCCTCGTCTATCTCTTTTTATAGGTGAAGCAGTTGCCCATTATTCGGGAGCATCTTCATGAGTGATTTGAGCACCATGCCCATACTGACCATCCTCACCTTTCTGCCGCTGGCGGGCGCGCTTGTGCTGCTCTTCGTGCCGCGCCAGCAGGAAGCGCTGATCCGCTACTTCACCCTGGTGCTGACCCTGGCGGTTTTTCTCCTCTCCCTGCCGCTCTTCACCGCTTTTGACGGAGCCAACCCCGGCTTCCAGTTCGAGGAGAACCGGTCATGGATCCCCTCGGCAGGGATCGGCTACCACCTTGGCGTTGACGGCATCAGCCTGCTGATGGTCATGCTCACCGCTTTCCTGACCCCGCTGGTGATCCTCTCCAGCTGGCGCTCCGTGACCAAAAAGGTCAAGGAATATATGATCATGTTCCTGGTGCTCGAGACCGCCATGCTCGGAGTCTTTTTGAGTCTGGATCTGGTTCTCTTTTATCTCTTCTGGGAGGGGATGCTCATCCCGATGTATTTCATCATCGGCGTCTGGGGAGGGGAGCGCCGGCTCTATGCGGCGATCAAGTTTTTCCTCTTCACCATGTTTGGCGGCGTGCTGATGCTGGTCGCCATCCTGGCGCTCTATTTCATGCACGGCGGCCAGAGCGGCATTTATACATTTGACTATACCGCCCTCAGCCAGATGCTCATCGCCAGCAAGAGTCAGGTCTGGCTCTTCTTCGCTTTCAGCCTCGCCTTTGCGATCAAGGTGCCGATGTTCCCCTTCCACACCTGGCTACCGGATGCCCATGTCGAGGCTCCGACCGGAGGCAGCGTCATCCTCGCCGGCATCCTCCTCAAGATGGGCACCTATGGTTTTCTGCGCTTCTGCATTCCCTTTTTCCCGAATGCCGCGCAGCAATACGGCTGGCTGATCATGCTGCTGGCGGTGATCGGCATCATCTACGGTGCTTTGGTCAGCTGGGTGCAGCCGGATCTGAAAAAGCTGGTCGCCTTTTCGTCGGTCAGCCACCTCGGCTTTGTCATGCTGGGCATTTTCGCCCTCACCCTGCAGTCGGTGCAGGGGGGATTGATTCAGATGGTCAACCATGGCCTCTCCACCGGCGCGCTCTTCCTTCTGGTCGGGATGATCTATGAACGCCGTCACACCCGCATGATCGCCGATTTCGGCGGGCTGGCGCGGCAGATGCCAATCTTTGTGACCTTTTTTCTCATCATCACGCTCTCTTCGATCGGTCTGCCGGGCCTCAATGGTTTTGTCGGTGAGTTCATGATCCTCCTCGGCACCTTCGAGGCGCACAAGATCTTTGCGGTTCTCGCCACCACCGGCGTGATCCTCTCGGCGGTTTACATGCTTACCATGTTTCAGCGGGTCAATTACGGCAAGCTCGACAAACCCGAAAACCAGGCCCTGAAGGATCTGAATGGCCGCGAGATCGCCACGCTGGTGCCGATCGTCCTGCTCTGCCTCTGGATCGGTCTCTATCCCGCCACTTTTCTCGACAAGAGCGAGGCCGCGGCGCAGAAAATGCTGGACGAGCACAGGATCAAGCTGGACAAGATCGCCCTCATCGATGAATTGTCCGGCAGTCAATCGAAAGTGATCAACCCTAAATAAGAGGAAAGACATGGAGTTGTCCGCTCCACTGATCCAGCTGGATCTGATCTCCCCGCAGCTCATTGTCCTGGCCGCAGCCATCCTTCTCCTGCTGCTGCCGCTCTTCCGGCGCAGCCTGAGCCGCGAATTTCTCTCCGCCATCGCGCTGGCCGGGCTCGTGGCGGCCCTGGTGGCGACCATCTGGCTGTGGTCCCGTCCCAGCTGGGGTTTTGCGGGCATGGTCACGGTTGACCGGTTCGCCCTGGCCTTCCAGACTCTCTTTCTCCTCGGCGGTCTGCTCACGGTGCTGATCTCCCTCAACCGCGTCGAGGAAGAGTATGTTCAGTATGGCGATCTCTTTGGATTGCTGCTCCTGGCCATTTTCGGTCTTATGGTCATGACTTCGACCACCCATTTTCTGATCGTGTTTCTCGGGCTGGAGATCCTCTCCATCGCCCTCTATGTGATGGCCGGATATCGCAAGATGCGCGTCGACTCGCTCGAAGCGGCGCTCAAGTATCTCCTTCTCGGCGCTTTCGCCACCGGATTTTTCCTCTACGGGGTGGCCCTCATCTACGGCGCCACCGGACAGCTGGAAATGGCGCACATCCGCGAGGCTGCAGCGGCGGGCGGCTCGGGCTGGCTTCTCACCGCGGGAGCCCTCCTGGTGCTCGTCGGGTTCGCCTTCAAGGCAGCCCTGGTGCCCTTTCACATGTGGACCCCGGATGTCTACCAGGGGGCGCCGACGCCGGTGACCGCCTTCATGTCCACCGGAACCAAGGCCGCGGCCTTTGCAGTGCTGGCGCGGGTCGTCACCCTTGTCATGCCGGAGGGGACCATCGCCTGGGGCACCATACTGTCGATCCTGGCCGTGCTGACCATGACCGTCGGCAACCTGATGGCCATCGTCCAGTCCAATGTCAAGCGCATGCTCGCCTATTCGAGCATCGCCCATGCCGGCTATCTGCTCGTCGCCCTGGCGGCCGGCAATGCCGCCGGCCGGAGCGCCATTCTCTACTATCTGCTGGTCTATACCCTGATGAACGCCGGCGCCTTTGGGGTGATCGCCTGGCTCGGGCGCGGCCTGCGTGAGGAGCGCCTCAGCTTCGAGAGCTATCGCGGCCTGGGCTATCGCTATCCCTTCGTCAGCCTGGCGATGGCAGTTTTTATGTTCAGTCTGGCCGGCATTCCGCCAACCGGCGGCTTTCTCGGCAAATTTTTCCTCTTCGCCGCCGCCGTCAAGGCGGGATATATTCCCCTGGTTGTCATCGCAGTGTTGAACGCTGTGGTTTCGGTCTTTTATTATCTGCGCCTGGTGATCAATCTCTATATGCGCGAGGCGGATGAACCGGCCGAGGCGGCCAAAGCCCACCCCGGTCTGATCGCCGCCCTTGTCATCGCCCTGATCGGTGTGCTCTGGCTGGGGGTCGCGCCGGGTGGACTGCTCGGAGTGTTCGATGCTGCGGCTGCAATCGGGATGTAGCCGGATAAAAAATGGGTCATCCGATTAATGCGTACCTGGACCTCTACGGTCCACTTAAAACCGGTCTCTCCACTTCTAATGACAGCGCCGAATTGTCTGTCGACCAGCCTGGTCCGCCTGCATTACTGTCCTTGCAAAAAAAATCTTCTTAAAAAATACCAACCCGCATGAGAGCCGTTTTTTGTGGGCGTTGGCTGTGTTGACCGGACCCCATATGCTCTTCCCTGTTCCTATCCGTATCCGCGGTTGCGTTTTTCACCACACTCACCATGGTCGCGGCTGTCCAAAAAGTATCGAGGAGCAGCGGTTAACCATGCGAGCGTTTCTTGCCTGTTTGGTTGTTAAGGTTTGTACCGTTGTCGCTATTCTCGGATAAAGGGTTCTCCATGTCCTTTGCCATCATGGCGGGAATGGTTCTCTTTTCAGACCGGAGGTCAAGTTGAAAACGTTCAAGATTTCATTATTTGTCTTCCTGCTTATGCTCTGCCCGGTTTTTGCGGCCAGGATCTATTTTGTCGGCGTTAACGATCAGCAGCAGTGGAGCGAATATCGCATCCGGGCTTCGGAACTCTATCAGGGATCCTATTTTCATCACTCGGAGTACACGTCATTCACCGAGTTCAGGATCGTAGCGGATTATTGGGGAAACCGCCCCAACGATGAGCCCTTTGTTTTTAATTACGAGTTCGAATTGCCTGAGGCAGCTGTCGTGATTGGCGCGGCGGTGCAGTTGGAGGGCACCTGGCACACCGCCCATACTCAGGATCTGCTCACGGCCGAGAGCTTGTTTGATTCCACGGCCATCAACCGGCCGCGCTGCCTGCTACGCCAGTTCGTCTCCCGGAATTATGACGGCTCCAATAATTACCAGCGCTATCTGATGCAGGTTTCTCCGACCTGGTACGGAACGTCTTTTAACATCTCGATCACCTATTTGATTAAAAACACGCTCGAACTTTACCACGAACGCAGTCCGCTGTTCACCTACGGATTTCCGCCCTATCATGATGTCTCGGCGATGAATTACTACTTTTTGGATACCGATGAGCCGGAAACGCAGCCTGTACTGGAACATTCGTACAAGACTTTTCCTTTTTACAAGACACAAGATGGCTGGTGGAAAAGCAGTTTCATGGGCACAGATATCGGGAGCTACTACAATTTTGGGGGCATGACCTGGCTGAAATCCAGACAGTCACAGCCAAAACTCTATCTTTTTCAGGATGGCAGCGAGAACTATTATCTCCTGTCCGCAATACCACCTCTGGAACCTCAGCAGCGTCCACTCAAGAAAATTCTTTTACTCTTCGATGTGGGCACTGCCACTAGCGGTGACCGTGAATTCATCCTCGACTCGTTTCAGGATGTGGTGCAACTGGGCTACTCAGGCTACGATTCCATCAATGTATTGCTCATGCATGATTTAGCGCCGCGATTTCTGCGTCCGCGTTTTGTGTCCGCCAGCGCTGAAAATTTGAACACGCTTTTCGCAGAGATGCGCAGCCAGCCTGTTCCGCAATTAAATGCCACGGTTCAGCTCTTGCGCGAGGCTGTGGACTATTTCAACTTGCTGCAAACAGATGGCGAAATCTGGTTGCTCTCCACGGCGGAACGGGACGCCAATCCCGTGGCCAAAGCCAACGATATCATCGCGTTAACCGTCGCAAAACTCAAACAGGATGTTGCCATCAAAATCCTTGCTTGCGGAGGGGGCGGCAACGATTATCTCTATGAAAATCTCGCCCGGCTGACGCGGGGCGCTGTCCTGCGTCCAAGCTCGGTGAAAACCTATCACCTGAAACTGGCCTTGGCGGATCTGCTCTCACCGGCGCTGGATCTCATGGAGGTGGATCTTGCGCCTTCCGGCGGTTATACCAAAGGCCGTTATAATTTCGATCTCTCCAGAACCCACTATCCGATCTATTATCCTTTTATCGAGATCGGCCGCGCGGTGGGCGGCCTGCCATTTGCCGCCGATTTTTATGGCAATACCGGCGGACAGTGGTTCCATAAACAACTGCAAATCACTTCATCGGCGAGCATTCCGCAGCTCAAACAGATCAAGACTTTATGGCATGCCCAACATGTGAAAGAGCTGCTGCGCCAGCCTCAATCCTGGAACCTGATCGACGAGATCGGCCGGATTGGCAAGGAGAATCATTTCGTCACGCCCTACAGCGCTCTGGTGATTCCTTCGGAGGCAGGCTATGCCGGATTCAAGCGTCTGGCAGAAGGCGACACACTGACTCTGGCAAAGTCCGGTCCGGTTCTTCCTGAACAATTCGAGGTCAGGGCCTATCCCAATCCCTTCAATGCACAACTCCAAATCACGGTGCGGATGAATCCTTTGGCTGTGGATGGCCAGGTGGATATTCGCATCTACGATCTGCTGGGCCGGCAGGTGCGAGCGTGGCGGCAAAATGTACCCGCTCATGAGAGCAGCCTGCTTCTGATCTGGGATGGTACAGATGAGAAAAGTGAATCCGCTGGCAGCGGCGTCTATTTCGTCAGCGTGCAGCGGGATCACCAGCGTCAGATCGCCAAGATAACGTGTCTGAAGTGAGTGGGAGGACGACCATGAAAACAATGCGCTTAATATATATTGGACTTTTGCTGGCTTCCTGTGCCTGGGCGACACGCATCAGCGTCTATGAGGCGGGATATCCGCAAAACCGCGATGATAATCTCTACGTCAAACCGGTCACCGATGTGATTTACCAGCATGGCGTCTATATCGAGCACCAGCTTCACATCTCTTTCGCTTATGATTTTAATTCCTGGTTTTTTAAAAATTATGAAGAGCTGGAACTGGAGTGGACCTTTCAGCTGCCCGAAGAGGCGGTGGTCTATAACCTCTATTGCTGGAAAGGCGATTCCGTGGTGCGCGCCACCATGCTGGACAAATGGACCGCCCTGCAGATGTTCGATGAAAAAACCAGTCCGATTCGCGAGCCTGCGCTGTTGATACGCTCACTGCCGACCTACAATCGCCAGGTGGAGTATACCCTGCGCATTTTTCCGATCCGGCGTTTCGAAGTCAATCGGGTGATGATTCAGTATCTGGTGCCGGCGCGGCCGTCGAGCGGATCGCTGCGCACCTGGCTGCCCATCCCGCAGGTGACAGCTACTTCCGGCGGCGCCAAAAATCTCCGCGTCCTGTCTTTCTATGACGCGCGGCCCGATACCGTTGCGGTGGTGGGATATCAAAATATCGTATTTCAACACTATCCCGAAGACAAATTATGGGAAACCACCTTGCCCGTGCGTTATGGCGAGTACGCCGAATTGGTCATGCCTTCGCCAATTCAGGATGAATACTATATTTCCACGTTTAAAAAGAACGAGGAGATCTTTTATCAGCTCGCGGTCTATCCCCCGAATCTGTCCCTTTCGCCTAGTCCGCGCAAGATACTCATTTTGCTGGATTATAATCCGGGCAACAGCAGCGGATTGACATCCGATCTGGTGGTGACCTCGCTCAAGGAGACACTGGAGCGCAGCCTCTCAGCCGCGGATTCCATTTCGGTGATAGCGGCATTTGCGGATATCGTTCCAGGCAGTGATGGGTGGGTTGCCGCAACGCAGGAAAATATCGACGGGATCTTTAATCGTCTCGCGGGGCGGCTCTTTTTAAATGTCAACTTTTCCCAGGAACTGTTACTGGCAGCGCAGTCGTTCCTGCAGCGCAATGGCACGGGCGAGCTGCTCTGGATCACCAACCGCTCCGATTTTCCCACATATACCGATGAGTCGAGGGAGTATGCATACGAAATCCTCGCGCTTTTGCCCGAAAATACCATGATGCATGTGCTGGATCTGGAAAATGTCTATCCAATGAGCCATTATGGCAGCGACATCGGCTATGGCAACCGCAGCTACACGTTCCTGTCCGAATTAACGCGCATCACCGGCGGACATCTTTTCTTTTATCGCTTTCACCCCTTGAAAACCGCTCTGGCGGCGATCTTTTTTGAAAAGGTGGCCCATTATAACGAGATCGAGGTGCAGACGCGCATGCAGGATGGCTACACCTTTGACCGCCGGGATTACGCGCCCTTCGAGGGCTATTATCCCATGGATTTTCCTATCATCCAGACCGGCCGCCTGCAGGGAAATTTTCCCATGTCGGTTACAGTCATTGCCAATACCTTGCAGCAGTCGGTCAAAAAGGATCTGGTCATCCCGGCGGAGGCGGTGCAGCCGGGCAGCGACCACCTCTACACTGCGTTTTATGGGCAGCAGCTGCAAAAGCTGGCGCGGCGCTATCAAAACAACTGGGTCGTCAATGAGATCATCGCGCTGAGTCTGGAAACCGGTGTGCTCTCACCCTACACGGCTTTTCTCGTTCCGGATAAGTGGCAATCGTATTATGTGCCGGAGTTTGTCGATGAGACGGTGAAGGGCAGCACGCCGGTGGAGACGCATCCGGTGGTGATGGATAGTCTGCTCTGCGTTAAAGCATCGCCCAATCCCTTCAATCCGCGCACGACCCTGCATATCGATGTGCCGGTGCGGGGTGATTTCCGGGTGGATATCTACAATCTCGCGGGTCAATTGGTACGCCGTTTCGAGCGCAGCGCCGCCGTGGCCGGCCGCTATAAAGTCATCTGGGATGCTACTTCAGATGCGGGTCTGCCGGTGACCAGCGGCATCTATGTGGCGCGGATTACTGCGCAGAATCAGGTTAAAACGATTCGTTTGACGCTGCTGCGATAAGGAAAATTTTCCGAATTGGAGTCAGAGGCGGCTGCGAGGGAATTGAATGTGCCGCGTACGCCCCGGGCCAATTCCCTACTGCTTCAAGGCGGCTTTGGAAAAGATCCACTCCGGGATTGCCTGGTCGAAGGCGATCTTTTTGGTCAGGAACTCCGTCCCCTTGCCCTGCCTGAGCATATCCTTGTAGAGCATTTTCATCGGGTACCATCGTCCCGCTATCTGCTGCACATCCGTCAGCAGCGCCGTCTTTAAAAGTTTGCCGCTCCTGGCGTAGAGCTCCTGGCGCAGCGGGATATAACGCTCACGGTCGACCCAGATCTTCTGTTTGGGATAGGCGGCGTCGGTCACCCGGGCGGTGAGCTCGAGGATCCAGGTGGGGCGGCCGTCGATGCTCTCCTCGCCGGTAATCGCCGCGTCGTAAATCTCCGTGAGCTTGCGGTCATCCATCATATCCTCATAGGAGAGGTCGCTGCCCATCATCGACTGGCGCAGCAGGTGGCCGGAGATCTGCACGGTGCGGTCGGTGCCCGGCGAATAGATCCAGAGCTGGCCCTCGAGCTTGAGCATCTTGGTCCCCTGTTCGGCGGCAGGCGAGAGATACTCGGTGAAGGCCTTGCGGGTGCCCTCGGCGTAGCTTTTGGCGGTGAGGGTGCGGCTGCCGCGCCGGCCGTGGATGGTCATGGCGGATTCGGTCACCCGGTTGCGGGCGGAGAGGTTTTCATCGACTTTGGCAATGATCTCGCCGGCGGTCTGGGCGGGCGAAGAGCCGGAGAGGAAGGCCAGGGCGAGGCAGAGGATTTTGTAGTTCATGCTTCAAGCTCCTTGAACAGCCGCGCAGTGCTGCGCTTGTAGATGCGAATGCCGGAGAGGGCGTTGCCCAGGGTCATGGACAAGAGCCCGGGGATGAAGCCGATCCAGTAATCGGTGGCGCTGATCTGCGTCCTCACCACCGAGGGCATCATCATGGTCGAGGCCTTCATGGCGTTGCCGATATCCAGACCCACTACCTGCAGATACCAGGCCAGGCCCAGCCCGAGCAGGGTGCCGGTCACCGAACCGGTCAGGCCGATGAGGAGGGCTTCATAGATCAGAGTCTTGTAGATGTGGCTCTTCTCTTCGCCGAGGGCGAGGCGGACGCCGAATTCGCCGTGGCGGCGCAGGCCGCCGATGAGGCCGGTGTTCCACAGGACGACGGACATGGCCAGCACAAAGATCATGACCATGATGGTGCCGATGGCATTGGTATAGTCAATCAGCTGTGCCATCCCCTCCTGGTCGCGCATGGTGATCATGACCGGAGCGAACTCGTCCGCCCCGGGGGGCCGGCCGCTGTTGAAGCGGTCGGCGAACTGCTGTGATACCTGCCTGTCGAAGCGGCCGTTGCGGAAAAAGCCGAGGATCTCCCCGGCGGCATCCTGCATGGCCAGGGTCTGACGGCCCGCGGCCAGATCGATGATGATGGCGCCGTGGTCGAGCACCTCTGAGCCGAAACGGACGGTGCCGGCGACGGTGAAATTGTGAAAGGCCAGGCTGCCCTCCATGGTGCTGCCGAAAAAGGTGAACGAGTCGCCCGGCCGGACGGCAAATTTTTCAGCGAAATCGTGGGTGATGAGGGCTTCGCGTTCATCGCGCGGCATGCGGCCGGAGTGCAGGGCCTGGGGGAGGTTGAAACGGCCGGGCTCGCGCGCATCCGGCGAGAGGAGGTCGATGGCATAGCCCGCCACCGGGCCCTGGGCGCGGGTCTCGCCCGCGCTGTCGGGGAAATCGATGAGGCCGCCGAATCGGATCCGCGGTGCCCAGTCGATTTCAGGCATCTCCGCGGCCAGCTGTTCGACCATCTCGCCGGTGCCGGTGAGGGCGAGGTCGACCGGCATCTGAGCCTGATCTTCGGCGTAGGCGCGGGTCATCACCTTGAGGTGGCCGGTGGCGAAGTGGGCGCTCATGGTATAGGCCTCGCCCATGACCCCCTGGATCCAGGCGTGTGCCAGTACGGTGAGGGCGACGCCGGTGGTGATGACGATGATGGGCATGAGGCTGCGATGGCGGTCGTGCAAAATGCCCTTGAGGAGAAATCGGATCACGCTGGCTTTCCTTTCAAGCGAAATGGGCGGCGAATGGAGCAGTTACCCTGGCCAGCCTCTCTGGCCCCGGTTTCACTGGATCTTGCCGCGCAGGGCTTCCGTGGGTTTCAGACGGGCGATCCGGCGCGCCGGCAGATAACTGACGACAGCCGTCGACAGGATAACCACAGTAACGGAAAAGAGCACCATGCCTGCACTGTAGACCGGGAGCATCTTGTCGCCGATAGTCATGCCGGTAGCGTCGGCGACCTCCGGCATGGAGATGCCATGGGTGCCGAGCCAGTGCAGCAGCGGCAGCCCGTAGATCGAAGCCAGGAGCAGGGCGAAAAGGCTGTGGGCGGCTCCCTCGACGGTGAAAAGGCGGATGACCTGGCCACGGGTCATGCCCAGGGCCATGTAGGTGCCGATCTCGCGCCGGCGCCGGAAGATCGAGAGCACCTGGCTGTCAAATATCGCCAGCAGGGCGATGGCCAGCATGGTGCCGTAGACGATGGCCGAGCCGGCCTTTTTACTCTCGATGATCTCCGTGAACTCTTTGAGCAGGAAATCGGGATCCTTGAAGGTCCAGCCCGCGAGCGGGACGGGCGGCAGGTCCCGGGCCGTGACCAGGAGGGTGGCTTCGTCCGCCATCCCGGTCATCTCCTGCACCTTGTCGAGCGGCAGCCATATTTGTCCCTGATCGATGGAGGGGATGTTGGCCTTGAAGATATCGACGATGGTGACCTCGCGGGCGTCGAAGACCCCGTGGACGTCGCGCCAGCGCAGCAGCAGGGCATCGCCAGGCTGCAGCCGCAGGGCAGCGGCCATGCGCCGGCCGATGAGGGCGGGGATCTCGACCGAGTCGGCTGCCAGGCAGGCGGTGGGGAGGCTGAGGATCTGTTGACCGGCCGGGATGCCCCGCAGAAGGAGGTTGACCATGCGGCCGTCGGGATAGGCGGTGGCCTGGGTGATCAGCACCGGCACGATCCTGCCCGCGGCGGTCAGTTCCCGCGCCTGCGGGCTGAGGGGCGCGTGGGCATCCTGCAGTGAAAAGGGATCGAAGCGGTCGTAGGAGGGATGCCAGTATTGGCCGCCGCCGATCTCCCACTCCCGGGTGTCGTTGCGGGCCTGGAGATTCCAGCCGTCGAGCAGCCCGTGGTAAAAGACCATCACCACAAAGGCGATGGAGAGGACGCCGGCGGTCAGCCAGGTACGCAGGCCGGCGCCCAGAAGGTTTTTTATGGCCAGTCTAAGGGCGAGCATAATCTTCCTCCCCGGGGAGTTCAGACCTCCCGGCCTCGCCGGAGGCGGGCGGGTGGTCACCTTCCGCTGCGTTCTCTATCCGTTCGTCGCGGGCCACGCGGCCGTCCTCTAACCCTATGATGCGATCCAGATAGCGCATCACCTTCTCGTCATGGGTGGCAAAAATAAAGGTCGTGCCCAGCTCGCGGTTGAGCCTTTTCATGGTGCGCAGGATGTGATGCGAGTTGTCGGCGTCGAGGTTGGCGGAGGGCTCGTCGGCAAGGACGAGCTGGGGGCGCTTGACCATGGCGCGGGCGATGGAGACGCGCTGGCATTCACCGCCGGAGAGCTGGGCGGGCCGGGACTGCGCCTTTTCCGCCAGCCCGACCCATTCCAGGGCCTCCATCACCGCTTTTTTACGTGCGGCGGCGCTGCCCTTTTGCAGCAGCAGGGGAAACTCGACGTTGTCATAGACCGTAAAGACCGGCAGCAGGTTGTAGGTCTGAAAGATAAAGCCGATGTGGTGGTTACGCAGGGCGGCCGACTCGTGGTGGCTGAGCCGCGCGACTTCCTTACCTAGCACGATCACGGAGCCCGCGCTGGGCGCATCTAGAGAGCCGATGATGTTGAGCAGGGTGGTTTTGCCCGAACCGCTCGGGCCGACCAGGCCGGCGAATTCGCCCTTTTCGAAGCTGAGGGTGATGCCCCGCAGGGCGGTGAAGGTGCCGTCGCCGATGGGAAAGCGCTTGACCAGCTCCCGGATGTCGATGATGGTTTGGTTTTCCATAGTCCGATTCTTTAATGGTTATAGATCAGCATGATTTGACCTCCCCGGCCCGCGAAAACGGCGCCGCCTTCGCCGGAGTGTCCGGGCAGGAACAGCCGCTCCGGATTCAACCAGGCCATCAGGCTGATGGCCAGGTTGTCGTACTGCCGGCGCCAGCTGGCGAACCGGTAAAGCTCCTGCTCGTCCCAGTCCGCGTACAGGATCGCGGAGAGCTGGTCGAAGAGGCTGAGAGGATAGGTGAGGGAGAGGCCGGCCAACGCGCGGGCGCCATCGAGGCCGGGGCCCTCCGGACCGGCGGCGAACCAGAGATTCTCGCAAAGCAGATGGAGGCCGTTGCCGATACCGAAGGTATAATCGGATCCGATCGTCAGCAGGGTCTCGTTCCTGAGGGGAGCGGGAGAATGGCCGCTGCGGATCCAGGCGCCCTCGAACCACAGTCCCACCAGCCAGTCCCATTTGGCGTCCAGGCCGATGCGGCTTTCACTAATCTCCGCCAGAACATCCCTTTGTGTCCAGGCCTCCCCCGCCGGCGCTGCTTCACCGGCCAGGGCGCGGCCGTCGGCGGTACGGAGATGACCGGAGAGGCCGATCTCCCCGCCGGGGAGAGGGTACTGAATCCTTCCGCCCCATTCGGGACGGCTGCGATTCGACGGCATCAGCTCCCAGCTTCTCAGCTGCTCAGCGGGGCGGAGCAGCCAGAGCCAGAGGGTGGCGTTATTGAGAAAATAATAGCGTCCGAGCAGCCCCCAGGCGCCGTCGGTGAGCTGGAGGGGGTCGCGCGGATCGGCCGCATCGAACCACATCAGGGGGCGGAGCAGAAGAGCCGAGCCGAAATTGATCTTTTGCAGGCCGAGCCGGATCTCGAACCGGGGTGCCGAATAGCGCAGCCAGAGACGGTAGGGCTTGATGTCACCGCGGCTCTCCGCAGAGTCGAACGGCTGGGCGGAGAATCCGGCATTGAGATGGAGCGAGGCCTCGAAATCGGCTGTTTTGCCGCCGATGGTGCGCCGACCGTTGAGTTGGGGAATATAGCGGCCGCCCAGCTGGAGCGGATAAAGGGCGCCGCTGCTGTAGTTGCCCCAGCACGAAGCCTGCCCCTTGACAAGGAGTTCGCCATCGGCGGCGATGGCGGGGCGGAGTGTCAGCAGTATTGCTATATAAATCAAATACTTAAAAATATTCATTCTGCATTCCGGGCCTGAGGGCGCAGCCGGAGGCGGACTGCAAATTTCGCTTGTCCGCTTATGATGGGTTATGTATATTGAAGATAAATGATATAATCATCTTATGCAATAAAGATTTCTTAACCGCCGGTGTCCGGCCCTGCCTGGATCCTGCGGGACGAGTGGCTGCAGCGGAAGGCGTAAAACGCTTGTTATTGGTACTGTTTATTGTTAAAATAAAGAGGTTTGGCAAGAGCAACCGCATGATCTAGCCGGTTTCACGCGAACAGGTCCGATAGCGCTGGAGGAGCGTACTGTGAAAGACACCACCAAGGCGGTTGTGCGCACTTGCTTCTTTCTCGCAGGCGGGTATCTCCTCTATATGGCTTTCAAGCTCAAGCCCGAGCCTGATGAAAAACCCCTCCTCATACTCTCCGGCCTGATTCTGACGCTTTCATCTCTTTATGCCAAGTGGATCGGCGCCTTGATTATTCTCGTCGGAGTAGTCCTCTGCGGACTGGAGTATTCCCGTCTCTCCCAGCCGGGGATCGGCTTCAATCCTGATCTCGGGGGCTATGTATACGGCCTGGCCGCAATGATCATCGGCGGCATCCTCATCACCGTCGCACCCTCTAAAAAGAAAGATAAGACTGAGTAGGCTCCGGCTGCGGCCGCAGCTCCGGGCCACTCCCGGCGGCCGCCGCGAAGGTCCTGCACGCCCCCGCGCGCTGGCGTCATCGTTCTCCAATCCCCCCTCTCTCCGCAGCCCAGGCCCCTGCCGGGGACCGTTCAGAGCACAATTTCTTCATGCACATAGCGGACCCGGCGTCCGGCGAGATCGGCCATGATCCGCTCGAAACACTCCCCCTCTCCGCCGATGTATTCCGGCGGGCAGATACCTTTGCGAACGAAATGGCCGTTCAGAATCAGGCGCGCCGCGGCCGTGGCGGTGTAGCCGGTCGTCCTCGCCATGGAGGAGGTGCGGGTGGCCGGATCATAGGTGTCATAGAGATGGTAGATATGTCTCAGCCGCCGTTCGCCGGCTCGCCCTTCGAGAGTGATGCGCATGATGGTGAACTCGTGCTCCTCCTCACCCAATTGCCACAGCGGCAGGAGCAGCCGGCTGGTCAGTGCGCGCGGGGCGACCATGACGCCCTGGACAGAGATCGGCTCATCCGAGAAAAAGCCGGATTCGCGCAGGATTTTCATCAGCTGGCAGTGGCCCGGGTAACGCATGGTCTTTTCGCGCATCTCGGGAATTTTGGTCGTGGTGAGCAGCGTGCGCAGCCCATCCGTATTGAAGGCTTCGAGCGTGCCGACCGGGGCGAGATTCACCAGCTCCGGCTCGGACAGCGCCGGCCGGGTCACGATGCGCCCGTTCTCCACCAGGCGGGCCGGGCGGAGATACTCCTCGATCACATCGAGAGGGGAGAAGGGGGCTTTGTACTCAAATGGCCAGGTGCGCGTCTGCGGCAGACCGCCCACCAGACACTCGAAAGAGTCGATCTGCATGGAGCGCTGATGATGGCCGATGATGAGGTTGCTCATGCCGGGCGCTACGCCGCAGTCGGTCACGGCGGTGACGCCCCTGGCCCTGGCCAGGGCATCGAGGCTGAAGGGGTCCTCGGGGAAGAAGGAGATATCGACGCAGTTCACACCCGCGGAGATCACGGCTTCCAGGGTTTTGCAGCCCATGAAGCCGGGGAGGGCGCCGATGACCAGATCCTGGCCGGACACCAGGGGGCCGATAGTTTCGAACTGTGCGAGGTCAGCCGTCACGGTCCGGATCGGGTGCTCCTGGGCCAGTTTGAGCAGCGTATCGGCATGGATGTCCACGGAAGTGACCTCATAATCGCGGCAGAGGTCGATGGCCATGGCCCGGCCGACGAGTCCGGCGCCGAGCACCATGATCTTTTTCATAGAGTCCCTTTCAGCTGGCTGGTTTGCGGTTCAGGTGATCCGGGATAAAATTGTTGTGGAAAAGTAAAAGTATTTTGCCATATTTACAAGGCCTTTGACAGAGGCGTTTATTTACTGCCATCCTTAACAGGAGTTCAAACCATGAAGCAACTGCTCTGTTTTGCCCTGCTGGCGGGACTCGCCGGTTGTGCCGGTACGCTGCCCCAGGGCGCAGTGCCGGTCGAGAATTTTAACCTGGATCGCTACCTCGGCACCTGGTACGAGATCGCCCGACTCGACCACTCCTTCGAACGGGGGCTCAGCCGCGTCACGGCGTTCTATGCGCTCAATGAGGACGGCTCGGTGCGGGTGGTCAACCGGGGATACCAGGAGGAAAAGAAGAAGTGGAAGGAGGCGGTGGGCAAGGCCAAATTCGTCGGCGAGCGGAACATCGGGCGGTTGAAGGTCTCTTTTTTCGGCCCTTTTTACGGCGGCTACAACATCATCGATCTCGATGACGCCTACTCGCGGGTATTGATCTGCAGCAACAGCACTAAATACCTCTGGATCCTGGCGCGCGAACCGCAGCTTTCTCAGGATGTATTGACCGGGCTGGTCGGCAAGGCCCGGGCGCTGAACTTTCCCGTCGACCAGCTCATCTACGTGGACCAAAGCCCGGTCCCTGAACCGCCCGCGCAATAGAGCTTTCTGCGCAGTTCCGTTTTATGTCCCGTTGATCGTCCGCATGAGATAATAGTCGATGCTGTCGGCCAGGGCCTGCCAGCTCGCCTCGATAATATTCTCCGAGACCCCCACCGTGCCCCAGGAGCTTTTGCCGTCGGTCGATTCGATATAGACGCGCACGGTGGCTGCGGTGGCGAGGTCGCTGTTGAGCACGCGCACCTTATAATCCGCCAGCTTGACCCTTTCCAGCCCAGGGTAAAAGGGATGGAGGGCCTTGCGCAGGGCGCGGTCCAGGGAGTCGACCGGCCCGTGCCCCTCGGCGGCGGTATGTTCAATCTGACCCTTGACGCTGATCTTGAGGATGGCCTCGGCGCGGAGAAAGCCGTTTTCGCTCTTGTCGACGATCACCCGGGCGCTTTCGAGGGAGAAGTAGGGGGTGTACAGGCCGGCGCTCTTTTTAATCAGCACCTCGAGGGAGCCGTCGGCCCCTTCGTACTGGTAGCCGAGGTGCTCCATCTCCTTGAGCTGTTCGACCAGCCGCCGGACCTCAGCCCGGTCGCTGGTGATGTCGATGCCCATTTCGCCGGCCTTGTAGAGGATGTTGCTCTGGCCGGATTGGTCCGAGACCAGGACGCGGCGGTGGTTGCCGACCCGCTCCGGCGCGACATGCTCATAGGTGCGGCGGTTGCGCTGGATGGCGCTGACATGTATGCCCGCCTTGTGGGCGAAAGCGCTGTTGCCCACGTAAGGGCTTGCCTCGTGATGGGGGAGGTTGGCGATTTCGCTGACATAGCGGGAGAGGCTGGTCAGCTCCTGCAGCGCGACTGCTGTCGCGAGCGGGATTTCCAGTTTCAGTGACGCACCGGCGATGATCGAACAGAGATTGGCGTTGCCGCAGCGTTCTCCGTAGCCGTTGATCGTCCCCTGGATATGGCGCAGGCCGAGGCCGAGGGCGGCGAGGCTGTTGGCCACCGCGACGTCACCGTCGTTGTGGGCATGCAGGCCGAGCGGCATGCCCGGGAAGCGCGCCTGGACCGCCCGGATGATCTCGACCAGCTTTAGCGTGAGAGTGCCGCCGTTGGTGTCACAGAGGACGATGCAGGCAGCGCCCGCCTCCTGCGCTGTCGCGAGCGTGCGGAGGGCATATTCGGGATCGGCGAGATAGCCGTCGAAAAAGTGTTCGGCGTCGTAAATGACCTCCTTGCCATGGTCATCGAGAAAGGCGACGGAATCGCGGATGAGGTTGAGGTTCTCCTCGAGGGTGGTGCGCAGTCCCTCGATGACATGGAGGTCCCATGATTTGCCGAAGATGGTGATGACAGGGGTCTCCGCTTCGAGCAGGGCGTGGAGGTTGGGATCCTCGCCGGCGGGGGTGTTGACCTTGCGGGTGCTGCCGAAGGCGGCGATGCGGGCGTTTTTCCAGGGCGCAGCGGCGGCGCGGTGGAAGAATTCGAGGTCCTTGGGGTTGGAGCCCGGCCAGCCGCCCTCGATGTAATCCACGCCGAAAGCGTCGAGCCGCTGCGCGATCTTGAGCTTGTCGCCGGCCGAGAAGGAGATCCCCTCGCTCTGGCCGCCGTCGCGCAGGGTGGTGTCGTAGAGTATCAACCGATCTTGCATTCAGGGCTCCTTGTGCAGACAATGCGCGCAGAGGCGCCGGGAAGCGGAGACAAACAGAAGCTGGAAAAATCCTCTTCTACTCTGCCGCCCGGCTCCTCTGCGCGATTTATTTTCCGGGTTGTCAGGTTTCTGAAAGATATAACCTAGATATCAGTATAGGCTTGGCGAATTCTTGCCCCCATCTCCGCCGTGCCGATCCATGGCGTCCCGGCCGGTGCGATGTCGCGGGTGCGCGCTCCGCTCTCGAGAACCCGACTGACCGCCTGATCGAGCTTGTCGGCTTCCCCGGCCATATCAAAGCTGTAGCGCAGCATCATCCCGACCGAAGAGATGGTAGCGATGGGATTGGCGAGGTCCCGGCCGGCGATGTCGGGCGCCGAGCCGTGTACGGGTTCATAAAGGGCGGTGCCGCTGCCGAGGCTGGCCGAGGGGAGCATGCCCAGCGAGCCGGTCAGCATCGCGGCCTCGTCACTGAGGATATCCCCGAACATATTTTCGGTGAGGAGGACGTCGAACTGGCCCGGATTGCGCACCAGCTGCATGGCGCAGT
>DAOOPF010000040.1:0-22709 GCA_035388125.1 bacterium | reverse complement strand
TCGACATAATTCAGCTTGAGTTCGCTGATGACGTGGCCGATGAACTTGCTCTCATCCTCACCAAGATTGCCCGCCGTCTTGGCCTGGAGCATATCCAGCATGTCGATGGAGAGTCGCGCCTGTTCCATGTCGCGCTCGATGGCGTCGGTCATCGGATTCTTCAATTTGCCCATCTGCTGCATCGCCGCGGAGTGAAACATCATCACCAGGTTGAAGAGGAGTGCGGCGTGGTGCTTGTTCTGTTCATCCATAGCTGTGCCTCATTGTGCGGTTATCGACGGGGAGCAGCCGGCTGCGGCCGGTCATCCGACCCATGCCAGGCCGAAACGCTCCTGATAGTTTCTGACAAAGTAGTGGCGCGTGGCCAGGCTCGCCTGGTCGCGCAGCTGCGGATCCGCCTCGACCAGGCGGAAAGCCTCATCGCGGGCGAGGCGCAGCAGCTCCAGATCGCGGCTGGGGTCGGCCAGCTTGAGCTCCGGCAGACCGTGCTGGCGCGTGCCGAAAAATTCGCCCGGACCGCGCAGCTGCAAATCAACTTCGGCGATTTTGAAGCCGTCGTTGGTCGACGCCAGGGTCTCAAGCCGCGTCCGCGCCTCCTCGGTCAACGCGCCGTAGCTGATGAGCACGCAGTAGGACTGGCGGGAGCCGCGGCCGACGCGGCCGCGCAGCTGGTGCAGCTGGGTCAACCCGAAGCGCTCGGCGTGCTCGACCACCATGATCGAAGCGTTGGGCACATCGACGCCGACCTCGATGACGGTGGTGCTGACCAGAATCTGCAGCTCATGGCGTTTAAAAGCCGCCATGGTCGCCTCTTTCTCCTCCGGCTTCATGCGGCCATGGAGGAGACCGACGCGGAAATCCTTGAAAAAGGTGGCGCTCATCGCCTGGTAGCTCTCGACCGCGGCCTTGAGGTCCGATTTTTCCGACTCTTCGACCAACGGAAAGACAATGAAGGCCTGCGCGCCCTCCGCCACCCGGCTGCGCAGAAAATGGTAGATCCGGCTGCGCCGGCTTTCCTCCCGCCAGAAAGTCTTGACGGGTTTGCGGTTGGCCGGCAGCTCATCGATGATCGAGACATCGAGATCACCATAGACCGTCATGGTCAGGGTGCGCGGGATCGGGGTTGCCGTCATCACCAACAGATCGGGATTGAGCCCCTTCTCCCTCAGCGTGGCACGCTGCATAACGCCAAAACGGTGCTGCTCGTCGATCACCACCAGGCCGAGCTGATGAAAATCAACCGTCTCCTGGATCAGAGCGTGGGTGCCGATGATGATGCGAGCCTCCCCGGATGCGATCCGGTCGAGCAGCTCCCCGCGCGTGCTCCGCACTTGTCCGCCCACCAGCAGGACCACATCGACGCCCAACTCCCGGAGCATCGCACTGATGGTGAGATAGTGCTGCTCGGCCAGGATTTCGGTCGGGGCCATCAGGGCGGCCTGAAAGCCGTTCTCGACGGCGATCAGCATGGTGATCAATGCGACCACGGTCTTGCCCGAACCGACATCGCCCTGCAGCAGCCGGTGCATGGGCCGCGGGCTCTTCATGTCGGCGCGGATCTGGCGCAGCACCCGCTTCTGGGCGGCGGTGAGCGCGAACGGCAGTGAATCGACCAGCCTGCGGGTGAGCTCGCCCACCTTCTCGAAGCGGATGCCCCCTGTACTCTCCTGCTGATGCCGGCGGCGCAGCGCCACCAGCAGCTCCATAAAAAAGAGCTCGTCGAACTTGAGGCGCATCCGGGCGGCCTGCAGACCGGCGAAATCCGCCGGAAAGTGGATGGCGCTGAGGGCCTGCCGCAGCGGCGGCATGCCCAGCCGCGTCACCAGCTCCTCCGGGATGGTCTCTTCGACCTGATCACCCCAGTTTTTCAGCACCGCGTGCAGGATACGTCGGAAACCGCGGCTGTCAAAACCCGCCTGGCCGAGGGATTCACTCGAGGGATAGAGCGGGATGATCTTGCCGGTGTGGACCTGCTCGCCCTCCCCGGTAATGCCGAGGCGGTCGAACTCCGGATGAGTCATCTGCAGTCCCTTGAAAAACCCCACCTTGCCGCTCAGGGCCAGCCATTCGCCATGCTTGAATGCCTTGTACCAGTAGGGAAGCCGTGAAAACCAGATGCAGTGTAAAAAGCCGGTGCCGTCACCGACGATGAGGACGAACCGGCTGCGCCGCCCCTTCTGCACCGTGAACTGGATCACGCGGGCGACGACGGTCACCTCCTGGTCGGGCTTGAGGCGGTTGATCTGCGTCACGGTCGAGCGGTCGAGGTATCGGCGCGGGAAATAGTAGACCAGGTCGCCGATCGTATAGATGCCCGCATTCTGCAGGGCAACCGCCCGCTTCTGGCCAATGCCCGGAATGCGGTCCACCGGCCACTCCAGGGCAGTATTGGGGCTTTTGTTCACCGGCTCGCTCGCTCAGGCCTCCCGCCGGGGGCTCACTTGTAGAGCACCGTATACTCGAAAACGCTCTCCTGGTCCGCCGCAACGCGCACCTGAAACTCGGCTTTGCCCGCATCCCGGACAGCGATGGTCGGCGTCTTGCCGATCAGGCTCCAGTCGCCGGAAAAATGCTCGACCACATTGATGACCACCTCTTCGCTCTTGTGATTGCGCAGCTTGATCTGCACCGTCTCCTGACGCGAAGTACGGGAGATCTCGCGCACATCCTTGACGACGCGCTCACCGACAATATCGAAGGCGTTGCCAAGGCTGAGGCGCACCTTCTCATCCTTGGGGGTGTGATCGAGGCGGTCTTCGCCGATGAACTCCTGGGCGCCGTCCGCATCCTGCTTGTAGACGCGCACCACCCCCTTGGGGAGCGGCATGCCCAGCCCGTTCGCCTGACTGTTGCGGAACTCGAGCTTGACCTTCACCTTGCTGCCGTCAAAGGCGCCGTCAAACGAATAGAGCTTGGTCACCGGCGTCCGCGCGGCCGGGAAGAGCGAGAGCTGCTTGATCTGCTTGTCCTTGAGTGTGGCCGGACGTTGCAAAGTGTAGAGATGATACTCGAAAAGCGCCTTCTCTTCGAACTGCGAATCCATCGCCATGGCCGCTTCGGTGCGGAACATGGCGCGCACCGGCACCGCCTGTTCGACACGGTGGACATCGCCGGCGACCAGCTTGACCTTGGCCTCTTTGTAGGTCGCACCCGACTGGTTATCGATCGAGACCCAACCGTTCAGCTGGGCCGCGTTCTCCTGCGCCTCCAGCACGGCGACATATTCGGCGTGCCAGCTCAGGCCGCTGGTAAGATAGCTGATCTCGGCCTCGTGATCGCCCGCCTTGCTGCACTCCAGCTGCCAGACCAGGGTCGGCCGCGTACGCAGCCCCTCGGGCAGGGAGGGGAATTCGATGCTCTGCAGCTTGGCGGCCTTGAGGGCCTGAACCTTGCCTGAGCCATCCAGAAGCACGATATCCCCATCCTGGGCGCTGAGCAGTGTACCGCTGTGCACCGCTCCGTTCTCCGCCGTCGCTATCACCTGCTCATCAATATACTTTTGCAGCAGCCTCTCGGTTCCCACCAGATCGTACTCATAGTCCTGCTCGAGCAGGGTGATGCCCGCCGCAGGATCGACGGCACGGAAATGGACCGAGGTCGCATCAATCTGCGCAGCCACACCGGAATAGGCGTAGGATTGGCTCCCCTTGACCAGCTTCAGGGTGCGCGCTTCGCGCACCAGGGCCAGATCCTCATTGTAGACGGTGACTGCGATTTTGGGCTCGACCGCCAGAGAGACCAGCGGCATCAGGGCCACGAAAAGAACCAGCCAGAAAGAATTTTCCATTGAGATCTCCTTCACAGTTGCAATAATGGTTTCGAGCAGGCCGCCTCCCCCCTTCAGCAGGGAGGCCGGAGGAGGTCACTCGCCGGCGATGCTCTGCAGGCTTGAGCGCAGTTTTTCCAGGGTGTGCGCAAAATCGGCGCGCTTCTTCTCCTCCTTTTCAATCACCTCTTTGGGCGCCCGGGCGATGAAATCCCGGTTCATCAGCTTCTGGGTCAAACCGAAAAGCTGGCCTTCAAGCCGGGCGATCTCCTTTTCGAGACGGCCTTTCTCCCGGTCGACATCGATCAGGCCGGCCAGGGGGACGAGGATCTCGATCCCCTGAGCCACAGCGCTGGCCGCGGCGGCCGGACGCGGCTGGTTGTAGAGGATGCCGCCGACCCGGGCGAGCTTGTGCAGATAGCCGGCATTGCGCCCGATCAGCTCGAGAAGAGCCGCATCGGCGCTGTTGAGGATCAGATCGGCCTCTCTGGCCGGCGGAACGTTCATCTCGCCGCGGATGTTGCGCACCGCGCCGATCACCTGCTGCACGACCGTCATCTCCCGCTCCGCCGTTTCATCAAAGAGGGCCGGATCGGCCTGGGGATAACCCTGGAGCATGATGGTGCGTACGGGTTTTTCTTCCTGGTACTCCGCGGGCAGATGCTGCCAGATCTCCTCGGTGATAAACGGCATGAAAGGATGAAGCATGCGTACGCTGCTTTCAAGCACAAAGGTCGCCAGCGAACGGGCCACCCGCCGCGCAGCGGGATCGGCTTCGTCATAGAGGCGCTTCTTGATCAGCTCGAGATACCAGTCGCAGTATTCGCCCCAGATGAAATCATAGACCGCCCGCGTGGCATCGTTAAAGCGGAACTCCTGCAGCGCTCTCTCCATCTCAGCCAGGGTCCGGTTGATGCGGCTGAGGATCCAGCGGTCGGCCAGTTCCATCTTCTCCGCCGGAATATCCGCGATGGGCAGAAGGATCTCCTCCCCGTCCAGGTTCATGAGGATGAAGCGGGCGGCATTCCAGAGTTTGTTGGCGAATTTCTGGCCCATCTCCACCAGGGTGTGGTCGAAACGGACATCGCCACCCAGTGGGGTCAGATAGACCATGGTGAGGCGGATCGCATCCGCGCCATAGGCGGGCACGCCGTTGCGGTAGGTAGGGTTGGTCTTGCCGAAATCGCCGATCTCCGCGGTGTCAGCGCTGCGGATAAGCCAGAAAGGATCCGGCGAGTTGCCGAGCGATTTGGACATCTTGCGGCCGTCGAGGTCGCGGATCATGCCGTTGAAATAGACCTGTTTGAAGGGGATATCGCCCATGAACTCCAGCGAGGCCATGATCATGCGCGCCACCCAGAAAAAGATGATGTCCGGACCGGTCACCAGCGTGTCGGTGGGAAAGAATTTCTGCAGATCCTCGCTCTTTTCCGGCCAGCCCAGGGTGCTGAACGGCCAGAGCCAGGAGCTGAACCAGGTGTCGAGCACATCCTCGTCCTGGCGGAGTTCGGTGCTGCCGCACTCCGGACAGGAGGCGGGGGTTTCCCGGCGGACAATGGTGTGGCCCCGGTCGCAATACCAGACCGGCACGCGATGGCCCCACCAGATCTGGCGGCTGATGCACCAGTCGCGGATGTTGGTCATCCAGTGAAAATAGGTCTCTTCCCAGTGGCGGGGATAAAACTTGATGCGGCCGGAGCGCACCGCCTCGAGGGCGGGCTCGGCCAGGGGCGCCATTCTCACGTACCACTGTTCCGAGAGATAGGGTTCAATCACGTCCCCTGAGCGGTAGCAGTGCGGCACCGGGATGCTCTTCCTGATCTCGCCGCGCAGGAGGCCGCGCTCCTGCAGATCCGCGAGGATCTTTTTGCGCGCCTCGAAGCGATCGAGTCCCTCATAGACGCCGGCGTTCCCGTTCATCCGGCCGTCCGGGCCGATGACCGGCACCAGTTCGAGGCCGTGGCGCTGGCCCACCTCAAAATCGTTGAAATCGTGGGCCGGAGTGATCTTGACCGCGCCGCTGCCGAAGGCCGGATCGGCGTGTTCGTCGGCGATGACGGGAATGGCGCGATCGACCAGAGGCAGGAGCAGCTTTTTACCGATCAGATGCTGATAGCGTTCATCGGCGGGGTTGACGGCCACCGCGGTGTCGCCGAGCATGGTCTCGGGCCGGGTGGTGGCGACGATGATCTCGCCCTCACCCTCCGCGAGCGGATAGGCGATATTCCAGAGCTTGCCCTCCTCATCGATCGAGTTGACCTCTTCATCGGCCAGTGCGGTGCGGCAGCTCGGGCACCAGTTGATCAGACGGTTGCCCTTGTAAATCAATCCTTTTTCATAGAGGCTGACGAAGACCTCACGCACCGCCTGGCTCAGCCCCTCGTCCATGGTGAAGCATTCACGCTCCCAGTCGCAGGCGGCGCCGAGCTTGCGGAGCTGCTTGAAGATGATGCCGCCGTATTTTTCCCGCCACTCCCAGACGCGCTCGAGGAACCTGTCGCGGCCGAGGGTGTAGCGGGTCTCCCCCTCGAGGCGCAGCGCCGCCTCGACCTTGTTCTGGGTGGCAATGCCGGCATGATCGGTGCCCGGCATCCAGAGGGTCTCGTAACCCTGCATTTTTTTCCAGCGGATGAGGAGATCCTGGATCGAGTTGTTGAGGATATGGCCCATGGTGAGCATGCCGGTCACGTTGGGCGGAGGGATCATGATCGTATAGGCGTTTTTGGCGGACCGGGCATCGGCGTGGAAGAGCTGGTGCTCTTCCCAGAAAGCGTACCAGCGGTCTTCCACCAGGGTGGGATCATAGGTTTTTTCGAGTTCGCGCGAGCTCATGGAGAGACGAACCTTTCTTCAGCTTGGCGGAGCGGCCGGTCACAGAGTTTGAGATCGTCTGTACCGGTCAGGAGGATGGCTCAGGCGGTGCGGGTCGGCATCGCTGTAACTATTGAAATAATTTGACCATAAACAAAAATATAGGCAATTGCTTGTAAATAGTCAACGGTTTTAATCGGCGGGGATGCGGCGGGCGGAACCTGCGGTAGGAAGAAAAGGGGGTGGAAAGAAGAGGCCCCGCTGCGGTGCAGCGGCGGGTGGCTGCACCGCAGCAGAGGGGCTCAATCCCGGCGTCGTGCCGGCAGGGAAAAGGTGGTGCGGGGCAGTTCAGTCGAAAAGGCTGTACTGGGCGCTCACGGCGCCTTTGCCTGAGCGCTTGCTTACTTCGCGGATGCGCTCCTCCAGGGCCATGATGATCTGCATCTGGTCGCCGCTGAGAAGTTTGCAGCCCGCATATTTCTCGATTTCGATCAGGGTGTCGTCGAGGTTGAAGGACTTTAACTGGAGTTCATCGAGATCATCGAATTGGTCCCAGTAGGCGGCCCAATCGGTTCTCACGGTTTTTGCCATAGGAAAGTGCCTTTACAATCAGATCAGGTCAATAACGGTTCAGCGCCAGTGCTTCACGCTGCCGCCGGGGCGAGCGCGCTGCCGGTGAGGGCGAAATCGCCCTCGGGCGCATTGCTGCGGTGGAGGCGGACCAGAGCCAGGGCGGCGTGGAGCAGGCTGAGCCACTCGCGCAGGTTCTGGCGCCAGATACGAAAATCACTCTCGTCGAGCACCCCCTCGAGATAGCGGCCCTGGACATCGCTGTCGACGAGATCCCAGAGGCGGTCGAGGCGCTCCTTGATCCCGGGTTCTCTCTGGAGGAGATAGGCCATGACGTCACCGGCGGAGATGTTGTGGCGCTCTTCCAGGGTGGTGAACCAGGTGCTGACGCGGCGGCTGGCGGTGCGCATGAGCAGCGCCGGTTCCTGAAGCTCGGTCCGGGTGCGCGGGCGCGGCTGCTCGATTTGCAGGGTTTCTGCGAAGGTGTTCATATCGGCTCCGATGATTAATGGTATCTGCGCAGCAGCCCCTTGACTCTGCCGATGATGCGGAAACCGGGGTCGTCAATGGGGATATAGATGGGCTGCATGGTCTGGTTTTCGGGCTGGAGGCGCACGCGGTCCTTTTCCTTGTAAAAGCGTTTGACCGTGGCCTCGTCGTCGAGCAGGGCGATGATGATCTCGCCGTTGCGGCAGCTCTGGGTGATCTGCACAGCCAGCAGGTCGCCGTCGCGGATATCGGCGTCGATCATGCTGTGACCGCGGACCCGGAGCAGAAAGATATCCTCCTTGCCCACCCAATCCGAATCGAGATAGAGGTCACCCTCGCGCTCTTCCAGGGCCAGTTCGGGCATGCCGGCCACGACCTCGCCGATGATGGGGCAGGCGCGCGCGCGGCCGGCGAGACCTTCGCCCGGCTCCTCGCCGATGATGTGATAGGAGCGCGATTTGGTCCCCTCACGGCGGCTGAGCACCCCCTTTTCCTGGAGGGTCATGAGAATTTTGTGCATCCCGGCCGTGGAGAGCTGGCCGAAAAGCTCCGCCAGTTCGCGCACGGTGGGGGGAAAACCCTTTTCCTGCTGGAACCGCCGGATGGCTTCGAGCACCTGGCGCTGTTTCGGGGTCAACGTGTCTGACATAGGTGAACTCTTATTCAGTTATTAGAACATCTGTTCACCTTAATATAGCACATATGTTTGCTTTTGTCAACCATTTTTTTCATTATTTTTACAAATGTTCATCTTTGACCACTGCAGCCAACGGCCGCCCTCCTCAGGGGGGCAAGAAAATCGTTGTTCCTGTCGGAGATTTTTGTTACAATATAGGCGTCAAGAGAGAACCATTTCAGCAGGAGTTCCATGCCGGGCACGCTTGAAAGCCGTTTCACCACCTTCCGCGACCGTATCATCGGCTATAACCAGAGCTTTGCGACCCCTTTCGGCGAGCAGCGCATCGTCTATGCCGACTGGACCGCAAGCGGCCGTCTCTACCAGCCGATCGAAGAGGCCATCGCCGGCCATTTCGGCCCTTTTGTCGGCAACACCCATTCGGAATCGAGCGTCACCGGCACCAGCATGACCCGGGCCTATCACTTCGCCCAGGAACGGATCAAGCGGCATGTCAACGCCGGCCCCGGCGACATTATCATCGCGACCGGCTCCGGCATGACCGCCGCGGTGAACAAATGGCAGCGCATTCTCGGCCTGCGCGTCCCCGAGCAGCTGGCCGACTATCTCTTCTTCCCGCCGGAGTCACGCCCGGTCATCTTTATGACCCACATGGAGCACCACTCCAACCAGACCTCCTGGCTGGAAACCATCGCTGATGTCGAGGTGATCGAACCGGACCCGCAGGGACGGGTCGATCTCGACCACCTCCACCGCCTCCTGCGCATATACCGTGACCGGCAGATGAAGATCGGCACCTTCACCGCCTGCTCCAACGTCACCGGGATCTGCACCCCCTATCATGAGATGGCGCGCATCATGCACGAACATGGCGGCTTTTGCTTCGTCGATTTCGCCGCCTCCGCCCCCTATGTCGCCATCGACATGCATCCGGAGGACCCGCTCGCAAAACTGGACGCCATCTTTTTCAGCCCCCACAAATTCCTCGGCGGGCCGGGCAGCGCGGGCATTCTCCTCTTCGACTCCTCGCTCTACACCCTGCGGGTGCCGGATCAGCCGGGCGGCGGGACGGTCAACTGGACCAATCCCTGGGGCGAACACAGCTTTATCAACAATATCGAGGCGCGCGAAGACGGGGGCACACCCGGCTTCCTCCAGGCTATCCGCGCCGCTCTGGCCATCGAGCTCAAGGAGCAAATGGGGGTGGCCGATATGCTCGCCCGCGAGGAGGAGATGAAAAACCGTCTCTTCGACGGCCTCCGCTCCATCCCTCATCTCCATCTCCTCGCCGACCACATCGAGGAGCGCCTCGGGATCTTTTCCTTCTACTCGGAAACGATCCACTACAATCTCTTCGTCAAGCTGCTCAACGACCGCTTCGGTATTCAGGTGCGCGGCGGCTGCTCCTGCGCCGGCACCTATGGCCACTATCTCCTCCATGTCGATCCCCACCGCTCGCACCGCATCGCCGAACAGATCGACCATGGTGACCTCAGCAACAAGCCGGGATGGGTGCGCCTCTCCATCCATCCCACCATGACCGATGCTGAAATCGATTTCATCCTCGCCGCCATCCGTGAGACCACCGAACGCGCCGGCGAGTGGGAGAAGGACTATTCCTACTCCTCCTCCACCAACGAATACCGCTGCCTGCGCGAATCCGGGAGCGCCTCCCCCGATGTCGCCTCCTGGTTCAAGCTGGGAGAGTGAGCAGACGCCACGATCCACCACTCTCGCTCATCTGTTCAACAACATCCGCCATCATCCGGGAATAAAGGTTAATGTCCACAGCATTTCATGCCAAATTTTACGCCCACGCCCTGACGCAGCACTTCCGCGGCGATCTCATCGGCAAAATCTCCCACTCCCTCTTCGACGCCCACGTCGATCTCAATCCCCATCAACTCGAGGCCGCCCTCTTCGCCCTCCGCTCCCCTCTTTCCCGGGGCGTGATCCTCGCTGACGAGGTCGGGCTGGGCAAGACCATCGAGGCGGGGCTGGTCCTTTGCCAGTACTGGGCCGAGCGCCGCCGCCGGCTGCTGGTCATCTGCCCGGCCGCTCTGCGGGTGCAGTGGAGCATGGAACTCGAGGAAAAATTTCATCTCCCCAACCGCGTCATCGACGCCCGCACCATGCGCCAGGTTCAGCGCGAGGGCAAGGCCAATCCCTTTGACCAGCCCCTGGTGGTGATCACCTCCATCCACTTCGCCAGCCGCCACGGCGCCCTGCTGCGGACCATCCCCTGGGACCTGGTCGTGATTGACGAAGCCCACAAACTGCGCAACGTCTACCAGGCGGGTAGCAAAATGGCCCAGGAGATCCAGTGGGCCCTCATGGAGCGGCAAAAGCTGCTCCTCACCGCCACACCGCTGCAGAATTCACTGCTCGAACTCTACGGGCTGGCCGCCCTCATCGACGACCACATTTTCGGCGAGGTCGCGGCCTTCCGCAGCCGTTTCGGCGGACCCAAACCCGACCACGCCGAACTCCGCGAACGGCTCGCCTCCTTTTGCAAACGCACCCTGCGCAGTCAGGTCTCCGAGTACATCCAGTACACTGAACGGCGCGCCATCACCATCCCTTTCACCCCGAACGAGGCGGAACAGGCGCTCTACGACGGGCTCTCCGAATATCTCGCCCGTGAGGAGACCCTGGCCGTGCCCCGCCAGCAGCGCCATCTCCTCATCCTTATCCTGCGCAAGCTGCTCGCCTCCTCCGCCTATGCGGTCGCCGGCACCCTCACCGCCATGCGCAACCGCCTGCAGTTGATGCAGCGCGGCGGGCAGCCCGACGCCGGTTTTCTCGACGGCCTTATTCAGGGGGAGGAGTTGGAGAGCGATTACATCGAGGAGAGCGATGCCGGCGGCGAGGGCGGCGCCGAAGGGGAGGCCGACCCCGTCCAGCTGGCCGGGGAGATCAGGCTCCTCGAGGGCTTTATCACCGCTGCCGGCGCCATCCCCCTGGAAAGCAAGGCCGGGAAGCTCGGTCAGGCGCTCGAATGTGGTTTCGCGGAGATGAAAAAGATGGGGGCGCCGGAAAAGGCCCTCATTTTCACCGAATCCCGGCGGACGCAGGAGTACATCCACCGCCACCTCGTCCGCATCGGCTACGGCGGCCGCATCGTCCTCTTCAACGGCAGCAACACCGACCCGGAATCGGCCGCCATCTACCAGGAGTGGCTGGAACGCCGCGCCGGCGAGGGACGCAGCAGCGGCTCGCGCCAGATCGACATCCGCACCGCCCTGGTCGACCACTTCCGCGACCGCGGGCAGATCATGATCGCCACCGAGGCGGCCGCCGAAGGCTTGAATCTGCAGTTCTGCAGCCTGGTCATCAATTATGACCTCCCCTGGAATCCCCAGCGCATCGAACAGCGCATCGGCCGCTGCCACCGCTACGGCCAGAAACACGATGTGGTGGTGATCAACTTTATCAACACCGGTAATCAGGCCGACCAGCGCGTCTATGAGCTGCTCGAGCAGAAATTCAACCTCTTCAACGGGGTCTTCGGAGCCTCCGACGAAATCCTCGGCCAGATCGAATCGGGCGTCGACTTTGAGGCCCGCATCCTCGACCTCTACCAGCGCTGCCGCAGCCGCGAAGAGATCGATGCCGCCTTTACCGCCCTGCAGCAGGAGATGGAGGAGAGCATCACCCATCAACTCGACAAGACCCGGCGCCTGCTGCTCGAGCATTTCGATCAGGATGTGCAGGCGCGGCTGCGCACACGCCTGGAGGATGCCCGCCAGCAGCTCAACCGCATTGGCCATTTTTTCTGGGAGCTGACCCGCTATCAGCTCGCCGACCAGGCCCGTTTCAACGACGCCGGCCTCCAGTTCGACCTGGTCCAGTCGCCCCTCCCGCAGGTCCCGGCCGGCCGTTACGCCCTGGCCTCCCGCAGCCGGGCCCCGGTCGCCGACCAGGCCCTCTACCGCCTCTCCCATCCGCTGGGTGAATATGTCCTGGCGGCCGGCAAGCGCCACAACACCCCGGTCGCCCATCTCTTCTTCGACATCAGTCACCATCCGACGCGGATCTCGATGGTCGAGGCGGTCAGGGGCCGCAGCGGCTGGCTCACCCTGCAAATGCTGATGATCGACGGCCTCGAACGCGAGGAGCATCTCGTCTTCGCCGCTGTTGACGATCAGGGGCGCGCCCTGGACGGGGAACTCTGCGAACATCTCTTCTACTGCCGGGGCGCCGTCATGCCGGCGCAGGAGGCCCCGGATGCGGTGCTCAAAAAACTGGCCCGGGAGAGCGAAAAACAGATCAGGAACCTCACCCAGCACTCCCAGGAGTGGAACAATACCCTCTTCAACGAAGAGTGCGAACGTCTCGAGACCTGGTCGGATGAGGCGGCCGAGGCGGTCGAGAACGAACTGGCTGAAGCGAAAAAAGAGATCCGGCGGCTCAGCCGCCTCTCCCGCCGCACCCGGGTCCCCCTTGAACAGCACCAGCTGCAGCGGCAGTTGCAGGAGCTGGAGCAGAAGAAGCGGCGGCTGCGGCAGCGGATTTTTCAGGTCGAGGACGAGACCGGGATCAAACGCGACACGCTCATCGCAATGCTCGAGAAGCGGGTGGCCCAAAAGAGCGAGGTGACCGGGCTTTTCACCATCCGCTGGAGCGTGGTGTGAGCGCCCGGCCTGCCGGGACATAAAAAAAGGCCGGAAGAGAAACTCTTCCGGCCTTGCGCGTAATACGCACCGATTAATCGAACTCCTCGTCGCCATGGACGTGGCCGTGTTCGAGTTCCTCCTGGGTGGCAGGACGCACACCGGTCAGCTCCACCTCAAAATGGAGGGCCTTGCCCGCCAGCGGGTGGTTGAAATCGAGGGTGATCTCGTCACCGTCGATCTTGCTGATGAAGCAGGTTACTTCCTCTTCAGCCTCTTCATCGACCTCGGCGAGCAGTTCGGTGCCGATCTCCAGTTCGAGGTCATCGGGCAGTTCTTCCCGCTTGACCACCTGGATATCCTCGGGATCGTAATCGCCATAGGCATCGGCCGGCGGGAGGACGACCTTTTTCTTGCTGTTCATCGCCATAGTCACAATCTCGGCTTCCAGCCTGGGCAGCAGCTCGCCGGAACCGGTGATGAACTCCATCGGCCCCTCATCGTAGGTGGTATCGAGCAGATTGCCATCCGCGTCGGTGAGATTATACTGGATCGTGACGACCTGGTTTTCTTTTATGGGCACGCTGACCTCCTTGAAATCGATGATCAATATTGTCTGTTAAACACGCGTTCATAATACGCATTAAATCGCAAAAAACCAAGGCAAAAAAAGTGCCCTGACCGCAGTAACGCCGCTCTCAACCTGCGCCGCCCCCCCCGCCGCCCGCACCTCCGCCGCCACCCACGCTCGCCCCGCCACCGACGCCGCCGGATGAACTCATCGTTGTGGTCATGGCGGTGAAAGCCTGGGCGAACGAATCGGCACCTCCTGCCGCTCCGTCGCCGGAGGTATAGATGAACCAGGGCAGATAGTGGGCGTTCTGCCCCGCGGGGATCTGGCTGGCGAGCGCCTGGTACTGCGGCTTGCCCGCTCCGAGCACCGGGGCGTAGACGAAGTAACGGTCGATCCGGTCGAGCAGGCTCCCCTGCGGGGTCTGCAGGAAAGCCTTGCTGCGCATGTAGCGCGAAAGCGCCTTCCAGCGCTGGAAGCGCCGCTCTCCCTCCTCGGTGCGATGCAGGATCGCATAGGCGCTGATCAGCAGCGCCAGAAAAAGGGCGGCCGCCACCGCCGGCCACGGGGCATACCAGATCAGCAGCAGGAGGCTTGCCACCATGCCGGCACCGCAGCAGAGCATCGCGCGATGCATGCCGCTCAGACTGCGCTTGTCATACCAGCCGGCCGCTTCGGCCGCTTTTTTCACGCCCACCTGCCATTTGCTGAAAAAGCTCTGCACCTTGAGAGCGTGCTTGCCAAAAGTCTTGAGTGAAATTTCGTTCTCGCCCCCCGCAAGATCATTGAAAATGAAATCAAGCAGACCGGACTCGTATTCCTGCAGCTCACTCCGCCGTTTTTGGGCGGCATCGGCCTGCAGGGAGAGCAGATAATCGCGCTTCATCCCCTTGCCGCTGAAAAAACCACGGCTTTCGCTCGTGCTCTCGGAGATTTCGACAAAACCGCGCCGCGCCAGATCATAAAGAGTGGCGAGAAGGGCTCCGCTGGTGATGATCCGGTTGTTGAGGAGGTAGGAGACCAGCGCCGGCGGAGTCTCGTCGGGGATCTCGGGGCTCTCTTTCGGGACATAATCGTGTATCGCCGGGCGCTTGCCATAGTTCCGGTAAAAAAAGTACCAGATCCCGAGGCCGATAAAGGCCAAAAGTCCGGCATAATAGCGCCCTTCCACGCGCCGCACGGCGCGGACCGCCTGCTTCGCCTCTTCCTTTTCGCGCAGGGCGTTGGCTTTTGCCGCCCAGCTCGCCTCCTCAGCCAGGATAGCAGGGCGCACCTCTCCGGCCGCGACAGCCATGCCCGGGAACCATTCGGGCGGATAGAGCGCCCGCACCTCCAGATAAACCCGCGCCGGCAGCTCCGCACAGGTGGCGGTTATCCGCCCTGAAGGCTGGATGGCCGAACGCGCCCAGAGCGGGCCGTGGAGCCAGTGCAGTACCTCGCCGCCGCTTTCCTCCTGCGGAGGATGAAGGGTCAATGTCACATCCTTCTGCTTTTGGCTCCAGTCCCTGCCGATGAACTGGTAATAAAAGACCGCTGCATCCTCGTGTCGGGCGACGGCCCCCTCCAGCCGGTAGCGGAAAATAAAGGTGCGGCGCTCATCATCAGCCGAAAAATACCAGCGCACCTCAATCAGCCCCTCCTCCTGCTTGACCGTAAAAACGCCCGGGTCATCGTCCTCTTTCTCAACATAGGCCTGATCGCCCTCCTCGATGGCGAAATCGCTGTAACGCACCCCTTCGCGCAGGGGCAGGGAGCGGAAGGCGTAGTGAAAGGAACCGTCGAAATCGTAGCTCCGCCGCTCCTCCACCAGCAGCGCTCCGTCCTGCTGCAGCCAGGCCTCGATCTGGACCGGTCCGATGGAATAGGATTTGTCCGCCCGCACGGGAGCCGCGATCACCAGGACGATCGCCAGGAGAAAAGAGCAAACGGTGGCAAAATTTTTCATTTTATACTCCGGTAACTGTACAAGCCAGAGAGCCGCTTCACCCGCAGGCTCCTTATACAAAGAAGCCTGCGGTCAGGCAGGCTTCCGGATACTGCTGCATGCGCGTTTAAAATGTGTAGGATGCGTTGAGGACGATCCCCGAGAGCCGCTGGGAATAATCGGCCTCGTCTGCATCATCCTGACCGAAAAGATCCCCGCGATAGCCGAGGTTGAGGCCGATGCCGTCCGGGAAACGATAACCGATCCCGGCGGTGAGAGCGAAAAGATGAAGATCGTAGGACTCATCCCAGGAGGAGTAGCCTTCGGGATTGTACTCGGTGGGGCCGAGGTTGTTTTCCAGCTCCATACTGCCCATGAGATAGGCCATGGAGCCGTAGGCGTAAAAACTGGAGGTGCCGAAGGGTACGACCAGTGAAGCCCCGGCGCCGTAAAGAGTGCCCGAAGAGGTCGCATCGTACTCATCGTACCACTGGATAAACTCCCAGGTATCAACGGTATATCCCGACCAGAGCCAGTTGTCCGAGGTGGCCGTCTCTTTCACATACTTGAGGCCGGCGAAGAGATTGCCACTGACACTGCTGGTGCTGATCACCCGGTAGCCCACAGTCAGATTGAGATCGGTGCGCTTGGCTTCATAGCCCTCCCACAGCATCTCCTTGTCATCGGGGCTGAGCGTCCCGACCAGCAGCGAGGCCCCGAAATTCCAGCGGCCGTGGTTGACTGCCAGATAGGGTCCGAAATAGGTGCCACTGCCGAGTTCATAGTCCTCCATATCATCCAGACTGCCCGTATAGACCAGGGCATAGCCGGGCATCCACACGCCGGCGCCGACGGTATAGGTGGTCGCATTCTGCCCGATGGCGCTGCCCATCAGCAGCAAAAGCCCGATCGTGACCTGCAGAAAGAGTGGCCTTTTCATGCTCTTTTCTCCTTTTCGAGGTTAAAAGACCGGGGGTGTGCTGACCGCCTTGCCCGGATCAGCGTTTTTCTTCGGTTTGTCGGTTTTTCTGGGCGCCGGCTCCTTTTCGGAGGTCTTGACGGGCTCGATCTCGATCCGCCCGCTGGCAATGCGCACCTTGTCTCCGACCCTGAAGGGTGTCCTGGCCACGCCGATGCGTGCCTCCGAATAGTCCCCCTTGACGGCGGTTAATATGAGACTGCCAATCAGATCCTCCGCCTGGCCGATCACCGTCCCGCCGAGATCGGTGACTACATCCCCCAGCCGGACCACGCTCACCTCCTGATCATCCTCCATGCCGTGGTTCACGCCCAGGTCCACCAGGATGACCTCGCCCTTGATGCGGATGATCGATCCCTCGACCTGGACCTTTTGCGAGAGTTTGCCCACCAGATCGGTGATCGCCCCGGTCAGTCCATCCTCACCGCGCTTGCTGGTGACATTCTGGGCCACCTCCAGCGCGGCGGTCTTGACGTCGACCAGGCGGGTGTTGATGATATAGCTTTCGCCCAGGCGGCTGACGCTGCCGATGAGGATCTTTTCGACGTTGAGAATTTTGCCGATCTCCACGGCCCTGCCCATATCGGTCACACCCGTCATCTGCAGCTTTTGCTCCTCGAGGATGCGCATGATCGCCTGGCGTTCGATGACCTTGAAACGCTGGCAATTGAAGAGTTCAGTGCTGAGAATGTCCGCCACGGCATCAGCGGTCTCCTGGCCGACGTTTTTGGCCTCGAGAGTGAGCACGGCGATGGTGGGTTTGCTTTGGGATAGAAGCTGGGGGGGCAGGAGAGCCGCGAGCAGCACAATCGGAACAAGCAGGAACTTTTTCATGGGACCCCTCGAACGCGCAATGATGATTCAACTTGCTGATAATTCAATGTACTTACGGAGGGTATATTTGTCAAGCCCTATTTTAGCCAATTGCAGCGCCGGTGGCGGCTCATGCTGATGCAGGGGAGAAACAGCAGTCCGGCGGCAGCGGTCCGGTGTGCGGGGCAGTGCGGCGCCCGGGGCCGGGTCCGGCGGCGCGGGCTCAGTGGCTGAATTCGGCCAGGTGGTCGCGGAGGAAGAGACGGGCGCGGTGCAGATTGGTCTTGACCGCCGCCAGGGTGATCCCGAGCATCTCCGCGATCTCTTTAAGCGAAAAACCTTCAATGTCCTTGAGGACGAAAACAGAACGGAACTTGGGCGGCAGGGCGGCGATGGCCTCTTCCATGGCCTGGCGCAGCTCTTCGTTCATCACCGCGTGCAGAGGGTTGTTGCCGATCGAGCGGTTGAAAGCATCGAGAGTCTCCTGACTCACCTTGCTCTCCACATCATCGAGAGAGCCGCCCTCTTTCTTGCGCGAACGCAGCCGCATCAGAGCATAGTTGGTAGCGATGCGGAAAATCCAGGTCGAAAGCGATGAGCCGCCCTTGAACTCGGGCAGGGCCTGCACCACCTTTAAAAAGGTCTCCTGCAGCACGCACTCGGCCTCAACCGGATCAGCCAAAAGCCGCAGCGCCGTGCTGTAGACCATGCGCTCGTTCCGGGTGACGATCAGGCTCATCGCCTCCCGGTCGCCCTCCACCGCCCGGCTGACCAGCTCTGTCTCGCTCAGATTTTCGTGACTCATTCCGCTGCCGATCGTTTTGCTCCTCCTCAATCTCCCGGCCGCCGGGAGGGACTGTTGCAGAATTTAACTTAAACATATTAAAATAGACTATCAAGGAATTTATTAATGAGAAACGCCGCCGGCTCGTATGAACCGGCGGCGTTATCGGACTGTAACAGGGATGATCAGCAGGATACTGCAGCAGCGATCAATGCTGCGGGCGAAGCGGCATCATTCCGCCGCCGCCCGGCTTTTCCGGATCTCGTACTCAACCTTCACTTCAGCGCTCTTGCGGAGCATGGCTGAGGCGGAGCAGTACTTCTCTTCGGAGAGGGCAATGGCGCGCTCGACCGCTTCCGGCGGAATCGCCTCACCGTAAAAGATGAACTTGATACGGATCTGCGTAAAGACCCGGGGATGCTCATCGGCGCGCTCCGCTTCCAGAAAACACTCGTAATCGTCGACGTGAACCCTCTTCTTCTCCAAAATCGAAAGGACATCCATGGAGGTGCACCCGCCCAGTCCGAGCAGAAGCAGCTCCATGGGGCGCGCCCCCCCGTCCCGCCCGCCGACCGCCTGATCGGCGTCCATGGTAATCCAGTGGTTGGAATCCGCCATGCCGGCCAGAGTCATGCCAGCGATACGTTTGATGGCTGCCTTCATACCGCTCCAATCCTTTGGTTGATTTCCTGAACAAGCTGGTCGATCTCTGCTATGCTAAAGCCCTTCTCTGCAGCCGCGCCGGCGATGGTCCCCCAGACCGGCTCACCGCAGGCCAGACAGCGCACCCCTTTCTCCATGAGCAGGCGCACCATCTCCGGGTGCTCCCGCACCAGATCTTCGATCAGGGTATCGCGTTCTATCATGGCAGTGCACCCTAGAGTTTGAGCAGAGCTTTAATATCATTCTCGAAAACGGCCTTGTCACGATAGCCGGTATAGCTCTTGTAGATGCGGCCTTGCTGGTCGATGACGAAGGTAGTGGGGATGCCGTCGATCGGCCCGTAGGCATTCAGAAAGGCCTCATTCGCATAGCCGTTGGCATAATTGATCTTGTTGCTCTTGATAAAGTCCAGCACCTTCTCCTTGCCCTCGCGTCCGAGGACGACACCCAGCATTTCAAAGCCCCTGGCTTTGTACTCGTTCTGGAGTTCGATGAAATGGGGGATCTCCATCCGGCAGGGGGGGCACCAGGTGTCCCAGAAATCGACGATCACGACCTTGCCCTTATAGTCGGCGAGTTTAATGGTCTTGCCATCCGTGCCCTCAAGCTCGAAAGCTGGAGCAGTCCGCAGATCCGAAGATGCAGCGGCCTTGGCGGGAGTGACGGCTGCGGGCACGGCCTTTTCCTTCTGTTTTGTACAGCCCGTCTGCACGCCGGCGGCGAGGACCAGGGCGGTCACCAGTAAAAACATTCCTCTTTTCATCATACCTCCAGATAGCGGTTCATGCCGTTTTCGTTAAAAGTATCGCTGATGAGCTCATCGATATGGTTTTCCAGCAGCCTTCGCACTTCAGGACTTGTGCAGCTCTCCGCCAACTCGCGGCAGAGCCGCTGCCGCAGCTGCAAAGCAATCTGCCGTGAACGGCAGGCGCGCATGCGCCCGGCGATGTCACCGCAGCTTTCCCTGATGATGAGAAGGGCTTTTGTCTCTGATCTCATTGCTTGCATCCGTCTTTACACTTAGATGACGCAGCCGGGAAAAAGTTTCATCTCTGGAGGGCCGGGGATATTTTCGTACTATTCTCTTGACATTGTGGCCTTATTTCAGTAAACTTTTTTTATTATATCCCTGCATGCTGCCAGGCAGGGAGGGATGGGCAGGAAAAGGAATCAGGAAAGGGTTCATCATGAGGAAGAGCTGGATCATGCTGCTGGGTTTGCTGGCGGCTGTGCTGATGGCGGCGAAAAGCTCGGCACAAACGCGTCAGATCGTCACCGAGGCCGGGACGCGGCAGGAGCTGACGCAGCTGCTGCGCGAGATCTGCGACTGGGCGATCTCGGTGGAGCTGCGCAGCGGCGAGATCAAGATCGCGGAAAAGCGGCGGACCTCGATCTTTATCAACAGCAACCTCGCCCGCGTTCTCCTGGCCGGCTACGAGCTCTGTGGTGACGAGCGCTATCGCGAGGAGGCCCTCGCCTGGTTCGACCGCCTTGTCGAACTGCAGCAGGTGACCGTCTCAGCCAGGGGAGATACGGTGGGCTGGTGGGGTGACATGGCGCCCGACGCCAACATCTACCTCGGCGATGCCGGCACCTCGGCCACCGGCCTGGCCGGCGCCGTCCGCTTCGCCGGCGCTTCCCGCCGCGCCGCTTATCTGCGCGCCCTCAAACTCTATGCCAATTTTGTCCGCTTCGGCACCGCCGAGGATCCCCAGGGCAAGGGACGCAGCGCCTCCCCCGGCTGGGTGATCGAGACCGGCCCCGACCTCGGCGCCCTGGGCACCGGCTATTACAAGGGCCGCCTCGCAGTCGCTCCCTACACCATCGCCACAGCCGTGACCGGCTGCGGCTTCTTCTCGGCCATCTACGGGCTCACCCGCGAACCGGACTATATCCGCATCGCCGAAGCCGCCGGGCGCTGGCTGCTGCAGCAGCGCGCCCCCGATGGCCATATCCCCTACACCATCGAAAACCGCATCCACGAAGAGTGGCCGATCAACACCCTGAGCTACGTCAGCGACGGCCTCATCGGCCTCTACCGCCGCACCCCCAACGAGGCCATGCGGCAGGAGATCGCCGCCTCGATCAACCGCAACGTCAACTGGCTGATCACGCAGCAGAACAGCCAGGGTTTATGGGGCAAGCTGCGCAGCGAGGACCAGCAGCGCAGCCAGGGAGCCATCAACCTGATGGTCCTCTACTACAGCAGCATCTCTCCCGAAAAAATGGTCCTGGAGAGCATCAGGCAGAACTACCGCTTTTTCCTCAAACCCGGCAATCCGCGTAAATTCGGAATTTTCGAACTCTCGATCAGCACGGGATTCGTCGGCTTGAGCATCGCCGAGGTCCTTGAACCCGGCATCACCTATCGCATCGACTAGTCTCCGGCGGCGGCATCAAACCGCTGCAGCGGGAGAATCAGAAGGAGTCGGCTGAAACAATGGCAAAATCGAAAAAAGAGCTGGTCGTCGGCATCGATCTCGGCGGCACCAAAATTTATGCGGCCGTCATCGATCGCAAAGGCAATATCCTCGGCAGCGAGCGTAAAAAAACCAAGGCCGAGCTCGGGTTTCCCGCGACGGTCAGCCGTATGGCCGAGTGCGCCCGCCAGGCCGTCGTCAATGCCGGTGTCACATGGGATTCGATCCGGGCGGTGGGCGTGGGCTCGCCCGGCCCCCTGGACATGAAAAAGGGGATGATCATCGAGAGCCCTAATCTGGCCTGGAAAGAGGCCCCCCTGAAAAAAGAGCTCAAACGGCTGCTGAAAAAGCCGGTCTATGTCGACAATGACTGCAATGTCGGCATCCTCGGCGAACACGCCTTCGGCGCCGCCAAAGGAGCGCCGCATGTGGTCGGATTCTTCGTCGGCACCGGCATCGGCGGCGGCATCATCATCGGCGGCAAGCTCCTGCACGGTTTTAATGAGAATGCCGGTGAGATCGGCCATATCATCCTCGACCCCGACGGCCCGCGCTGCGGCTGCGGCAACAACGGCTGCCTGGAGGCCTTTGCCAGCCGCCTCTCCATTGAAAGAGAGATCCGCGCCGCCATCGCGGCGGGGGCCCCCTCCTCCCTTTTCGAGGGGGTTGAGAATCCCGAAGCGCCGATCCGCAGCCGGCGCCTTCTCGAAGCCTATCTGGCCGGCGATGCCGCAGTGGTGCCCGCAATCAACCGGTCCGCCGAATACCTCGGCATTGCCACGGCGGCCGTGCTCAATATCTTCAATCCGGAGGTGGTGGTCATCGGCGGCGGGGTGGTAGAAGCACTCGGCGCGCTCTACGTCGACCGTGTACGCGAAGTGGCCGTCAAGAACTGCTTCCAGATCTCCTCGCGCAATGTGCGCATCGTCGAAGCCGCCCTCAAGGACGATTCCGCGGTCCTGGGCGCCGCGGTCCTGGCTTGGGCCCACTGCCGTTAGGCGGCGGCGCGGGCCCGCGCCGGCATGCAACGTTTAACCAGAACGGCCTCTGCTGTGCAGAGGCCGTTTTTTATTTCCGCAAGCGCGAGGCTGCGTCCATACATTCTGGTGTTGCATGAAGCTCCACCCCCGGCACCGGCCAGATAGCCGTTGCGGTTGTGGAAAATATTTCGTATGTTAAGTATAAATAGAACCTCATCGCGCAGCACACGGATTAAAAGAAATTGAAAACACAGGAATACGCCCAAAAGCTGAGTGAAATCTCCGAAACGATGCAGAGCCTGGTCTGGAAGATGATCAGCGAGCTGCGCGAGTCGGAACAGCGCTATCGCAGCATCGTTGAATTCGCCGCCGATGCCATCATCACCATATCCAAGGACACCCGCGTCACTTCGTGGAACAAGGGGGCAAGAACCATCTTCCACTACAGCGAAGAGGAGGCCATCGGCCATCCCATCGATACCCTGATCGCGAAAAACGGCGTGTCACAGGAGGCCGCCCGCCTCTCGGCCCAGGTGCTTGAGGGGGTCAGTCTGCAGAGCCTGGAAGCGATGCGCTATACCAAGGAGGGAGAACCCCGGCACGTCCTCATCTCCGCGGCGCCGATCACCGGCGACGACGGCAGCGTCGAGGAGGTCTCGCTCATCTACAAGGATATCACCGATCTCAAG
>DAOOPF010000039.1:0-23051 GCA_035388125.1 bacterium | reverse complement strand
GCTGATAGGAGACAGCACCGGACTTGCCGATGCGCACACTGTCCAGCCCGGCCTCCATGACGGCATGGATGCCGTCGCTGCTGGCGGCTATAATCCGGGTGTCGATGCCCAGTCCGTTCACCAGCGTGAACTGGGCGGGAGCCCTGAACGAAGTCCCGGCTGTCGTCATCCGGGCATCGATATCGTAGAGCAGCCCCGCCGCCGTACCGGTCAGCCTGCCGCCGCCGCTGAATGTGGTCGTGCCTGTGAGCTCCGCCTCCGCAAAGGGCTCGCGAAGCAGATCGGGCAGCCAGGCCCAAACCGCATCGTGCCGGATGGCGAACCGGTCGAGATCAAAGTGGATCTGCGGATCAGGTCCATTGAGGATCCTGCCCCGCGCCGAAGCCTCGATCATGCGATTGAGCGCAAGACCGAGCGAGTCGATGCGGATCACGCTGAGGGTGGTATCCGTGCCGGCCAACAGCTTCAGATCGAGCTTGAGTTCATCCAGGTGCACCGGCTCCTCGTCGACGAGCAGGATCAGGGGAGTGCTCTTGACCGTCAGCCCGGCGGCTATCCGGTTGAGGCCGTTAAGGTTGAAGGAGAGCAGGGCCTCGGCCTTGCCGTGGGCTGCAAGGGTGGGGAATCGCGCGAGATCGAATCCGGTGAGCCGGACCGTGCCGCTCCCGCTCAGATCCTGCAGCGCGGTGGCGGCGCTGAGAGCGCACTCTCCATCGGCCTTCAGGCCCATCAGGTTATCGAGGCGCAGGGTGATGTGCGCCCTCTCGGGCAGCATGAGGCGGTTGAGCACCACTTCCGCAGCCGCCTTGCCGGCCCCAACCGCCAGGGGGGCACTCCCCGGCTGCACAAGGCGCAGGCTGTCATAGGTGACCGCTGCCGTCAGGGCGGTCCGTTCCACCGCTCCCTGATCAAGGCGGCCCTGCAGCGCAAGCGAAGCGCCCAATCCCCGCAGCCGGAGGGAACCATCGTTCAGGGAGAGGCCGGCATGGCTGAGCTCAAGCGGGAGCTGGTAATCGAATCCATCCTCCAGGGAACCGGCAATCTCCGCGCCGCTAAAGCTGAGTGCGGCCGTCTCATCGTGCAACTGCAGGTCGGGCAGAAATCCGGGCGAAAGCAGCTCCCGCGCCATCTCCAGGGCGTGACCGAGAGGGATCTCTCCATGGCTGAGACGCGCGGAGAAACGGCTCTTGCCATAAAGGCTGTCGGCGGCGGCTTCAGCCCCCAGCCATCTCCGGCCGTCGAGGGCGAGGTTCAGGGAGTCGAGGCGCAGCAGGCCGGCATGTCCATCGCCATGGAGGCCCAGCGCCAGATTAACCCGGGGGCGGAAAAAGCCCTCCCTTGACGCAGCTGCGGACTGCTCCGCAAAGCGCAGCTCCTGCAGCTGGAGCCCGAGCGCGAGCCGGATGTCGTGATAGCTGCGCAGCGCGAGCCGGGTATCAAAGTCCAGCCGCGCCTCCAGCCGGAAAGAGCTGTTGGCGCGCAAGTCGCTCTGACTGAAGGAGAACGGGGTCGAGTTGCAGATGATGGCCAGATCGGCCTGCAGGGCGCTGTCATTGCGGGCGAACCCTCCCGCCGGCAGCCGGAGATCCTCGAGCGCCAGGCTGAGCTCCCCGATAAAGAGCTCCTGCCGGGTCAGGGTGTCGGCGAGGATGACCCTGAGCCTGCTGTCGCGCAAATGCAGAGCGCGCAGATCAAGGGTGAAGGGCAGATCGGCGCGGGCCAGAGCGGCAAAGTCGATCAGGGTGGTATCGAGCATGTCGACAAAGAATTCCATCTCCGGAGCGACGATCTCGATCTCGCGCAGATGGAGTTTCTTATCCAAAAGGTCCTTGAGGCTGTAGCTGAGGGTGATCCGCCGGGCGTGGAACTGCCGGAGGACGAAGAGGTCATAGCCGGAGGTGGAGTCCGGATAGGGAGAGAGTGCAACATCCTCAAGGATGAGGCCGCGCAGGGGATGGAACCAGACCTTGCCCAGAGAGAGGCGGCGATCCAGTTTTTCGATGGCCGCCTCGTTGATCATGGCCTTGAGCCGCTCCGGCGGATAGAGAAGCCGCAGAGCGATGGCGGCGGACAACAGCAGGATCAGAAGGGCGAGAAGGGAGAAGAGAAAAAATCGCAGCAGACGGCGCGGCCAGGAGCGCCGGCGGGGTGAGGAGGTGTTAGGGGGAGGGGTGTCAGCTGCGGGCAACATGATTGTTGATCCTTTGCCACCAACATCAAGGTAAGCGGACCGGCCTGCGCCGGATGGCACAGGCTGGATCCATTAATATCAGGCCCCGGCATGCTCTTCAAGCAGGATCTCCCGCTCCGTATCCAGGCCGGGGGGCAGTTTGGCTTGCAGCTCATCGGCCGACATGGCGTAGAGGGGACTGATCTCGATTGGAACCGCCAGAGTGCCGTCGGCATGACGCCGCGGCGAAATTCCGCACGCTTCCAGCCAGCCGGCGAACATCTCACTCAAATCGCGCCGGGCTGTGGCGGGTGAATCCTCCCCCTCCCGGTTTTTGATCGGACTGAACTCGAAACGGCGGTCGGTCTCCAGCACCAGGATGCGGTTGGCGAAGGAAAAGGCGTCGAAAATGAACTGCTCGAACTTGACCGCGTTGAGTCCTCCATCCGCAGCCGCCGCTCTCTGGTCCTCCACGCTGGCCACTTTTTTGCGGGCGATATGGTAGGGCAGCTCGATCTTTTGCCGCGCAAGCCTTTCGAGAAAATCGAGAGAGAAAAGATGAATGGCGATGCTGCCCTGCCCGAAGAGCAGTCCGCCCTCTTCATTACGGGCGGTCTTTTTCTCTTCCGGCAGCTCCGTATATTCGATGACCTTGCAGGCGCCATCCAGCCGGCCGATGTGGCCCAGCTTTTCCCAGGGGTCGCGCTTGCGGACTGTCCGGGCGGACATCTCCGCAGCCATCTGATCATGGAATCCCAGATAGGCGGGATCGGCGATCCGGACCAGCACATTGTCCACCTGGAAATAAAAGAGGTGTCGAATGCCGCGCCGCCGCATATCCTCGAGGAGTTGATGCTTGCGCAGGGCATAGAGAACCCCGCCGTGTCCGTCCGGAGAGAGGCTCAGACTTGCGCGGGTCTCGAGGAGCAGCTGACCGCAGTTATCAAAAACCGGCAGCATGCGCTGGGGAAAACAGATGATCGTGCGGGGGTCCTTGCCAAACCAGTTGTTCTCTTTAAAGAACCCGATGGTTTCCTGATGGTTTGCGGGGCTGGTCATGACGTACAGAGGCAGGGGCCGGCCGAATTTCCTTTCGAGGGCCACCATCTTTTCGATGTGGTACTGAAAGAGGCTGCGGCCGGTAACCGGGCCGACAGGGTATTTGCCCTTCGCGCCGGGATAACCAAGGCGGGTGCCCTGTCCCCCGGCCACGACCAGGACAGCCACAGCCCCTTGCGCCAGCAGTTTCTCGCCGTCTCTGCGCGCCCGGTCCCACCGCTCCTCCTCTTCCCGGCTCGCCGGCAGGGGGATATAAGGCTGGGGGGTGAATCCGTCGAGGTTGCCGGCGCCGGCAGCAACCAGCGGCCACTTTCTCTGCCGCTGGGCGGCGAGGAATTCTTCATCGAGATGGTCGAGCTGATCGAGCAGACGCCGCCGGCTGTTTTCATCCAGTTCGGGCCAGAACCTCAGCGCCCGCTCCTGCCCCAAAGCCGCCAGCTTGCCCATCATTCGCAGATAGCGCTCGTTCAAGGGCCGGGCTCCGCTTATTGTTTCTTTTTTTCAGGCTGTGGAAGCGCCCCTTTCCCCCGTTTTTTGCCGCCGCGCAGCGCCAGTTCGAGCACCTCGGCGACGGTATCGACGAAATAGAACGTCATCTCTTTTTTGGCATGGTCGGGGATCTCTTCCAGATCGTCCCGGTTCTTGGCCGGCAGGATGACCTTGCGGATGCCCGCCCGCCTCGCCGCCAGAACCTTCTCCTTGATGCCGCCGACGGGCAGAACCTTGCCGCGCAGGGTGATCTCACCGGTCATGGCGATATCGCTGCGGACCGGCCGCTTCTGGATGAGGGAGATCAGTGCGGTGGCGATGGTCACACCGGCGGAGGGGCCGTCTTTGGGGATGGCGCCGGCCGGCACATGGATGTGGAGATCGTTCTTTTCGAAAAAGTCCCCCTCGATGCCCAGCTCCCGGGCGTGAGCGCGGATCCAGGAAAGCCCGGCCTGAGCCGACTCCTTCATCACATCCCCCAGCTGGCCGGTCAGCATCAGCCCCTTGGTGCCGCTCATCTGGGTCGCCTCGATGAAGAGGAGATCACCGCCGGTGGGGGTCCAGGCGAGTCCGACCGCCACGCCCGGCTCGTTGGTGCGTTCGGCCACCTCCGAATAGAATCGCGGCGGTCCGAGCAGCTCGACGACGGTCTCCGGGGTGATGGTGAAGGGTCCGCCCTCCCCGGCGGCAACCTTTTTGGCCATTTTGCGGCAGACCGTCGCGATCTTGCGTTCGAGATTGCGCACGCCCGCCTCACGGGTATAATCGCGGATGATCCGGGTGAGGGCGGGACGGGTGAATTTGATGTCCTTTTTGCGCAAGCCGTTCTCGCCGATCTGGCGCGGCACCAGATAGGTGACGGCGATCTGCAGCTTCTCCTCTTCGATGTAGCCGGGCAGCTCGAGCACCTCCAGACGGTCGCGCAGCGCCGAGGGGACGGTGTCGAGCACATTGGCCGTGGTGATGAACATCACCCGGGAGAGGTCGAAAGGCACATCCAGGTAATGGTCGGTGAAGGAAAAGTTCTGCTCCGGGTCGAGCACCTCGAGCAGGGCGGAAGAGGGATCACCGCGGAAATCCTGTCCGATCTTGTCGACTTCATCGAGCATGAAGATCGGATTGTTGTGGCCGGCGTTTTTGATGCCCTGGATGATGCGGCCGGGCAGGGCGCCGATATAGGTGCGGCGATGGCCGCGGATCTCCGCCTCGTCATGGACGCCGCCGAGGGAGATGCGGATAAAGCTGCGTCCCATGGCCCGGGCGATCGAACGGCCCAGGGAGGTCTTGCCCACCCCGGGAGGACCGACGAAACAGAGGATCGGGCCCTTGGTGTCCGCCTTGAGCTTGCGCACGGCGAGGTACTCGAGGATGCGTTCCTTCACCTTGATCAGATCATAGTGATCCTCATCCAGCACCTGGCCAGCCTTGTTGATATCAAGATTGTCCTCGGTGGCCTTGGCCCAGGGCAGAGCCACCATCCAGTCAAGATAGGTGCGCGCCACCGTGTATTCGGCCGCGCCCGGCTGCATCTTGCTGAGCCGGTCCAGCTCGCGCATGGCCTCCTTGTCCGCCTCCTCGGGCAGCTGGGCTTCGGCGATTTTTTCACGCAGCTCCTCGATCTCCGCTGAACGTTCATCGCCCATCCCCAGCTCTTTCTGGATGGCCCTGAGCTGCTCGCGCAAAAAATATTCGCGCTGATTCTTGCCCAGTTCAGTCTGCACCTTGTCCTGGATCTTTGACCCCATCTCCAGAACCTCGAGTTCGCGGTTGACGTAGACTGTGAGCCTTTTAAGCCGCTTTTTCACATCCACCGCCTCGAGGATCTCCTGCTTCTCCTCCAGCGTGAGGTTGAGATTGGAAGCGACCAGATCGGCAAGCTTGTCCGGATTGCTGGTGTTGACCACCACCACCTGCAGTTCATCCGGCAGCTGCGGCACCAGGCTGACCACCTTCTGAAACTGAATGGCGACGTTGCGCTTCAGGGCCTCCAGCTCGGTGGAAGCGGCGATCTTTTCCTCCAGCGTTTCCACCTCACCGATAAAGTAGGGGGTCTCCTGCACCAGTTTCCGGACACGGATGCGCGAAAGGCCCTGGACGAGGACGCGCAGCGAGCCGTCCGGGAATTTGAGCATGCGCAGGATGATCGCCGCACAACCATATTCAAAAACATCCTTGAGCCCCGGCTCCTCGACCTCGGCTTCGCGCTGGGCGACCAGACCAAGGATGCGCGATCCGGCGATGACATCATTGATCAGCTGGACGGACTTTTCCCTCGCCACCACCAGAGGAGTTACAATATGCGGAAAAACCACTGTATCACGCAAAGGCAGGATCGGCAATTGCTCCGGGATCCTGGCTGCATCAATCTCTTCACTCGACACTACACCTGGTGAATCCATATTATCATCCATATCTGCTCCAATCTCATCCTGTTTGACAGTGTGTTCCGGGGCGCCGGTCATTCACCCGGCTCAATGCTGTGGATCGGGATCTCGATAGCCCCCTCATCCTTGGAGATGACCACCTCCAGAATCCCTTCCTCGAGCGTCGCAGTGATATCATTGTGCACTACACTCTCGGGAAGAGCAATGACCCGCATAAAATGGCCATACTGCAGCTCGAGCTGATGATAATACACAGGCTCCTCGGGCCGGTTCTCGGCACGAACACCGCTGATGATGAGCCTGCCGCCTTTGAGCTCGATGCTCACATTTTCCCGGGCGATGCCAGGCAGCTCGATCCGTATTCTCACCTGCCGGTCGCTCTCCAGAATATCGGTGTTCGGCTTCCACCAGGAGCTGACCGGGGTTTCCATCTCTGAACAATAATAGGTGCATTTGCGGCTTTGCAGCCCGCCGCGATCGCTCATATCGCGAATTACGCGCAATACGTGTATGGGCATGTCACCAGGCCTCCATGACTCTCCCGAAAGCTCTTTTGTTTTCTGCAGCCCTGCGGCTGCAAGAGAGATAATCCCGTTTGCCGCTCAATTATTCCCGCCGCGCGGAGCCCGTCCTAATTGATCTCTTTGATCTTTTCAAGGTCTTCATCCTTGCCCACAAGGACCAGGGTATCACTGTCCTTGATCACCCATTCGGCGGTAGGAATCAGGACCACCTTTTCCGGGATCCACTCCTTGACCAAAAGTACGGTCACCCCGTAGCGGTTGCGCAGGTCGAGCTCCCCCAGAGATTTGGCGACGAAGAGCTTGGGCGGGGCGATCTCGATGATGCTGATGCCATCGGACAGGGTGATGGCGTGAAGATAATAGTCGCTCTCCAGGGTATGGGCCAGGCGCATCGCCTCGTCGCGTTCGGGAAATACCACCTGTGTGGCACCGATGATATCGAGGATCCGGCCGTGATCGTTGGTGATCGCCTTGGCGATGATCTTTTTCACCTTGAGCTCGCGCAAAAAGAGGGTGACCAGAATGCTGGCATCGATCTTCTCCCCCATGCTCACGATGACACCATCCAGTTCGGCCAGTCCCAATCCCTCCAGGGTCTCCTTGTCGCCGGCGTCAGCAATGACCGCCCGCTCGACAAATCCCCGCACCTTGTCGATTTTTTCCTCGTCGATATCAATAGCGAGGATGTGATGGCCGCGATGACTGAGTTCCTTGGCCAGATAATGGCCGAAGCTGCTGAGTCCGATGATGGCATAGGATTTCATGAGATCCGTTCCTGAAGAATAGAGTTAACCTACGATGACATTTTCTTCCGCATAGCGCACCGGCAGGCTTTTCTGGGAGGCGATGGAGATCGCCAGCGTCACCGGTCCGATCCGTCCGACGTACATGAGCAGAATGACGAGCAGCTTTCCCCCATCGCTCAGGCGGGAGGTGATTCCCATGCTCAAGCCGACTGTGCCCAGGGCGGAAAAAGACTCGAAAACAGATTCCACCATGCTATTGCGGGCGAGAGGATCGGGCGGTCCGCTGCTCTCCGTGATGGTCAGCAGCAAAGCGGCCAGACTGATGGCCAGCATCCAGAAAAAGCTGATCCCGATCGCCTTGGTGACGATCGGCTCGGGGATGCCGCGGTTGAAGATGCGCACCTGTTCCCTGGAGCGCAGCCTCGTGAAAAAAGAGGCCATAATGATGGCGAAGGTCGTGGTCTTGATGCCGCCGCCGGTTGAGCCCGGAGAAGCGCCGATCACCATGAGGATGATCAGTACAACCAGAGCGCCGTTGGTCAGCTTGTCCATTGGCAGTGTATTGAAACCCGCTGTCCGTGCGGTGATGGACTGAAAAAAGGAGGCGAGCAGTTTGCCCCCGGCGCTAAAGCCCTGCATGGTGTTGTCGCGCTCAAAAAAGAGCAGCATGCAGGCTCCGATAAGGATGAGCCAGCCGGAGATGCCCAGGGCGATCTTGCTGTGCAGGCTGAGGCGCTTTTTACCCCGTGGCCGCCAATAAAAAAGATCGTACAGGACCCAGAAACCCAATCCGCCGAGCACGATGAGAAACATGACCGTGAGATTGACCGCCGCATCCGTTGCATATCCCGTCAGACTCGTGTAGAAGGGGGATAAACCGGCGTTGCAAAAAGCGGAGATCGAATGAAAAACGCCCAGCCAGAGGGCTTTTGCCGGCGGATAATCCTGGCTGAAACGCAGCGTCAGGATGAGTGCCCCGACTCCCTCGATGAGCAGAGTGCCGACGACGGCGAATTTGAGCAGCCGGCCCAGATAGGGCACCGGCTGGCTGCTGATGCTGTTCTCGATCAGATCGCGCCCGCGCATGCTCAGCCGCCCGGCCAGGATATAGGCAAAGAAGGTAGAAAAAGTCATGATCCCCAGGCCGCCGAGCTGAATCAGCAAAAGGATCACCACGTTGCCGAAAAAGGTGTAGGCGGTGGAGATATCCAGCGGAGCCAATCCCGTCACACAGGTCGCCGATGTCGCGATAAAAAATGTATCCAGAAGAGTGACGTTTTCGTCCAGCCTGCTGACCGGTAAAGCGAGCAGCAGGGTCCCGATGATAATCAGAAAGAGGAAACTGAGCGCCAGGATGTGGGCCGGGTGGAATCGGCGGGCTATTTTATTCCAGAATTGCAGCTTTACTTTCATATCTTCCTTCAAATAAAAAAGGTGAACAGTATCCTGTTCACCTCATAGTATACATAAAAATGGGAAAAGAAAAAAGAAAAATACCTCAGGACTTGAAGATGGGGTCGAGATGGCGGACAGGACAGGGATACCCGCCGTTCTGATACTCGCAGTCCCCCCAGTAAAAACACTGCACCGAACAGATGGTTTCACTCTCCCGGATCTGCTGGGAGGGATACTCCTTGTTCTGCAGCTTGACCTGGCGCAGAACCTTGCGTTTCTCCTTAAAGCCCGCCCAGCCGGTTTTTTTAAGCAGACCGACTGTGATCAACCTGGCCAGACTCTTGGCGGCCCGCGAAGAGGGATCATCCACCACGAAGGGACGAAGCTCCTTCACCGCCCGCCGAACGCTCTCGTCGTGATCGACATAGCCGAGAAAATTCATCTTCATCGCGAGCAGTTCCTCGACGGCCGTGCGCAGAGCGACGCCCTCCTTGACCTCATCGTCGGAATGGACCATATTCAGAATCAGGGAGGGGGTGAATTTATCCAGGATGCCCTGGATCCGCCTGGCCGTGCCGGGATCCTCACCAGCGAGCTTTTGCAGCGCGGCGCCAACTGATTGGGACATCCGCCCTGAATCGGCAAAGACCTCCTGCTCAAGCCGGTTGATCGACTCCGGATCATCCTTGAATTCCCGCGTCAGCTTGCGCATCAGCGCGATCTTGAGAAAATTAAAAGTCTCCTGGATCGCCATGGGCTCCGGCGTGGTCACCGCCAGACCATGATCCGCGGCCAGGAAAAAGTCGATGACGTTGTAGGACGAGCCCGCGCCGAGATCGAGGAGGATAAAGTCCGCATCAATCTTGCGCAGCTCGTTGATAAAGCGCAGCTTTTGAGAATAACGCGGATTGGCGAGGCCCAGCGTTCCGCAGGCACCGCTGATCAGCTTGAGATTTTCAATGGGCGTATCGAGGAGGATATCGCTCAGACTCTCTTTTTGCAGGGAATAGAAATGATAAAAGGTGTACTGCGGTTCAAGAATCCCCATGCAGGTGTGGAGATTGGCGCCCCCCAGATCGGCGTCTACCATAACCACCCGGTAGCCCAGCGCAGCCAGGCCGATGCCGATCGATGCTGTAAGCACCGTCTTGCCGACCCCCCCCTTGCCGCCGCCGATGGCGTAAACCATCCGTTCGGCAGGAGCGTCGGCCGGGCCCGGAAAGAGCTTGCGCAACTCCTCCAGATGACCTGCCCGAACCCATTCATTGCTGGCTTCACTGAAGACCAGGTCGTCCTGGTCAAATGAACCTTCCGTGACCAGCTTTTTGAGTTCGTTGTAGGAGTATGGACCTAATTGTTGATCTTTGATCTTGATGAATACGGACATGATGCTCTCTTGCTTTCGTCAAATAGTGCTATAGTGCAGTAGTGGCAGATGCTGTCCGTGTGGGAATTTTGGCACCCCCGGCGGTCTCCGTCTTTTCATTATATTAGGTGCCAAGCGACACATTTGCGGAATTTTTTTTGGGTCTCCTGCCTAGTTTTGTGCCACCGGCGGCTCTTCGCTGTTCGCCTCCGCGCCCGGCTCCTCTTCGTACTCCTCCTCCCTGTCCTTGCGCTCAAGCAGATTCACGCCATCCTTGCGCTTGCGCAGGGAGAGATACGAAAGCAGATGGGCCGCATTAAAGGTGGAGAGACCGTAGGAAATGACCCATCCAGCCAGGAAGAGCAGATTGACCGCATAAAGATAGCCGGAAACGGCGACCGTCGGGCGGGCCAGCTCATACGCCGGCAGATAGTAGAACTCCTGGGTAAAACTGACCAGAGGGGTGAAACCGCGAAAAAGATGGAAGAGAAATCCCTCCCCCATGGAGGTCCACGCCTGAAAAAGCGCCTGACCGTTGTTGGCCAGATCGGCGTAATTGCTCCCCATAAAAAAAGAGAAGAGAGAGTTGGTGAGCCCCACAGCCCGTTTGCAGAAGAAAGCAAAGAAGCCAAGCGCGGCCACAGCCAGCAGAAAAGAGAGCAGCTCATAAAACAGCAGCCGCCAGGGCTGGTTCCAGGTCAGTGAAAAAAGCTGAAAAATGGATTCAAAGCCGTCCTCATCAGTGGCGGCAATGATGGCGGGAGCGTAGAGCAGGGAGAAGAACAGAACCACGCCTAGATAGATCATCAGGAGGGCGAAGACAAACCAGATGATGGCAACAAGAGCAACACCCAATTCACCCGCCCAGGGGATACGGCCAGCCAGACCAATCAGCCAGGCGCCGCCGATGAAGAACAGGATCAGCAGCCCGAGCGTGACCGGAGTCATGATCACCGATCCAAGCTTTCGCCAGGCGAAAGCGTATGATTTACGCCAGCTGTAGAAATGCTCGCCCTTGCTGGACATATAGAGCGCGCGCGCATGCGCCGTCTGGGCCAACAGCAGAGCGACATAGGCAACCGCTGCACCTAAAGCATGGAACAGCCAGCTGTACCAGGGGAAAGAGAAACGGGTGGCCAGGAGCGTGGGGAAAACACCGAAACGGGGCCAGATTTCCCCGGGAGCAACACCCGCCACGAGCAGGGCCAGAAAAGTGAGCAGAAAATAGGCCAGCCAACCCGCTGCGATACCGATCAGCACGATCCACAGCCGCTGCAGGCTGAATGCCAGTCGGGGCGCACGAAAAAGATCACGAAAATCAAACCGCAACGATACCATAACTCCTCCCAATTCTCCGGTGCGCAATCAACCACCATAGTATAGCACTTTATTCTTAAAATTACAACGGGGTTTCGCTATTTCCGGCCAAAGGAGCGCAGGCGCTGCATCGCTTCATCCTCGAGGGCACTCATGACCTCTTTCTGGCGGGCATCTCCATCCTCATAGCCTAAAAGATGATAGAGGCCATGCGCTGTCAGCCGCTGCAGCTCCTCGCCCGGGCTCACCTTGTATTCCCGGGCCTGCCGAAGGGCGGTCTCATAACTGATGTAAACCTCCCCCTCCAGAACAGGCGCTTCCGCTGTGGTGATATTGCACGAGATCACATCCGTGCTGCGGTCGCGATTGAAAACGCGCTGGTTCAGCTGGATGATTTCAGCTTCCGGCACCACAATGATCCGCACCCGCCATCCCCCCTGGGGCCGGGCCTGGTGCAGGATGAGTTCCGCGATCAGGCGCAGTTCCCCCGCGGAGATCAAATCCTTTTTGCTGGTTGAAAGGAAACTCACCTGACGCGGCACCACCGGCTTGCTCATTCCTCCGCCTCATCGTCCGTATTCTGGTTGGGATAAACGATGCGGCGGTGAAAGCGAGCATTGAGCGTCTTCTGAAAAGCCTCTGAAATCCGCGCCAGATCCTGCAGCGTCAGGGGCGAATTGTCAAGCTCGCCGCTCTTGAAGCGCTCATCGATGATCTGTTCGACGACGTTCTTGATCCGGCTGTAAGAGGGGTCGCGCAGTGTGCGGGAGGTGGCTTCCACCGCATCGGCGAGCATTACGATGGCCGATTCGCGGATGCTCGGGCGGGGGCCGGGATAGCGGAATTCATTCTGGGGGACCGCTCCCTCTCCCTTCTGTTCGACAGCTTTCTGATAAAAGTATTGCATCAGGCTGGTGCCGTGATGCTCCTGTATGAAGGCGGTGACGGCTGGAGGAAGATGATACTGACCGGCCATTTCAACGCCGCGCCGGACATGATTCTGCAGGATCAGCGAGCTCATCGTCGGCGTCAGCTTTTCCTGGGGATTACGGCCGCGCATCTGATTTTCGACAAAATACTCCGGCTTTTCCAGCTTGCCGATATCGTGATAATAGGCGCCCACCCTGGCCAGCAGGGCGTTTCCACCGATCGCCTCGGCAGCCGCCTCGGCGAGATTTCCGACCGAGAGGGAGTGGTGATAGGTCCCGGGAGCCTGCAGCGCGAGCTGGCGCAGCAGCGGATGGTTGAGATCCGAAAGTTCCAGCAGGGTCATATCGGTCGTAAAATGAAATATCCGCTCGAGCAGCAAAACCAGGGCATAGGCGATAATCGGGGAGATGAAGCCGTTGATGAAGCCCAGTCCCCAGTCACGCAGGATTTCCGGAAAGGATTGATAGTTGAGCAGGTCGTGCACGGTGATCGAGAGCAGGTAGGCCACCATCACCACCGCCATACTGCGTAAAACCCAGTTGCGCGTTTTCACCCGGCTGACTGAGAGGATCGACATGGCGCTTACAAATATGGAGATGTAGGCGATCCCGAACTCATTGCCGCGCATCGTCCCGATCAGCAGGCTGACTGAAATCGCATAGAGCAGCCCCACATAGACATCGAAAAAGATCGTGATAATCATGGCGCCTGCCGCGACCGGGATGAGCAGAGGGGAGAGATTGAGCTGATTGACCAGAAAAGTAAGCCCCGCCGGCAGCACCACAATCATGGCGATCAGGAGCAGCTGTTTGGGAGCATTGGCGATCTCCCCCCGCCCCTGCCAGAGGAAAAAGAGCAGGATGCTGAGAATGAAGAGTGAGTTGCCCCACCGGCCCAGTCCGTGCAGGAGGCGGCTGATGAAGCCCTTGCCTTCGCCGCGTTCCATCTTGGCGGCGGCGTAAGAGTTCAGCTTTTCGATATGCTCCCGGGTGATGCGTTCATGGCCGTCGATGATCCGCTCCCCGGCGAGGACCTGGTCTTTGGCAAGCGGCACCAGGGCGGTGGCCTCCTCGATTCGTGTCCGGGTCTCCGCCTGGTCATAGATCAGGTTGGGCGACAGAAAAGCCAACGCCATCTTGTAGCCGATCTTGGACTGACGTTCGTCCAGCTGCTGACTGATACGCAGCTTTTCGGGGATCTGCTGCCGGAGCTCCAAAAGCCCGAAGAGGAACTCGCTGTTTTCGAACACCTCCAGGCCGCGATGCCGGATCGAAAATCGGGCCGGAAGCGGCCCAAAGGCACTGCGCTCAATGTTCAGGACGCCGATGGTGAAGCTTTCGCGGAGCAGTTTTTCGACCGCCGCAGAGATAGCGCGGAACTGATACGACCGTTGGCTCTCCTGGGTCCCGCCCTCTCCGGCGGCGGAGCCGGACATCAGGTTGAGGATATCCTCCTCGGAAAGAATGATCCCGCTCTCCTGAAAGACCCGGCTCACCTCATCGGCCGTCACCGCGCCGTTGCGCAGAACCATGCCCGCGCGCTGCACGAACACCCCCAGATGTTCAAGCTGCGCATCCTTGACCGAATCCACACGGTCAAAAACCGGCGCCACCTCAGCCCGGGCTTTTTTCAGGTCCGCTTCATATTCCTCATGACTCTTGTTGACCGGGAAGGTGAACGAAGCAATTATTTCCGGGCCGATGTAGACCCGCCCTTCGCGCACATTTGAAAACTGATAGGACTTTTCACCGGGAAAGAGAATGGCGATGAAGGCGGCCAGGACGACCCCGCCGAGGAGCAGATAGCGATGCCGGCGCAGCGCCTCCAGCCATTCGCCTCCCCCGTTGGTCCGCCGCTCCTTGCCCTTGCTGCCATTGAGCAGTGAATTCTTGCCCGGATTCTTGTCAAAGCGCTGATTCATCTTCGCTCCAGGTGATTGGCCGTGTCATGTCTGCCGAAGCAGCTCATAGGCCTTGATGATCTGCCGCACCAGCTGATGCCGAACCACATCACGATCGGTGAGGTATGAAAAGCCGATGCCGTCGATCCCTTTGAGAATGGACTGGATTTGCACCAGACCCGAGATGGCGCTTTCGGGCAGATCAATCTGGGTGATATCGCCCGTCACGATAGCGCGTGAATTGACACCCAGACGGGTGAGAAACATCTTCATCTGCGCAGCAGTGGTGTTTTGCGCCTCATCGAGGATCACAAAACAATTATTGAGCGTGCGCCCGCGCATATAGGCGAGGGGGACAATTTCCACGACACGGGTCTCGATGAGGCGGCGCAGTTTGTCGCCCGGGATCATGTCATTCAGGGCATCGTAGAGCGGCCGCAGATAGGGATCGACCTTTTCACGGAAATCACCGGGCAGGAACCCGAGACTCTCGCCCGCTTCCACCGCCGGCCGGCAGAGGATGAGACGGTCGACGAGATGATCGCGCAGGGCCGCCACCGCCATGGCCACCGCCAGAAATGTCTTGCCCGTCCCCGCCGGTCCGATGGCGAAGACGATATCGTTCTGCTGGGCGCTGGCGACATACTCTTCCTGACCCGGAGTGCGCGGCTTGATCACGCCCCCCTTGGTATAGACCAGCACCGATTCAGCGCTGGGGGCCGCATCCGCCATCGCCCCCCCTTTTTCATTCACCCGCAGTACCGTCTCGATGTCCTGCGGAATGACCCGGCCATTGCGATTGGCCAGATAGACCAGTTCGCTGATAATCTGCTCGGCCTGATCCACCTGCTCCGGCAGCCCCCGGAGTATAATCTCATGACCGCGCACGATCAGCTGGGCATCGAGCTCAGCCTCCAGGAGGTGCAGATTGGCGTCCTGGGCGCCGAGAAAATCGACCGGATCGATGCCGCGCAGGGCGATCCGTTTTTCAACAGGTACGGGTTCGTTCACTCTCTTGTCCGGAATGGGTATATCTCCATAATAAAAAACTCCCGGTCTCGCCCACATGGCGGCAAGACCGAGAGTCTATGATTTAACACGTGCGTGGTGCCTCCTTCATCCCCGCCGCCAGGGCGCGGGATGGGAGATGCAGCCGGGAGAGATCCGCATCTGCTGCATCGAACTGAACCGGCACTCCGCGCGCAGCCTGAGTCGCTCTCCCTATCTGGGAATGATCAAGACGGTGTGCGGGAAGATGCGATGAGAATCTTCGCCGATGACAGCCTTGTTCTTCTGATAGATCTTGGTCCAGGCAGACGGATCGCCGTACACTGCGGGATTGGCGGCGATCTTTTTCAGATTATCGCCCTTGACGACCAGGTATTCATCCGGGCCGCATTCGCGCTGGATCTTGAACTCCTGCTTCGGATAGATCAGATCCGGATCCTTGATCTGTTCCTTGTTGTAGGAGTAGATGCGCATCCAATGCATCGGATTGTCATAAATCTCATCCTTGCCCGAAATCTTCCAGAGATAATCGCCGGGAAGGACGGTGTACATATCATAGAGCGCCTTGGGCATCTTGTTCTTCAGCTGGGCGATCTTGCCTTCAAGGCCGGCCAAAGCGTTCTGCATCTCGGTGAGCAGCGAGAGCTTGTCTTTTTTGAGCTCGGCCAACTCGGCTTCCGCCGCGGCCAACTCATCGCGCTTCTTGAACAGCTCTTCCGGGCTGAGAGCCAGCAAACCATCAAGTTTCGCCTCGAGGGCGGCAACTTTGGTTTTATAGGCATCGTACCCGGCCTGATCGGTGCCGAGCGTCGTGAGGATCTCGCCCCACAGCTGGCCGGTTTCGGCCTGAGCGGCGGTCATCTCGGTATTCATTCCAGCAACAGCATTTGCACATTCATCGGCCGCCTTTTTCGCAGCGACTTCACGATCTTGCCAGTCTTTCAGTTGAGCACGGTACTCGTCCATGCTCATTTTTTCATTCTGCGCATAAGTCAGCTGCGCGCCCAAAAGGAGCAAGAAGGAAAGCACAAATGCTAAAGAGACCATGAGCTTGCTAGAAAATCTCATTAGCTTCCCTCCACATGTTTTGTGAATGTATCATTGACTAAAGGATTACTGCCATGCGGAGAGGCGTTTCTCAACCGCGGCTTTCTCTTGCTTCAAGCTCTCCACTTTCTGCTTCTGCTGCGCAAGCTGCTGCTCCAGACTGGCTTTCTCTTTCGCGCAGTCCGCAGCCTTGCTTTCCGCTGACAAAGCAGCCTGCTTGGCCTCTTCCAGCGCCTTCAGCTCCTTTTCATTGGGATGGTTGTGACAACCAGCAACCAGCACAAAGGCGAAAAGCAGCAGACATACAGCGGCAATTCTGGGAATCCAGCGTGATGTGCTCTTCATGCAATACACCTCCTTTCACTCCGTTGCTTCAAGCCCTTAAAGGTGCTTGTCTACTACAGATATGTTAAATCTGCACAACATACCCCACCGTAAGAACTTTCCTGTGCTCATTTTAGCAATAATTTGGCTAATAGTCAAGTATAAAGATATTTACTTGCCCGGCGCCGGATCGGCGTCACCGGCACCCCGCTCCAGCAAAAGCCCGAGTTCCTGCAGCTGCGCTGGGTGGACCGCCGAGGGCGAACCGTCCATGAGCGACATGGCGCTGGCTGTCTTGGGAAAGGCAATCACCTCGCGGATCGACTGCCGGCCGGCCAGGACCATCACCAGACGGTCAAAGCCAAAGGCGATCCCGCCATGCGGCGGTGCGCCGTAGGAAAAGGCCTCAAGCAGAAAACCGAATTTTTCCTGCGCTTCACCCGCATCGATACCCAGGGCCTCGAACATCCGGGCCTGCAGGTCGCTGCTGTGGATGCGGATGCTGCCCCCCGCCACTTCCATGCCGTTGAGGACCAGATCATAGGCGCGCGCCCTGACCCTGGCCGGATCGGTGAGCATCAGCTCCTCCTCCCCGGTCCTGGGCGATGTGAAGGGATGGTGGCGCGCAACATAACGCTGCTCCTCCGGACTGTACTCGAAAAGCGGGAAATCGACCACCCAGGCCAGCTTGTAAACGTTCTCCGGAATAAGCTTCTCCTGGGCGGCGATCTTGAGACGCAAATCGCCGAGAAGAAGCAAAGCCTTCTCCCGCTCATCGGCGACCAGAAGGAGGAGGTCGTCTCCGGTCGCGCCCATGGCCTGCATGATGCTGCGGCGCAGGGATTCGCTGAAGAACTTGCTCAGCGAGCTCTCCCAGTCACCCTCCTTGAGCTTGATCGCCACCAGGCCGGCGCCGCCCATCGACTTGACCCATTCGGTCAGCTCATCGATCTGCTTGCGCGAATAGCCGCCGCAGCCCGGGGCACAGAGGCCGGCCACGATGCCGCCGGCGGCAACCGTCTCGCGGAAGACCTTGAACTCGGAATCGGCCACCAGGCTGGAGATCTCGCTGATCTCCAGCCCGAACCGCAGATCCGGCTTGTCGCTGCCGTAACGGGCGAGGGCTTCATCGTATAGGATACGCTGGATCGGCATGGGCAGCTCGACGCCCAGAGTGTTCCGGAAGAGCTCGGACATCAGCCCTTCGACCACGGCGAATACGTCCTCTTCATCGACAAAGGACATCTCGACATCGATCTGGGTGAATTCCGGCTGCCGGTCGGCGCGCAGATCTTCATCCCTGAAACAGCGCACGATCTGGAAGTACCGGTCATACCCGGCCACCATGAGCAGCTGCTTGTACTGCTGCGGCGACTGTGGCAGGGCGTAAAAACGCCCCTTCCAGACCCGGCTGGGCACCAGATAATCACGCGCCCCTTCGGGAGTGCTCTTCATCAGGATCGGGGTCTCGATCTCGACAAAGCCCTGGCCGGAGAAATAGTTACGCACGATCTGATAGCTCCGGTGACGGATGAGCATGCTGCGCTGCATCTCGGGCCGGCGCAGATCGAGATAACGATACTTGAGGCGAAGATCCTCGTTGGCGATGCTCTCGCCGCTGATCATAAAGGGCGGGGTCCGGGCGACATTGAGCAGCTCGATCTCCACTGCGGCTACCTCGACTGCCCCGGTCGCCAGCCGGGCATTGACCATCCCCTCCGGGCGGGGTTCAACCACACCGGTGACCGCGATGACGTATTCACCGCGCAGCTGCTTGGCGGTCTCATAACCGGGGCTATCCGGATCGATGCGGACCTGGGTGATGCCGTACCGGTCGCGCAGATCAAGAAAGATCAGTGAACCATGATCGCGGCGCCGGTCCACCCATCCCATCAGGGTCACCGTATGACCCAGATGGGCCGGCCGCAGATCGCCACAGGTATGTGTTCGTTTATTTTTCATATCAGGATAGATCTCCATAATCGGTTGCACTCTGAATGTGATCATGACCCAAAAAAGAAAACGGCACCCATGCCGGGCGCCGTTCTGAACGGGAATCATTTCCTGCAGAGCGGGCACAGCATGCGGTTGCGCCCGCTTCCCGAGAAGCTCAGCGCATCTCCGCAACCTCCAGCCGGTTGATAGCGCGCGCCAGGGCACCCTGGGCGCGCGGCACGTCGATGTCCGGGGATTTTTTCTCCAGCCGGGCCAAGGCCCGATCGCGCGCCTGCTTGGCGCGTTCGATGTCGATCTCTACAGCCGGCTCAGCGGTCTCAACGAGTATCTTCATCGTGTTTTCCATCACCTCGCAAAAACCGCCGCTGGTGGCGTAATAATGCATCCCTGTGTGGGTTTTCGCTTCGATGACGCCGATCCTCAGGGCGGTCAGAAAGGGGGCATGATTGTAGAGCACGCCAAAGTACCCGCCGACACCGGGGGCTTTGACGTGCAGCACCTCTTCCTTGCAGACCACCTTGACCGGGGTCACGATCTCCAGTATGAAAGTCTTGTCCATAAGCTCTTGTCTTGAACCCGATAATTGGGATGATGCCCGGCAGCGGGCCTAGGCCTCGCGGATCTTCTTGGCGTTTTCGACCGCTTCCTCGATCGTCCCCACCATCCAGAAAGCGCGCTCTGGCAAGTCGTCGTGCTTGCCCTCAACGATCTCCTTAAAGCCCCGGATGGTATCCTCCAGCTTGACATAGCGGCCCGGGAAGCCGGTGAAGGCCTCAGCGACCGCGAATGGCTGCGAGAGGAAGCGCTGCAGACGGCGGGCGCGGTTGACGGTGATCCGGTCTTCTTCTGAGAGCTCTTCCATGCCGAGGATGGCGATGATGTCCTGCAGATCCTTGTATTTCTGCAGGATCTGCTGCACCGCGCGGGCGACGCCATAGTGCTCCTCGCCGACGATGCGCGGATCGAGAATACGCGAGGTCGAATCGAGAGGATCCACAGCCGGATAGATGCTCATCTCCGCCAGCTGGCGCGAGAGCACGGTAGTGGCGTCAAGATGGCTGAAAGTCGTCGCCGGGGCCGGATCGGTCAGGTCGTCGGCCGGCACGTAGATGGCCTGGACCGAGGTGATCGAGCCCTTTTTGGTCGAGGTGATGCGCTCCTGCAGAACACCCATCTCCGTGGCCAGAGTGGGCTGGTAACCCACCGCCGAGGGCATGCGGCCGAGCAAGGCCGAAACCTCGGAACCGGCCTGCGTGAAACGGAAGATATTATCGATGAAAAGAAGGACATCCTTGCCTTCCACATCGCGGAAATATTCGGCGATGGTCAACGCCGAAAGGCCGACGCGAAGACGGGCGCCGGGCGGCTCGTTCATCTGACCGAAAACCATCGCCACCTTGGATTGGGGCAGATCCTGCATATTGATGACGCCCGAATCCTGAAATTCACGCCAAAGGTCGTTGCCCTCACGGGTGCGCTCGCCCACGCCGGCGAAAACCGAAAAACCGCCACGCTGGATGGCGATATTGTTGATCAACTCCTGGATCAGCACCGTCTTGCCGACGCCTGCGCCGCCGAACAGCCCGGTCTTGCCGCCCTTGGCATAGGGCTCGAGCAGGTCGATGACCTTGATGCCGGTCTCGAACATCTCGGTCCTGGTCTCCAAATCCTCGAAGGAAGGGGCATCGCGATGGATAGCCCACTTCTCTTCCGCTTGCAGCGGTCCCAGGTCATCAATCGGCTCGCCGATGAGATTGAGCAGACGGCCCAGCGTCGCCTTGCCCACCGGCATCTTGATCGGCGCGCCGGTGTTCACTACCTCCTGGCTGCGCTGCAATCCGTCCGTAGAATCCATGGCGACGCAGCGGGTGGTGTTCTCGCCCAGATGCTGCGCCACCTCCAGCACCAGAAGGGATCCATCCTTGCGGGTATACTCCAGGGCGGTGTTGATAGCCGGCAGCTCGCCGCCCTCGAAAAAAACATCAACGACCGGACCGATGATCTGTGCTATACGACCAACGTTTGACATCCCATACTCTCCTGAGAATCAATAAGTTTTCACTCTTCTAAAACCGCCTATCCCTTGAGCGCTTCGGCCCCGCCGATGATCTCGGTCAACTCCTTGGTGATCGCCGCCTGACGCGCCTTGTTGTAATAGAGCACCAGCTCCTTGATCATGTCGGCCGCATTGTCCGAGGCCGTGCCCATGGCCGTCATCCGCGCGCCGTGCTCCGAAGCGCTTGACTCGAGCAGGATGCGCCAGAGCTGAACGTGCAGATTGAGAGGACAGATCTCCTGCAGAATCCGCTCCGGATTGGGCTCGAAGATATACCCTACCGGAAACTTGGCCTTTTCAGGCACCAGCGGCTGGATGGGCAGCAGTTGCTCAACCACGATCTTCTGGGATACCGCATTCTTGAACTCGTTATAGATCACCATGATCTGGTCGAATTTTTTTGTGGTATACCATCCCGCCAGCAGGTCACCGATGCGCTGCGCCTGGGAAAAATCGAGGGTATTGAAGACATCCACCTGGTTGGCCAGGATCGGCACATCGCGTCGGCGGAGGAAATCAAATCCCTTGCTGCCGATCGTCACAACCGCCGGCTGCAGGGCGCTGTTCTCCTTGACCTCCTGGAGGGCCCGGCGGCTGATGTTGGCGTTGAAACTGCCGCAGAGGCCGCGGTCGGCGGAGACCACGACATAACAGATCTTTTTGATTTTGCGCACCTCCAGCAGGGGATGCTGGTCGCGCTTCATCCGGCCGGCGATGTGACCCAGAACCTCTTCCAGCTCGTGCGCATAGGGCCGCGTGCTGAGCAGCTGGTTCTGGGCCTTGCGCAGTTTGGCCGCTGCCACCATCTTCATCGCCTTGGTGATCTGCTGTGTGCTGCGCACGCTGGCGATGCGGCGCTTGATCGTGCGTAAAGTGGCCATCGCTTATTCCGCCGCGAACATCTTGATAAAATCCTCGCAGGCCGCCGTCAGTTCCGTCTCGATTTCCGGCGTCACCTCTTTCTTCTCGCGAATGCTGCGCAGTACATCCTCATGCTGGGCATCCATGTAGCGGTGAAACTCGGTTTCCGCGCGGGTGATCTGGTCGACCTCGACGCCGTCGAGATAACCCTTGACGCCGAGATAGATGACCGAAACCTGCTTCTCCACCGGCAGCGGCGCATACTGGCTCTGACGCAGGAGCTGCACCATGCGCTGACCGCGCGCAAGCTGCTGCTTGGTCGACTTGTCGAGCTCGGAACCGAACTTGGCAAAAGCCTCGAGTTCGCGGTACTGCGCCAGGTCGATGCGCAGACTGCCGGCGAACTTCTTCATCGCCTTGATCTGGGCATGACCGCCGACGCGCGAAACCGAGAGGCCGGCATTGATAGCCGGCCGGATGCCGCCGTAAAACAGGTTGGGCTCCAGGTAGATCTGGCCGTCGGTGATCGAGATGACGTTGGTCGGAATATAGGCGGAAAAATCACCCGCCTGGGTTTCGATGATCGGCAGCGCCGTCAGCGACCCGCCGCCCAGGGCATCATTCAACTTGGCTGCGCGCTCGAGCAGACGCGAATGAAGATAAAAGACATCGCCCGGATAGGCCTCGCGGCCGGGGGGGCGGCGCAGCAGCAGTGAGAGTTGACGATAAGCCCATGCATGCTTGGAGAGGTCGTCATAAGCGATCGCCGCGTGCTGGCCGCTGTCACGAAAATATTCACCCATAGCCGCACCCGCATAGGGAGCGATATACTGCATAGGCGCGGGCGAATCCGCCGCGGAGGCGACTACAATCGTATGCTTCATGGCGCCGTAATCTTCAAGGGTTTTAACCACCTGCGCTACGGTCGAGGCTTTTTGCCCGATGGCCACATAGATGCAGACGACGTCGGTATCCTTCTGGTTGATGAAAGTATCCACGACCAGAGCGGTTTTGCCGATCTGACGGTCGCCGATGATCAGCTCGCGCTGGCCACGGCCGATGGGGATCATCGAGTCGATTGCCTTGATGCCCGTCTGCAGCGGCTCCTTCACCGGCTGACGCTGCGCCACACCCAGGGCCTTGCGTTCAATAGGACTGAATTTTTTGGCGTTGATCGGCCCCTTGCCATCCAGCGGCTGGCCTAACGGATTGACCACACGGCCAAGAAGCTCCGGCCCGACCGGAACTTCCACCACCCGGCCGGTGCGCTTGGCGATATCCCCTTCCTTGATGAGATTGTCGTTGCCAAAAAGCACGCAGCCGACATTGTCCTCTTCAAGGTTCAGGGCCATGCCATAAACGCCGTTGGGAAACTCGACCAGCTCCATGGACATTACATTCTCGAGGCCATAGACACGCGCGATGCCGTCGCCGATCTGCAGGACCTCGCCTACTTCCTCGACATCGATCTGCTTCTCGAATTGTTCGATCTGCTTTTTAAGAACCGAGGTAATCTCTT
>DAOOPF010000038.1:0-23152 GCA_035388125.1 bacterium | reverse complement strand
TCTGCGGAAAATTGTAGGTGCGGATCTTGGCGCTGCGGTCGCCGGTGCTCACCATGGAACGCCGCGAGGCGGTCAGCTTGGCCTGCTCCTCCGCCAGCGCGAGATCGTAAAGCCGGGCGCGCAGCACCTTGAGCGCCTTGGCCTTGTTCTTGTGCTGCGATTTTTCGTCCTGGCAGCTCACCACCAGCCCGGTGGGGATATGGGTCACTCTCACCGCCGAGTCGGTCGTGTTCACACTCTGCCCGCCGGGGCCGGAAGAGCGGAAAACATCGATGCGCAGATCGTTCGGATTAATCTCGACTTCGATCTCCTCGACCTCGGGGAGCACAGCGACGGAGGCTGCAGAGGTATGGATCCGTCCGCTTGCCTCAGTCTGCGGCACCCTCTGTACCCGGTGCACACCGGCCTCATATTTCATCCTGCCGTACACATCCTTGCCCGAAAGCGCAAAGATCACCTCACGGAATCCGCCGATACCCTGGGCGTTGACGCTCATCACTTCGAGACTCCATCCCTGATGCTCGGCGTAGTACTGGTACATCCGGTATAGATCGCCGGCAAAAAGGCCGGCCTCATCACCGCCCGCCCCGGCACGGATCTCAATGATCGCATTCCGCGTATCCTGGGGATCTTTCGGGATCAGCAGCCACTTGAGCTTCTCCTCGAGTTCATCCCGCTCGGCCTTGAGCTCTTCCACTTCGGCCCGGGCCATATCGACCAGCTCTTCATCTCCGCCCTCCTCGATCATCTTCTCATCGCCTGCTATATCCCTTTCAACCTTGAGAAAGCGCTGATAGGGTTGAACGATTTCAGAGAGATCGGATTCCTCGCGAGCCAGGTCGCGCAGGAGGTGCGGCCTGGCCAGCACCTCGGGATCGCTCAGCTTGCCTTGCACCTCCAGATAACGCGCAGCGATCGCCTCAAGCTTCTCTTTCACAGCCGGCCCCCTATGCAACCATCTCGACAGGCGACGGCCCCGCCTGGACCTCTTCCCCGAGGGCACAGCGGAGGGCCACCATCGCAACCTCAAGCTGCTGCTCGTCGGGCTCGTTGGTGGTGATCTTTTGCAGCCAGAGGCCCGGGAGAATGAGGGCGCGGGCAAGAGCGAAGCGCTGGGCCTTGGCCGAGAGCTTGATCAGCTCGTAGGAGAGGCCGCCGATCACCGGCACAAAAGCGATGCGGATAAAGCGGTCGGCGATGGTTTCCGGTTTGCCGAGCAGCATGAAGACCAGAACGCTTACCACCATCACGATGAGAAGAAAGCTGGTGCCGCAGCGCGGGTGCAGGGTAGTGAAAGGTTTGGCTCCAGCCGGGGTGAGGGGCTTGTGGTTCTCGTGCGCGAAAATGGATTTGTGCTCGGCGCCGTGATATTCAAAGACCCGCCTGATCTCCTTCCACAGCGAAATCAGGTAGATATAGGCCAGGAACAGGGAGAGCCGGATTACCCCGTCAACCAAATTGAAAGCCCAGCCGCTCTCCACGCCGATCAGATCGGTGAGGATCAGGGGAAGATAGAAAAAAAAGGCGATGCCGAGCGCGAGGGAGAAGAGGATGGTCACTCCCATCCAGAGATCATTCCACCGGCTGTCGCTCCGCTTCGCCTTGCCGTTCTCCTCCATCATGGCGATATCACCGGAAAAATTAAGGGCCTTGACGCCGAGGAAAAGGGATTCGATGAGAATCACCGCTCCACGAAAAACGGGCAGATTCAGCACCTTGAAACGCTTGACAATCGATTTGAACGGCGTACATTTGAGGACGATCCCTCCGTCCGGCTTGCGCACAGCCATGGCCACGACCTCCTGACCGCGCATCATCACCCCTTCGATGATCGCCTGTCCGCCGACAGCCAGTGATTCCTGCTCCTTCATCCGTCTGTTTCCGATCCGTGATTTGGGTTAAAATAAAAAACGGAAGTCCCGCCTTGCCGGCAGGATGCCTTCCGTTGTGCTCTTTGTAAAAAGGAAGCTACGACTGCTTGTTGGGCAGGTTGTACCTGCGGCGGAACTGTTCGACCCGGCCGGCGGTATCGAGCAATTTCTGCTTTCCCGTAAAGAAAGGATGACAACTGGAGCAGATATCCAGCTTTTCATCGCCGACGGTAGTGCGGACCTTGAAGGTGGCTCCGCAGGCACAGGAAACTGTGCTCACTTCATATTTGGGATGAATACCCTTTTTCAATGTATATCCTCCGGTTCATTGTTCCGTTAGAAATTGCGGAAATAAATATACTAAAAAGAAACAGTAATTGCAAGAAAAACCTTATCGGCTACATGCTCATTGAGTCAAGAAACTGCTTGTTCGATTTTGAGCCCTGCATCTTGGAGAGGAGGAACTCCATAGCCTCGACCGGCGTCAGCTCGGCCAGAAGCTTGCGCAAAACCCAGACCCGGTTCAATTCAAGGTCGCCGAGCAGCAGCTCTTCCTTACGCGTGCCCGAACGGTTGACGTCGATAGAGGGAAAGACGCGGCGGTCGGAGATGCGCCGGTCAAGGACCAGTTCCATATTGCCGGTGCCCTTGAACTCTTCAAAAATGACCTCGTCCATGCGGCTGCCGGTGTCGATGAGGGCGGTGGCGATAATGGTCAGGCTGCCCCCCTCCTCGATGTTGCGGGCTGCGCCGAAGAAACGCTTGGGACGATGCAGGGCGTTGGCATCGACACCGCCGGAGAGGATCTTGCCGCTGTGCGGCACCACGGCGTTGTGGGCGCGCGCAAGACGGGTGATGCTGTCGAGCAGGATACAGACATCCTGGCCGTATTCAACCAGACGTTTGGCCTTTTCCAGCACCATATCGGAAACCTGCACATGGCGCTCCGCCGGTTCATCAAAAGTCGAGCTGATCACCTCCGCCTTGACCGAACGCTCCATGTCGGTCACTTCCTCCGGACGTTCGTCGATGAGCAGCACGATCAGCTTCATCTCGGGATGGTTGGTGGTGATGGAGTTGGCAATTTTTTGCAGCAGGGTGGTCTTGCCGGTCTTGGGCTGGGCGACGATCAGGCCGCGCTGGCCTTTGCCGATCGGGGTGAGCATGTTCATGATGCGCATCGAGATCTCGCCCGCCGAAGTCTCCAGGTTGATGCGCTGATGGGGGTAAAGAGGCGTGAGGTTATCGAAAAGGATGATGCTTTTCGCCTCTTCCGGATTCTCAAAGTTGACCGCCTCCACCTTGAGCAGGGCGAAAAAGCGCTCATTCTCCTTGGGCGGCCGGATCTGTCCCGAGACTGTGTCGCCCGTCCTCAGGCCGAAACGCTTGATCTGGGAAGGCGAGACATAAATGTCATCCGGACCCGGCAGGTAGTTGAAATCGGGAGAACGGAGAAAGCCGTAGCCATCCGGAAGGACCTCGAGGACGCCCTCTGCGAAGATCAGACCCTCCTTTTTGGTCTGCTCCTCCAGAATCTTGAAAATCAGCTCCGATTTGCGCAGGCCGGTGCAGCCCGTTATGCCCATATCCTGAGCCAGCTTGTTCAGCTCGGCGATCTTGCGCGCTTTGAGTTCAGCAATATCCATTGACGCCTCTTGTCGGTAAAGTTGTGTGGGAATTAACGACCATGTTTTTTCGGGAAAAAAAGCGGTGCGAACCATGCCAGGCAGCAGGCACGGTCAACAGCAAAGGGTTACTACCCCCCGGGGAATCACCACCCTGAAGAGCATCATGACTATGACAGAGCAGGAGATAATCCAGAATGAAGACGAGAATGGCCGGCGATGCGCAGGAATGTGAATCAGTAAATGGCCTCTTCGCTTTCCGCCATAAAAAAGTGCGCCTTGTTCATATCAAACTGAACCCGATAATCCGCACGCACACTCGGACGGGACAGCACGTTCATCCGCGCCACCAACGAGTCCGCCCCGCTGGCCAGATAGACAAAGATCTCATTCCCCATCGGCTCGACCACTTCAACCCGGCAAAGTGCACTCATCTCCGGTGACTGCGTCGCAGAGAGATCGTATTCGCTCAGATCTTCAGGCCGGATGCCAAGCACCATCGGCCGGCCGAGGTGGGCGGAGAGCAGCCCGCTGCGCGAATCGGGTATGGCCAGTTTCATCCCGGAACTCTTGAAGAAAAGCCCTTCCTCACGAACAATCTCGCCCGGAATGAAATTCATCGCCGGGCTGCCGATAAAGCCCGCGACAAACTTGTTGACCGGCGCGTCATAAAGATTCATCGGGGTGTCGATCTGCTGGACCTTGCCATCCTTCATCACTACGATGCGGTCCCCCATCGTCATGGCTTCGGTCTGATCATGAGTGACATAGATCATCGTCGTCTCAAGCTGCGTATGCAGCTTGGAGATCTCGGTGCGCATCTGCACGCGCAGCTTGGCGTCCAGATTGGAGAGCGGCTCATCAAAGAGAAATACCTTGGGCTTGCGCACAATGGCACGACCGACAGCAACACGCTGGCGCTGCCCGCCCGAAAGCTGCTTCGGCTTGCGGTTGAGGAGATCCTCGATGCTCAGAATATCCGCCGCCTCCTTGACCCGCTTTTCGATCTCCTCTTTGGGATATTTGCGCAGCTTTAAACCGAACGCCATGTTCTCGAAAACAGTCATATGCGGATAGAGCGCATAGTTCTGGAAGACCATGGCGATGTCCCGGTCCTTGGGCGGCACCTGATTGACAATCCGGTCATCGATGCGGATCTCTCCGGCGCTGATCTCTTCCAGTCCGGCGATCATGCGCAGCGTCGTCGATTTTCCGCAGCCGGAAGGGCCCACCAGCACTATGAACTCTTTATCCTTGATATCAATGTCAACAGCATCGACCGCGCGAACCTGATTATCAAAGATCTTGCTTACCTTGTCCAGTTGAACACTCGCCAAGATTTCGCTCCCGTTCTAATGCCGTTGAATGGCTTGGATGGATTCTCGCTTTATGAGATCAGAAGATGCACAATGATTGGCGGCTTTATGAAGAGTAAGGTGTGTTAAAATGGGGTCGAGCAGGAATGATTCCTGAATAATTTAGGAAGAAATACTCATTTTGTCAAGTCCTTTATTCGCGTCAGGCTTTCGCCGACCACGTAGTGCGAGCCGGTGATGCAGACGACCCGCTTTCCCTTCGCTCGCGCCCACACCATCGCCGCCCTGATCCCCTCCTCAACGGAGCCGCAGGGCTGGACCGGCAATCCCGCCTCCTGCAGCGCGGCGGCGAGTTCGGCCACCGGGAGTGCGCGATGGGTTGGCGCCGGTACCACAAAAATATTCGTCACATCCCGCACAAGCTCCCTTATCACCGCCTTGAGATCCTTCTCCTTCACCAGGCCCAGGACCAGCACCTTTTGCCAGCCCGGATAAAAATGACGCCACATCCATTTCTGCTGCTGAAAACCACCCGGATTGTGGGCCACATCGGTAATCACCCGGGGCTCCCTCAGGATGATCTCAAACCGGCCGGGCCAATCGACACCCGCCAGCCCCCTCTTCAGCGGCGGCGGGAAAGGAATCACCCCCTGCCCGCCAAGCAGCTCGCTGGCGCAGATCGCGATGCAGCTGTTGGCCACCTGATGAGGTCCCGGCAGCGGTAGCGAGAGATGCTCATAGCGGGCGGCGGCTGTGCGGGCGGTAAATTCCGACCCCGCTTCCAGGAGCCGCAGATGACGCACCTCGACCAGGGAATCGGCTGCATAGACCGGACTGCCGAGCGCGACCGCCCGCGCACGGATCACCTCTTCCGCTTCCGCCGGCAGCGAACCGATGACACACGGGACTCCCGGCTTGATGATGCCCGCCTTTTCGGCCGCGATGGCCGCAAGAGTACTCCCCAGATGATCCATGTGGTCATAGCTGATGCTGGTGATAATCGACACCAGCGGATGCAGGACATTGGTCGCGTCGAGACGGCCGCCCAGACCGACTTCGATCACTGCGCTCCGGACCCCGGCATCGGCGAAGTGGCGCAAGGCCAGGCCGGTCATGGTCTCAAAAAAGGTGCACTGCAGCTCTTCAATCAGCGGCCGCCAGCGCTCGACCAGCCCTGTAACCGCGGCTTCACCAATCCAGACGCCATCGACGCGGATCCGTTCGCGCAGGCTCTCCAGGTGGGGTGAGGTATAGAGTCCGCAGCGATGGCCGCTCTCCCTGAGCACCGCCCCCAGCATGGCGGTGACCGATCCCTTGCCGTTGGTGCCTGCGACATGTACGATGTCAAACTGCGCTTGCGGCGATCCGAGCCCGGTTAAAAAACGCTCCATCCGCTCCAGCCCCAGCTTCCAGCCGAACATCTCCCGCCGCAGCAGGAAGGTTTCCGCCTCTTGATAATTCATGCTTCAGTCGATCCGGTAAGGTGCATTCCAGTAAAATCGGGTCAGGCCATAACTGCTGCCGAACCAGATATAGTCCCCGTCAATCCGGAGGGTGCGCACCTCCTGCGCAGGCAGCCCATCCTCCATCCCGTAATCGATCCAGCGCAGCCCTGCGCGGTCATATCGATGCACTCCGCGCTCCCCGGCGGCCCAGACTGAAAATCCGTCGGCCTCCATCCAGTGGATTTCGCCGAGCCGCTCCTGGCGCTGGCCGGGTGGCGCAAACCATTCGCCGCTCCTGGCGTCAAATCCGGCGATGCCATAGCTGGTGCCGAACCAGACCTCATCCCCATAGCAGGCCACCGCGTGGATCTCCTGGTTGGCCGGGAAGAAACCGTCACCATAAAAATCACCGCTGTCGGCTCTGGTGTCATACCAGTAAAGTCCCCATTCCGTGCCCACCCAGAGGGTATCCCCCTGCGAAGCGAGAAACGAGATTCTGAGATCGCCCAGCTGACGCCGGTCGATGATATCGACGACCAGGGAGTCCCGGCGGCCTGCGGTCGCCTTGTGAAGGCGCGAAAGCCCCGCTTCGCTCGCCACCCAGAGATACTCTTCGTCCGAATGGAGATAATTAATACGCGGATCGGAAAGGTGATCTACCTGACTCAGGGTGCGCCAGCTGCGCCGCTGCATGTCATAGCGCGTCAAACCGTTCCGGGTGCCGAACCAGAGCGACTCCTCATCAAAGGCCATGGCGGTGATCCGGTCATCGCTGAATCCGGTGATGTAGCGCGGTTCATAATACTCGGGATCGCGGCTGCCGATCTCCCATCTGGTTATACCTCCGGCTCCCGCTTGCCCCTGATCGCCGCCGAGCCAGAGCGCACCATCGTCGAAGGCGAGGACGTCGACGGCATCATCCCTGAGCCCGTAAGGCAGCCCCTGGTAATGGGCGGAGACCAGATCGACACGCGCAGCCCCGAGGCCCCAGGTGCCGATCCAGAGGGTATTCCAGTCGTCGCGCAGCCAGCAGGTGAGGGGGTAGCGTCTCGCGTGCCCGTCGGTGATCACCCTCTCCTGCTCGTCATAGTAATAACCCGGCGGCAGGAAGAGATGGGGCGGGGGTTGATCGACGGCAGCGGCCTCACCGAACCATTTGATTCGCACTTCCGGCGGCGGGCCGTCATTCCACTCGAAAACGCCGCCGGCGCCATAGGCGGCCAGTCTGCGCCCCCGGCTGGTGATCAGATGGACCTGCTGGTCGCTGCCGAAACCGATAGAGCGCACGATCTCCCGGTCGTAAAAACCGGTCTCGTCATAAAAGAGATTGCTCCACACCCCGGAAGCAGGACCCAGATAGCTGATGCCCTGGCTCTGCGTGCACCAGAGAAAGCCGCTGTTTTCGTCCCAGGCCACCAGTCCGATATCGGCACTGGCCAGGCCGCTGCTGACGGTATAGGGTTCTTCCCACTGCTGGCTGAAAAAATTATAGCAGCCGATTCCGCCGGTGGTGGCCAGATAAAGGCGCTCCTGCGAGAGGCAGATGTGGCGGACATGGCGCATCGAAGACCAGGTCGTCCAGTCTCCTGCCCGGTAGTGGCGGTTGGTGCCGCGAATACGGCTTGTTGGCTGGGCCAAAACTCCCCCCGCGCAGAGCAGAAGCAGCGCCGCCATCAGCCATCTCACGCTCCTACTCAGCCGCAACGTCATCTTCCCCATCCATCTGCAGTATTTTTGCGACCTGGCTGCGCACCCGCCGCTCATCCTGACGGGCAAACCGGATCTGCACCACCATCCCGCTCTCCCCATAAGCGGTGTTCAGCACCTCGACCACTTCGTACAGTTTCGGGACCAGTGAGGCTTTGGCCAGGGGGAGTTCCAGCTCTTCAGTGACGAAAGCGGCGTCGGCGAACTCGGCCAGGCGGTCCACTAACTGCGCCAGACCGATGCCGCGCGTTGCCGAAACGAAGACACAGGGCTGTTCACTCTCCCGCAGCCGGGCGACCAAACCCGGCTGGTCGATCTGATCGATCTTGTTGAAAACCTTGAGCACCGGACGCTCCCCGAGGTTGAGCTCCTTGAGCACCTTCTCCACGACGACCATCTGCTCACTGAAATTGGGGTGGCTGATATCTATGACATGGATAAGAATATCAGCGTCGGCCGACTCTTCCAGAGTGCTTTTAAAGGAGGCGACGAGATGATGCGGCAGCTTGCGGATGAAGCCGACGGTGTCGATCAGCAGTAACCGGCGTCGATTGCCGATGGGAAAGGTGCGCACTGTGGCATCGAGAGTGGCGAAGAGGCGGTCTTCCACCAGCACTCCCGCCTCGGTCAGGGCGTTGAGCAGCGTGGATTTTCCGACATTGGTATAGCCCACCAGAGCCGCCTTGAAAAAATCGCGGCGGTTCTTGCGGCGGATCTCGCGCTGACCGGCGATCTTTTCCAGCTCCTTCTGTAAAATGGCGACCCGTTTGCGCACCAGGCGGCGGTCGACCTCGAGCTGGGTCTCTCCCGGCCCACGCACCCCGATGCCTCCCACCTGGCGCTCAAGATGGCGCCACTGCCCGGTCAGTCGGGGCAGCAGATACTGAAGCTGCGCCAGCTCAACCTGGGTGCGGGCTTCGCGAGTGCGGGCATGCTTGGCAAATATATCGAGGATCAATCCGCTCCTGTCGATGATTTTGACCCCGCACATCTTTTCGATGTTCTTCGCCTGCGCCGGGGTGAGATCATCGTCAAAAATAATCAGGTCGGCGTCCTGATAGCGAGCCAGCTGGGCGAGTTCCTCCGCCTTGCCGCGGCCGATCATGAAAGCGGAGTCCCGGCGATCACGCGCCTGTACGACCCGCTCGATCACCTCGGCCCCCGCCGTGTCGGCGAGTTGTTCAAGCTCGTCCAGGTAGTCCTCGACCCGCCAGGAGGGGGTCTCCCGCGTGATCAGTCCGACGATGACAGCGCGCTCTTTTTCGTTGGATTCCATCATGATCTGGTCTGCATCTCCTTGCTATCCTCTTCGGGCGCAACCTCACCCTTCTCGCGATAGAGAACCATCTCCAGCAGCAGAAGAAGCAGCCCGGCCACAAGCAGCTCCCGCCAAAACTCCCGCCCGATCCGCTCCTCGCGGATATACTGGCCGATCCGGGCCGGATCCTCCACCCACTTGAGACCGTGGGAACGCTCGATGCGATCCCGCGCAGCCGTCCTCAGATCCAGTTCCCGTGCCGGGATATTGACCGCCCAGGTCGACAGGCTCTTGCCATCCGCCCGCAGGGAATAGATGCCCGGCGTTCCGGTCGCGCTATAGTCTATCCACGCCCCCGAGGCGGTGATCCGGGGATGGACGAGATCCACCCTGCCATCAGGTCCATGGATCTCAAGCTGCTTCTGCAGCTCCTGCCCGGCAAGCCGGTGACGTAAAAGCTCCCCAGCAGAGAGTTCAACCCCCCGGTTCTGGCCATGCGCGGCCAGGTAGCTGAGGCTGCGGTGGAGCAGGGGCGCGAAAATGGTCCGGTAAGCCACGTCACTCACCTCCGGCTCAAAGCTGGAGGTGAAGACGAGCAGGGCGCCGTTCTCCCGGCGGACCTCATAGAGATAGGGGTCCCCGGAGCTGTAGGAGAGGAGGGTATGCTGCTCCGGGGAAGAAGCGACCCGGAGGGCAAAGTTGAATTGAGGCCGGGCGAACTGGATGTCAGCCCCCTCAAAGATCCCCGCAAAGACGGGATGCGTGCCGTCCACCCGGCCAAGCGAGAAATGGCCCCCCTCCCCGATCGCCTGCAGTGCGGGGCTGAGCCCCAGAGCCGGGGCGAGACGCGCATTGTACCAGCCGAGATCTGTGCTCCGGCCCAGGACCATAATGATTCCCCCCCCGCGGCTGTGCCACGCCGCTATCCTCTCCACCACCGCATCGGGCAGGCGGCCCACATCATGGAGGATGAGCAGATGAAGGGAATCGATGGCCAGCCCGGAAGAGCGTGCGGCGGCAGCGGTGAAAAGACGCAAATAAGCACTTGAATCGGCGGAGGAGCGCAAGGCGAGCTGCAGCAGCTCGCTGCCGGTGGTCGCTTCCCCGATTACCCCGATATTGAGCCGTTCAGGCACATAAAATGCAAAGTAGCGCTGGTTGTCCTCCAGGAGGGCGTCGTCCTCAAGCTGAACCTGGCCTTCGATCCAGCCGTCGCGGTCGATGATAAAGCGAAAGAGCTCCTGCACTGCCGCCCCGCTCTCCAGCGAGACGGTCCGCTGGGCCACCCGCTGGCCATGGATGAAGAGCTGCACCAGCTTGGTGCGGGCGGGCTCCTGACCGCTGTTGGTCAGGGTCACCTCCACCTCCACCATCTTGCCCCGTTCGAGAATGGCGGAGCGCAGCTTGACGCCGGTGACGGCCAGATTGGAGGGATGGGAAGCGAGCAGCGGCACGGCATACTGCCGCAGCTGACTGTCCCGCGGCGGCAGGGAATCCAGCGCAAATCCGGTCTCCTGCATGTCGGAGAGCAGATAGAGCTCCTTGTTGACGTTGCGGGCGGAGAGGAGCAGGTTCTGCGCAAAGAGCATCCCCGCCGAGATATCGGTAGCCCTGAAGTCGAGGGGGGTGGCATCGAGCCGGCTGCGCAAGGCCCGGAAATCGTGAAAGGCCCGCCGATCCGCCACCTGCGTCGTGTCTGTGGTCGTGCACAGATAGAGTTCATCGCCCGGCTGCATCTGCTCGATGATGCGCCCCCCGGCCCTTTTCGCTGCTGCGAAAAGAGCCTCACCCTGCTCCTCGATCGCCATGCTCGCAGAATTATCGAGCAGGATCACCGCACTCGTGCGGGAACGGACCCCGGAGCCGGAAGTGGAGCGGCAGGTTGGACGGGCAAAAGCGAGCACCAGCAAAAGCACCGCCAGGGTGCGCAGCAGGAGGAGCAGCAGCTGACGTATCTTGAGACGGCGGATTTTTTGATTCTGCAGTTGTTTGAGAAAACGCAGGGAGCTGAAGGGGATCGGCCTGGACCGTGCTCTGGTGAAGAGATGGATGAGGATGGGCAAGGCCACTGCGGCCAGCCCCATCAATATGGCAGAATTAAGAAAATTCAATCGATGGAGGACTCTTGCTTAGGATAGAGGAGGAAACAGTGTGTCTTCTACCAGGGCACACCAGATATGAATGATGGCGATATGCCCCTCCTGGATATGCTGGGAACTGCGCGCCGGCATCACGACCGCCAGATCAGAGAGGCCGGCCATCTCGCCGCCGCTCCGTCCCGCCAGGGCAAGGACCTGCATGCCTTGCTCCCGCGCTGCAGCGATCGCTTCCAGAACATTGGGTGAGTTGCCGCTGGTGCTGATGGCCAGCAGCAAATCGCCCGGCGCACCCCAGGCTTCAACCTGCCGGCGGAATACTTTATTAAAACCGTAATCATTGCCCACGGCGGTGATAATGGAGGTGTCGGTGGTCAGCGCAATAGCCGGCAGAGCCTTGCGGTCCCGCTGCAGGCGGCCGACCAGCTCAGCGGCAAAATGCTGGGCATCCGCAGCGCTGCCGCCGTTACCGCAGATGAGGATCTTCCCGCCGCTGCGCAGAACGCTGATCATCATCTCCGCGCCCCGGCTGATCGCCGGCCCCAACTCGCGCCGGATGGCCTCGAACAGCTCCACGCTCTCCTGCATCTGCCCGTCGATAAAAGTCAGTCTGTCCATATCCCGTGCTATTTTTTTGTCGTCATCTCAAATCGCTGCCAGAAACTGCGCTTCGGGGTCTCCTCGATCGGACGGGGCTGATCCGCGATCACATCCTCCCCGCGCAGAATGCGGGCGGGATTGTCTGCAAAGAGCCGCTGCGCTTTTTCGCGGCCATATTTTTCAGTCACCACGGTAAAAGCCGTCTGCAGCCGCAGAGGCCGCGCCTTGAGATCGTGAGCGTCAGAGGCGATCACATGGACCAGATTGGCATCGAGCAGCTTGACCGCCGTCTCCTTGATCGCCCCCCCGAATACCCCGAGCAGACTCCCGGCGTTGAGCTGCAAAAGCGCTCCCTTCTCGACCAGAATCTGCGCCTCCTGAGGATTCTGAATGATCCGCGAATAGCGCTCCGGATGGGCGATGACCGGTGTATACTCTTTGCCAAACTGGGTAAAGAAACTTTTCAGGACAAAATCGGGCATCGATCCCATGGGAAATTCAACGAGAAAATAGCGGCCGTTTTGAGCCGGGGTGGCCATTTTGCGCTTCAGATCGATGCCGGGATGGGCGAAGAGCTCGCTGCCCATGTGAATTTTCACCTTCAGGCCGGCCACCGCAGATCGTTGCACCAGCTCTTCATAGCGCACCCACAGGGCCTCTTCGTGCTCCATGTCCTTGGGCGAAAGTATGTGCGGTGTGCAGACCACCGCTTCGATCCCGTCTTCCTCCGCTGCACGCAGCATCCCCAGCGCCGTATCCCATGTGTCCGCACCATCATCCCAAAATGGGAGCAGATGCGCATGTGTGTCGACCAGACCCATAAACCTCCCGTCCACCCTGGTTAGTGTCACCTGGTGTGAATAGACTCGGCAAAACTGCTGATCAGACCGCGATCGCGGTTTTTCTCAATCACATTGCCCGTCACGATAAAGCTCGCCCCCGCTGCCACCTTGCGCGCCGCCTCCTCGGGAGTCCGGATCCCTCCGCCGACGATGATCGGCAGCGATGTATGGCGGCAGAGCGCGGCGATGTGCGACTCGGGCACCGAAAGCTGCGCCCCGCTTCCCGCCTCCAGATAGACCATCCGCATCCCCAGCAGCTCAGCCGCCATCGCATGTGCGACGGAGATGTCAGGCTTTTCCCGGGGTATCGGACGCGTATCGCTGAGAAACTGGGCGGAAGTGATATTTCCCGACTCGATCAGCATATAGGCCGTGGAAATCGCTTCCAGATTCATCGACTTGATGATCGGTGCGGCCAGCACCTGGTCGCCGATGATATAGTAGGCATTGCGCCCGCTGATGAGCGAAAGATAAAGAATGGCATCCGCATAAGGTGAAAGCTGACGGGTGCTGCCCGGAAAGATGATCAGGGGCAGAGGAGAAACCGCCTTGATGCCCTTGATCAGATCATCAAAAATATGAGTGAACATCAGACTGCCGCCCAGCAGCAGACCGTCAACGCCGCACTCGCTGCAAACCCGGGCCAGATCGATCGCTTCCTGCATGCTCTGCTTGTCAGGATCAATCAATACCAGATAACCGGCGCCCTTTTCCTCCCTGATCTGCAGAAGCTGCTCATAAACCTTCACGGACTACCTCATCTTAGTTGGTGAATGACGATCAGCCCTGGGTAGCGCCGGGCTCCAACCTTTTTGCCATTCCGGCGATAATTTTCTCCACCTGCTGCAAAGCCGCGGTGATCTTGCCGGCATCCCTGGCCCCGGCCAGAGCCTTATGAGGACTGCCGCCGCCGCTGCCGCCGGCAACTGCCGCGACCTCGCGGACAATATCACCCGCCTTGAGCCTGCGCGTTTCTACCAGATCCCTGGTCACAACGCAGACGAACTGAACTTTTTCACCTATAACCGCAGCCAGAACGCCGACTCCGCTCTGCAGTCCGTCCTGCAGCAGATCCGCCGTCTGTTTCAAGTCTTCCACACCCTCCGCCTCGATCTGCGCCGCCGCCACCTTGATGCCGGACACCTCCTGCGCCTCCCGGACCAGGTCAGCGACGATATCCCGGGAGCCGGACTGGCGCAGCTTGCGCACCTCGCCCTCGAGCGCCTTGCGCTCCTGCTGGAGGCGCTCCAGCCGCTCAATCACCTCTTCATCGCGGCAGCCCAGCAGCGCCGCGCTCTGCGCGGCGATATCAGCCCGGCCATGCAGCCAGGCGCGGGCGGATTCACCGGTCAGGCACTCCAGCCGCCGCACGCCGGCGGCGATCGCCGATTCCCCGCGCAGAACAAACAGACCGATCTCGCCGGTGGCGCGCACATGGGTGCCCCCGCAGAGCTCCCGCGAAAAATCCTTCACTTCAACCATGCGCACCTGGTCGCCGTATTTCTCGCCGAACAGTGCCATTGCGCCGAGCGCCTTGGCCTCCTCGATCGGCATCACCCGCCACTGCACAGGGTGGTTATTCAGGATCTCCCGGTTGACGCTCTCCTCGACAGCCCGGATCTGCTCCGCGCTCATCTTCTCAAAATGGGTGAAATCAAACCGCATGTAATCCGGCGCCACCAGAGAGCCGGCCTGCTGGACATGCTCACCCAGAACAGTGCGCAGGGCACGGTGAACAAGATGGGTGACCGTATGATTGCGCTCGGTCGCCCGCCGCCTGGCGACATCGATTGTTGCCGTCACCAGTGCGCCCGCAGCGGGCGCACTGCCCTCGCAGAGCTCGCCGAAATGAACAATGTGCTCGCCGACGTATTTGGTGGTCTCGACGATGAAACGAAACTGGTCATTGCCAATTTCACCGCGGTCCCCGATCTGTCCGCCCGATTCAGCGTAAAAGGGGCTCTCGCGCAGGACGATCCGTCCAGGCTCATAATGTATCAGCTCGGTCTCCAGAGAGTCGACCTGGTAGCCCCTGAACTGCGAACCCGCCCCCATCTCGGCATCGATATCGATCTTTTCATAGCTGACATCGCGCGCGCGGGAGGAGCGCTGCCGCTGCTCCTCCATCTCGGCTTCAAAGCCGGCCACATCCACACTGAGGTTTTTCTCCGCCGCCATCAGCTGTGTCAGATCGAGCGGGAACCCGAAAGTGTCGTGGAGAAGGAAAGCGTCGCGTCCGGAGAGAATCCCATCCCGGCTCGCCGCCGCTTTTTCTTCAAAGATCTCGATGCCGCGGTCGAGGGTGCGGCCGAAGCTCTCCTCCTCGGAACGGATGACGCGCTCGATATGAGGCTGACGCTGGCGAAGTTCCGGATAAGCTTCCCCCATCGAATCCGCCAGAGGCTGCACCAGCTTGAAAATGAAAGGTTCGCGCATACCCAGAATACGGCCGAAACGGGCGGCGCGGCGCAGAATCCGGCGCAGGACGTAACCCCGGCCTTCATTGCCGGGTATCGCTCCGTCGGCGATGGCGAAGGAGAGGGCCCGGATGTGATCGCACAAAACCCGGAAAGCGACGCCCTCCTCACCCTCACCATAGGGCCGTCCGGTCACCCGCGAGATCTCCGCGATAATCGGCGCAAAGAGATCGATATCATAATTGGAACGGGTCTTCTGCAGCACAGAGACCACCCGCTCAAAACCGGCGCCGGTGTCGACATGCCTGGCCGGCAAAGGATGCAGAACTCCATCCTGGTCCCGATTGTACTGAATGAAGACCAGATTCCAGAGCTCGATAAAACGCGCGCAGCCGCTGTTGACCGCACAGACATGTCCGGGATCGGTGCTGGTGCAGAAACCCGGACCGCGATCGATGTGAATCTCGGAACAGGGGCCGCAGGGGCCGCTCTCCCCCATCTCCCAGAAATTGTCCTTTTTGCCGAAACGGAGGATATGCGAGGGATCGATGGCCGTGCGGCTCGCCCAGTACTCCGCCGCCTCTTCATCCCCCGGCACCTTGTCGTGTTCATCACCGGCAAAGACCGTGGCGTAGAGTTGGTCCGCCGGCAGATGCCAGACCTCGGTCAGCAGCTCCCAGGCCCATTCGATGGCTTCCGCCTTGAAATAGTCGCCGAAAGACCAGTTGCCCAGCATCTCGAAAAAGGTGTGATGATAGGTGTCCCGGCCGACCTCCTCGAGATCGTTATGCTTGCCGGAAACCCGGATGCACTTCTGCGAATCTGCGACCCGCGTCCACTGCCGCTGCCGCAGCCCGAGAAAGATATCCTTGAACTGGTTCATGCCGGCGTTGGTGAAGAGCAGGGTCGGATCGTCCTGCGGCACCACCGGCGCACTGGTGACAATATGATGATTCTTGTTCTTGAAAAAATCGAGAAAACTCTGACGGATTTCCTGGGATGTCATATATTAAGCCGGTTCCTTCTCTTGCTCGTTCAGAAGCCAGGTTGCCCTGGACATACCCATAATTACTTATACAACTCGATAGTGCGGAATAAAATTTCGACTCAAAGCCGCTCCCACTCCTCCATAATCCCGCTCACCAGATCCCAGCCGAATCCCCGGCGCAGCAGGAAATCCTGCAGCCGCTTCTTCGCTTTCTCCTCGGACAGGGAAACCAGCACCTTTTTACGGCGGACCGCCAGCTCGCGCGCCACCTCCGCCTCGCTGCTCTCCTGAAAAGCCGCCTGGAGGCCCTTTTCGATATCCTCTTCGGTCACGCCTTTATGACGCAGCTCCTGGCGCAGCATGAACGCCCCCTCAGGGCGGGTCGCTGTTCGGTTGCGCCCCCAGGCCCGGGCAAATTCGCTGTCATCGAGAAATCCGAGCCGCTCCATCTCCCCAAGGGCCGATTCGACCGCAGCCGGGCTGAATTTGGCCTGCTTCAACCGGTCGGCCAACTCCTTCCGGCTGCGGCTGCGCACTGAAAGCAGCCGCAGCGCCTTTTCCTTCGCCCGCCGGCTCTGCTCGAGGGCCAGGATCGCCTCGATGCGCTCCTCACTCAGCTTGTCGCCCCTGGCGATCCCGCACTCCAGCAGGACATCCTGATGGAGGCCGAAGGCGAACTCGCCGTCGAGAAAGATGGAGATGCGGTTACTATCCCTCTTCTGCATCTCGATCCCCGTGACGGTGCGCATCTCAGCCATGGTTCCTCTCCCTCCCGCGCGGCTGAGTTACTTCTTCTCGGCCTTTTCCGCCACCGTCTCGCTGGCCTTCTCGCCGGCCACCTCGCCCGCACTTGGGAAAAGACCCAGATTACCCCTGACCTGTTTTTCGATGGTCACCAGCAGCTCGGGATTCTGATCGAGATAACGGCGCACATTTTCCCGGCCCTGACCCAGACGATCCTCCTTGTAGGAGAACCAGGTCCCGCTCTTCTCGATAATGTTCATGTTCACCGCCAGATCGAGGAGATCGCCAATCTTGGAGATGCCCTGGCCGTAGATGATATCGAACTCGGCTTCCCGGAAGGGCGGCGCGACCTTGTTCTTCACCACTTTCACCTTGGTCCGGTTGCCAATGACATTGTCGCCCTCCTTGATCGATGCGGTCCGGCGGATGTCAAGACGGACCGAAGAATAGAACTTGAGGGCGCGGCCGCCGGTTGTGGTCTCCGGGCTGCCAAACATGACGCCGATCTTTTCGCGAATCTGGTTGATAAAGACGACACTGGTCTTGGATTTGCTGATCGCCGCGGTGAGCTTGCGCATGGCTTGCGACATCAAACGCGCCTGCAGCCCCATCTGCGCATCGCCCATATCGCCCTCAATTTCGGCGCGCGGAACCAGGGCGGCGACCGAATCGATCACCACCACATCCAGCGCCCCGCTGCGGACCAGGGTCTCGGTGATCTCCAGGGCTTGCTCGCCGGTGTCCGGCTGGGAGATAAGCAAATTCTCCGTGTCCACCCCCAGCAGATTGGCGTAATGGGCGTCCAGCGCATGCTCGGCATCGACGAAAGCCGCAAGGCCACCCGTCTTTTGCGCCTCAGCGATGACGTGCAGGGCCAGCGTGGTCTTGCCCGATGATTCGGGACCAAAGATCTCGATGATGCGCCCGCGCGGCACCCCGCCCACACCCAGAGCGGCATCCAGAGAAATCGATCCAGTCGAAATCACATCGATGGGAATTTTTTTGTCCTCGCCAAGCCACATGATCGACCCCTTGCCATACTGCCGGTCGATCTGGGTCATGGCCAACTCAAGCGCTTTGCGCTTTTCATCTCTTTCTTCTGGCATAAGGCCACCTGCTCTTTATAGTTCGATGGTTCTCAACGGCGTATACAATGCGCCATCAGGTTTAAGATCACTGCGCATGATGATGATCGAGCCGGCTGTGAAGGTGACAGGAGCAAACGAGCGCTGCAGCAGCTCCCGGCAAATCTCCTGCACGGCCTCGGGCGCCTTTACCCGCCCCAGGGTAAGATGGGGGGAAAAACGCCGCTCCTCCCGGGGATACCCCAGCCCCACCAGCTCTCTTTCGATCTGTGACTGGATTGTAAACAGCGCACTCGCGCTGTTCTCGATGCCCACCCACAAAACACGCGGCCGATTCAGATTGGGAAACCCGCCCGTACCGGCAACTGTGACGCGGAAAGGGGCGATACCCTGGCTCGCCCGTTCCACCGCCCCCGCAATGGCCTCAACCTGAGGCGGCTCGATGTCGCCGAGGAATTTCAGTGTGAGATGGATCCCTTCCGGACGGGTCCAGCTGACACCGCTCCCCGGCACGCTGAGTTGATGCTGCAATTCCGAAATCCGTTCCCGGACCTGTTCGGGCAGCTCGATGCAGATGAATGTGCGCAGGGTCGCCATCAAACCTGCTGACCTAAAAACCGCTTGCGCAGCAGGTTCATAGCGATGTAGGCGAAGCGCTCCTTGTTAACCAGCCGGTCGCCCGAAATCACATGATGCTCCTCCACCGCGGTTCCCCCGCTCCCTGAATAGCCCACAAAAACCAGACCGACCGGCTTGTCCGGGGTACCCCCATCCGGCCCGGCGATGCCGGTGACCGAGAGGCCGTGCTCGGTGCCGCTCAGGCGGCGCACGCCTTCCGCCATCGCCTGTGCCACCGGCGCGCTGACCGCGCCGTGTTGGGCGATCATGGACTCGGGCACACGCAATAGCTGGATTTTGGCGTCATTGCTGTAAGTGACCACTCCCCGTTCAAAAAAACGCGAGCTGCCGGCGAGATTGGTGAACTTGTTGGCGATCAACCCCCCGGTGCACGATTCAGCCACCGCAAGCTGTTCCCGCCGGGCGACCAGCTCCTCGGCCAGGGCCTCCTCAAGCAGGATGTTGCGCTCGGCGAAGATAAAGGGCCTGATGTTGCGGCAGACCCGCTCAACCGCCTTCGCCATCCGCTCCCGGACCTCCTCCCCCTCGCCCATCGCATTGAGACGGATGCGGACGCCGGAGGGACTGGGCAGAAAGGCAAGCCGGACCAGAGCCGCGATCTCCGGGATCTCTCCGATCCGCTCATACAGCGAACTCTCGGCGATGCCGATGGTGGCGATGTGGTGGGTGAGTATCACCTGCCCCCCCTTCGCCTTGCTCAGTTCAGGCAGAACGGCCGCGGTCATCATCGCCTTCATCTCGTAGGGAACCCCCGGCATGAAATAGAAACGGCGCCCTTCCCGCTCAAAGATGTATCCCGGCGCCGTACCCCGGTCGTTCTGGATCAAGCGCGCTGTTTCCGGAACAAGAGCCTGGTCTTCATTGACATTCGCCATCGGTAGATGGCGGCGCTGAAAAAGCTGCCGGATGTGGTCGAGGACTGCGTCATCGCGAACCAGACCCACCCCGAAATATTCGCAGGCCGCCGTGCGGGTTATGTCATCATTGGTCGGCCCCAACCCGCCGGTCACCAAAATGTAATCGGCCCTCTGTGCGGCCTCCGCCAGCGCTCCCTTGATCCGGGCGAGATCATCACCTATGGTGGTGACCCGGCTAACTTCCATCCCGGCCTCGAGCAGCTCCTGCCCCATCCAGCCCGCATTGGTATTTATCGTCTGGCCGATGAGCAGCTCGTCGCCGATGGAGATCACCTCTATTTGCATCCAGCCTCCCGCCGGCCTCTCATATCAATCCAAAATAGACGATCAGCTGCAGCACGAGATTGGCGTACACGCCGGCCATGATATCATCCGCCATGATGCCCCAGCCCTGCGGCAGCCTCTCCGCCGTGCTGACCGGCACCGGCTTGATAATGTCAAAAAAACGAAAGGCAATAAAGGCCAGCAAAAAGACCAGTGCGGTGCGGGGCAAAAAGAGCAGCGAGACCATCATACCCGCCACCTCATCCAGATTCACCCGGCCCGGATCCTTCTCCTGCCACTGCTCTTCAGCCTTTCCGGCCGCCCAGACACCAATTAGAGTGGTGAGCAGCGCCAGGCCGAGCAAAGGGAATTTCTGGTCTGCGCCTGCGAACCAGAGCGCAAGAGCAGCCACAGCCGCACCCACAGTCCCGGGGGCGAAAGGGAAATATCCGGTGTAAAACGTCGTCGCCAGAAGACGAGCCACCGCACCAGGCCACTGCCGCTTTTCGTTCACAAGCCTCCCTGAATAATGCCAAAGGCCGGAAGAGATTCCGACCTTAATTCATTTCCTACTGTAAATTACTAAAAAAGTGTCAATAAAGGCAAGCGATAAATTGCCGCGGCGGGTGAGGCCGGAGAGGGGTCATAAAAGGACCCGCCCCGCCATGGCGCGCGAAAGGGTCATCTCATCGGCATATTCAATGTCCGCCCCCACCGGAATGCCGCGGGCGATGCGCGATATCCGGAGCTGCATCGGTTTGAGAAGACGCGCCAGATAGAGAGCGGTCGCTTCCCCCTCAGTGTTGGGATTGGTGGCCAGAATGATCTCCTCGACCTCATCGGTCAACCTTCCCAGCAGCGCCTTGATCTTCAGATCATCCGGACCGATGCCATCCAGCGGGGAGAGCGCCCCCCCGAGGACGTGATAGAGCCCTTTGAACTCGCCGGTCTTTTCGAGGGCCACCACATCATTCGCCTCCTCCACAACACAGATGAGGCGGCGGTCACGCATCTCATCGCTGCAGATCGGACAGGGATCCTCTTCGGTGATATTGAAACAGCGCGAGCAGTAGCGCACCTTGTCATGCAGATCGGCAAGGGCCTGAGCCAAAGCGCGCACCTCTTCATCCGGCACCTTGAGCATAAAAAAGACCAGGCGCTGGGCCGACTTGCGCCCGATGCCCGGCAGCTTGCTCAGCTCATGGACCGCCCGTTCGACTGCTTCGGATGAGTAGTTCACCGCCCTGCCTCACGCATTGGATTTGCTCTCACATTCCGGGGAGCTTGAGGCCGCCGAGCATGCCGCCCGGATCCATACCGCCGGTGACCTTGGCCATCTCCTCTTCCGCCCGGGCGCGCCCGTTTTGCAGCGCCTGATTGACAGCGGCCAGAACAAGATCCTCCAGCATCTCGACGTCCTCCGGATCAACCACTTCCGGATTGATCTTGACCTGCAGAATCTCCTGCGCGGCGTTGGCCGTGACCGTGACCATATTGCCACCCGCTGTGCCCTCGACCTGGAGATTGGCCAGGTTGGCTTGCATTTTGGCCAGATCTTCCTGCATCTTTTGCGCCTGACGCAAAAGGCCACCCATATTTCCCTTGTTGAACATAACTCACCTCGGTCGGCTATTTGATGAATTCAGCGTCGAACTCTTGCACAATTTTTTGCATCCAGGCATCTGCCTGCAACTTTTTCTCGAATTCGCTCTTGCGGTCGGTCAGAGCCGGAATTTTTCGCACGCGCGGCAGAATTCCCTCTTCATCTTTCACGCACAGGAGGCGCAAAGGCGTCCCCAAAATTGCGGTCACGATCTCCTGCAAAACCAGCCGGTTGTTCTCGACCGCACTCATCTGGAAACTGCTCTCGCGGCCGAACATGATCTCCAGCTGCCCGCCGCCCACTTTCGTCGGCCACCCCTCCTGCAAAAAAGAGCCGAGTGCAACCTTCTGGGCGCGCACCGCATCGAGCACGCTCTGCCAGCGCGCCTCCACCATCGCCAGGGCCGGTTCTGGTGGCTTTGCCTCCACCTCTTCCTTTGCCGGCGAAGCCGGATCGGCAGGAGACGGGGGCAGGCCGGACGGCGCAGCCCCATCGGGCGCGTCCTGGGGCCGGGGTGTATGCAAGCTTGGGGTTGGGGCAACAGGGGAGGGTTTATAGCCGGAAGTGGAGGCGCTGCTCAGCGGGGCAGAATTAGACTTTTTTTTTACCTCTCCCAGCTGCTCCATGAGGGTGCTCAGCTGCACACTGCTGCTCATCCTGACCATTTTGACGAGAGCGACTTCAAAATGGAGCCGGGCATTGCTGCTGCGGCGCACCAGGTTCTCAGCATCCGCCGCCACCTTGATCAGCCGCAGAAGGTCCTCGATTGAAAAAAGCTCCTTCTGCTCCTGATAGCGCGCGATGTGCTCTTCTGAACCATCGATAAGACGAGGATCGCTGCCGCTCTTCACCACCATAAAATTCCGCAGGTGCTCCGCGAGGCCGATGAGAAACTCGTCGAAGTCAAATCCCTCCGTGAAGAGATGGTCGGCAAGCTTGATCGCACCATCGACGTCACCGGCGTGGACCAGATCCGTCACCCGGAAAAAGAGCTCCTGGTCGATGATCCCCAGCAGCGAGGCCACATCTCTGGCCTGGATGTTCTTGCCGGCGAAAGCAATGATCTGATCCAGAATACTCTGCGAATCCCGCATGCTGCCGTCGGCCTTGAGCGCGATGATGCGCAGCGATTCCGCATCGATCGCAATCTCCTCCTGGCGGCACAGCGTCTGCAGCTGCTCGACTATGGCTTGATGAGACATGCGCTTGAAATCGAAGCGCTGGCAGCGCGACAGGATCGTCGCCGGAACCTTGTGCGACTCGGTGGTGGCAAAAATAAAAAGCACCCGTGCAGGCGGCTCTTCCAGGGTCTTCAAAAGAGCGTTGAAGGCCTCGTTGGTGAGCATGTGCACTTCATCGATGATATAAATGCGGTATTTGCCGGGATGGGGAGCGTAGCGCAACCCCTCGCGCAGGTTGCGCACTTCGTCGATGCCGCGGTTGGAGGCACCGTCGATCTCAAAGACATCGAGGCTGCGGCTTTCGTTGATTTCTATGCAGGAGGTGCAGGTGTTGCAGGGGCTGATCGTAGGACCCTGGTCGCAGTTCAGGGCTTTGGCTAAAAGCCGGGCAACCGTGGTCTTGCCGATACCGCGCGGCCCGGAAAAAAGGTAGGCGTTGGCGATCCGGCTTTGCTGGATGGCATTCTGCAGAGTGTGGGTCACATGCTGCTGCCCCAACACGTCGGCAAAAAACATGGGGCGATATTTTCGGGCAAGCACCAAGTAGGACATGG
>DAOOPF010000037.1:13006-24253 GCA_035388125.1 bacterium | reverse complement strand
GAACGGAAAGAGGGTCCGGTTACCATCCTGACCTTGCAGGCCCGCTACATTGGTGCTGCTGAGGCGGGCCATATTATGGATACGCTCCATGAACTGCGTGAACGGGGAGAGAAATCGATCGTCATCGATCTTGGGCCGGTGCAGACCATGAACAGTTCAGGCCTGGGCGCCCTGATCAGCGGACTGAACACCATGCGTCTTGCTGGAGGGGAGATCAAGCTGACGGGTGTGAATGAAAAGGTCGACAAGCTGCTGACCATCACCAAGCTGCATTCGGTCTTTGAGAGCTTCGCCTCCGTCGAGGAGGCGGTGGAGAGCTTTGCCGGCCTGGCTTGATCCCTGTTCCATTGGCAGTGAATTGAGAACTCCGGACCGGCCCTGGTCCGGAGTTTTTTACTTGTAGAGGGAATTTATGTCCGTAACGATCATACTTGGCGCCCAGTGGGGCGATGAAGGCAAAGGCAAGATAGTCGATCTGCTGAGCGCGAAAGCGGATGTGGTTGCGCGCTATCAGGGCGGTCCCAATGCGGGCCATACGGTCGTCATCGATGAGGAGGAGATCGTGCTCCATCAGATTCCCTCCGGCATCCTCCACCCGCACACCCGCTGTATCATCGGCAACGGCGTGGTGATCGATCCGGTGATCCTGATGGAGGAGGTCGATTTCGTCAAGAGCAAGGGTTTTCAGGTCGACGGTCGTCTCTTCATCAGCCATCGCGCCCATTTGATCATGCCCTACCACAAGCTGCTCGATACCTCACGGGAAGCAGCCGAGGGCGCGGCCAAAATCGGCACCACCGGGCGCGGGATCGGCCCGGCCTATGTCGACAAGTTCGACCGCTGCGGCATCCGCATCGTCGATCTGCTCGACCGTTCCACACTGGCCGAGAAGCTGCTTAAAAACCTCGAGAGTAAAAACAAGGTGCTGCAGCGCATCTATGACCGCGACAGCATGGATACCGACAAGATCATCCAGGACTATCTCGAATTTGACCGCCGCATCGATGCCTACGTAAAGGATACCTCCCTGCTCATCAACCGCGCCATCGACGCGGGGGAGGAGGTCCTTATCGAGGGGGCGCAGGGGACGATGCTCGACGTCGATTTCGGCACCTATCCCTATGTCACCTCTTCCAATCCCACTGCCGGGGGTGCCTGCACCGGCCTGGGCGTCGGTCCGACGCGGATCGACAACGTGCTCGGAGTGGTCAAGGCCTACACCACCCGTGTCGGCATGGGGCCGATGCCGACCGAGTTCGATACCGAGTTCGGCGACCACATGCGCAAGCTGGGCGGCGAGTATGGCGCCACGACCGGACGGCCGCGGCGCTGCGGATGGTTTGATGCCGTGGTCGTGCGTATGGCGGCCATGATCAACAGCCTGACCCATCTGGCGATCACCAAACTCGATGTCCTCGACACTCTCCCCGAGATCAGGATCTGCACCGCCTACCGCTATCAGGGCAGAGTCCTGGAGCACTATCCGGCGGAGCTGTGGATCCAGGAGCAGCTCGAACCGGTCTACGAGAGCCATCCCGGCTGGCTGACCAGCACCCAGTCGGCCCGCTCCTTCGAGGAGCTGCCGGAAAATGCCCGCAAATACCTGCGCCGTATCAGCGAGCTGACCCGGACGCCGATTTCTCTGATCTCGGTGGGCTCGAAGCGCAGCCAGACGATTTTCATGGAGTAACCGCCCCCCCGATTATCCCGCTCCGCCTGTATCCACCCGGCTCCCTCCGAACAGCCGGGTGGAGGCCGGCCAAAACATCGCTCTCCCATCCATTGATCTTGTTTCCCGCTCTCTTCTGCCTGCTGTGAACAAGTCATAAAATAAGTATTGTGAATGGTATTCATTTTTGTTACTTTTTTCTCATTAAATGAATAACGTTCATTATGGAACCTGGCCATGACATTCGATTACGATTACCTGATCATCGGCTCCGGCTTTGGCGGCAGTGTGGCGGCCCTGCGACTGGCGGAAAAGGGCTATCGCGTCGGCGTGCTTGAGCGCGGCCGGCGCTTCCGCGAGGGGGAGTATCCGGCGACCAACTGGGAGTTGTGGAACTGGCTGTGGAAGCCGAAGCTGGGCTGTACCGGCATTCAGGAAATGACGCTGCTGAAAAATACTCTGGTCCTGAGCGGCGCCGGCGTCGGCGGCGGCAGCCTGGTATACTGCGCCGTGCTGCTCGAACCCCCTGAGCCCTTTTTCCGCGATCCGCAGTGGGCCGGCCTCGAAGCGGATTGGCAGGAGACGCTGCGCCCGCATTACCAAACCGCCCGGCGCATGCTCGGCGTCACGCCCAATCCCAGATTATGGAAGAGCGACGAGCTTTTGCGCGAGTACGCCCGCGAGATCGGCCGCGAGGCCTATTTCAAGCCCACCGAGGTCGGCATCTATTTCGGCGACCCCGACCGGGAGACCCCCGATCCCTATTTTGACGGCACGGGACCGGCGCGGCGCGGCTGTGACCAGGCCGGGCGCTGCATGGTGGGCTGTAACGGGGGCGGCAAGAACTCCCTTGACCGCAACTATCTCCATCTGGCTGAATCCCACGGTGCGGAGATCTTTCCCTTCACCCTGGTGACGCGGGTCGAACCGCTGCCGGACGGAGGCTATCGGATTGTCAGCCGTCCCGCCCATCGCCGGCTGGGGCGCGAAAAGGTCTGGCATGCCCGCGGCGTGGTCGTGGCAGCCGGTGCTCTCGGCACCAACCATCTGCTGCTGCAGTGCAAGCGCAAGGGATACTTGCCCCTGCTCTCCGATCAGCTCGGCCAGACCGCGCGTACCAATTCGGAGATCCTGCTTGGCGTCACCGCCGACAATCCAGCTGATCGTTACTGCGAAGGCATCGCCATCACCTCCAGCCTCTTTGTCGATGAGACGACCCATGTCGAGCCGGTGCGCTATCCGGAGGGCTCCAACGCCATGTTCATCCTTGGAACCCTCCTCACTGATGGCGGCGGCCGCCTGCCGCGCCCCCTGAAATATCTCTTCAACATTATCCGCCATCCCCTGCAGTTTGTTCGAACCCTCAATCCCCGCGGCTGGGCGAAGCGTTCAGTGATATTGCTGGTGATGCAGACCGAGGACAACAAGATGGCTTTCCGTCTCAAGCGGCGCTGGCTGATGCCGTGGAAATACAAGCTGGGCTCCGCCGTCGACGGGAGGGCCATTCCGAGCTATCTGCCGGCTGCGAACGCTGCCGGCCGCGCCCTGGCGCGCAAGATGCCCGGCCAGGCCAAAAATGCGATCACCGAGGTGGTGCTCAACACCCCCCTTACAGCCCATATTATGGGTGGTTGTGTCATCGGTGCGGATCGCGAGAGCGGCGTTATCGATAAAAAGTGTCAGGTATTTGGCTACGAAAATATGTACATTGTCGATGGCGCGGCCTTGCCCGCCAACCTCGGCGTCAATCCGAGTTTGACCATCACTGCCCTGGCGGAATATGCCATGAGCCACATCCCGACCAATGTGAGGAGTTGAAAGTGACCGCCCCCGAAGCCCTGATGCAGCCGATACCGGGTCTGGACGAAATCATCACCATCAATCCCTCCACGGGCGAGGAATTGGGGCGGATGCCCGCCCTCGGCCGGGGCGGCATCGATGCAGCCCTGGAACGGGGCCGTCAGGCGCAGACAGCCTGGGCGCAGCAGCCTCTCTCCGCCCGCGTGCAGCCGGTCAGGGTGTTGATGGAGGCCATCCTGGCCGAACGCATGGCCATCGCGGAGCTGATCGCTTTGGAGCAGGGCAAACCGGTCGCCGAGGCGTTGGCGGCCGAGATCTTTGCCACTCTGGCCATCCTCAAGGATTTGGTGCGAACGGGCCCCGGAGTGCTCAAACCACGGCGCCGGGCTCATCAAACGATCCTTTTTGCCCACAAGCGGAGCGCACTCTGGCGGGTGCCCTACGGGGTGATCGCGATCATTTCGCCCTGGAATTTTCCATTTTCCGTTCCCCTGCCGGAAATCGCTGCGGCCTTGCTGGCGGGCAACAGTGTCGTCTTCAAGCCCGCGCCGCACTCTATCCTCATCGCGCGCAAAATCGCCGAGCTTTTTGCGCAGGCAGGGTTTCCCGCCGATCTGCTCCAGACCCTTTATCTTCATGACCGTGACGCGGATTATCTGACTGCGCATCCGGGCGTCGACAAGATTATTTTCACGGGGAGCACGGCGGTGGGGCGCAAGGTGATGCGCAATGCGGCGCAGAATATTGTGCCGGTGGTGATGGAACTGGGCGGCAAGGACCCCGCGATCATCGCAGCGGATGCCGATATCGAACGCGCGGCCAGGGGTGTGGTCTGGGGTTCTCTTTTCAACGCCGGACAGGTATGCGCCTCGATCGAGCGCGTCTATGTGGAGCGGGCGGTCGCGGAACCCTTCATCGCCGCCTGTCTGCGCGAGATCGAGAAGGTGCGGGTCGGTGACCCCCTCGTGGCGGGGACCGATATCGGGCCACTCAGCTCCGAGGCCCATCTGCAAAAGATCCTCTTCCATCTCGAGGACGCAGTCGGGAAGGGCGCCCGGCTGCTTTATGGCGGCACCCGTCTGGAACGGCCCGGCTTTTTCCTTCAGCCGGCGCTTCTCGTCGATGTCGACCATTCGATGCTGGTGATGCAGGAAGAGACCTTTGGTCCGGTGCTGCCGGTGATGGTGGTGGACTCGCTCGACGAAGCAGTCCGTCTCGCCAATGATTCCTGTTATGCCCTTTCAGCTTTCGCCTATACCGCGAGCCGGGTCACGGCCGAACGTCTCCAGCGCGACCTGCAGGCGGGCACAGTCATTATCAATGACAGCACCATGAGCTGGGGCGAGCCCAGCGCCCCGTGGGTCGGCCACAAGCAGAGCGGCATCGGGCTGACCCATACCGATCTGGGGTTGCTCGAGCTGACCCAGGCCAAATATGTCAGTTACGACCGCGGCCGGCGCGCGGCTCCGCTCTGGTGGTTCCCTTATGAGCCGGCTTCCGTTCGCCTTTTCCACGCCGCCGGTGATCTCCTCTTCAGCCGGCGGCTCCGCCGCAAGCTGGCCGCCCTGCCGGCGGTGTTCCTCCAGCGCCGTTTCCTGCGCTCGACGCACTGGGGGGCGCTCCTGCGCAACCTGGACAAGCTTTTTTAAATCTTTGTAAAACCCGCCCCGGTTTTGGCGGCAAAGCGGTCCGGAGTCATCCATTCCGGAACATGTAACCCGCGCCGCGGATGCTGATGATGAAGACCGGGCGGGCCGGATCGGTTTCGAAATACTTCCGCAGCCGCATGATAAAGTTGTCGATCGTCCGCGTCTCCATCTCCCCGTGCATTAACCAGACCTTTTCCAGCAGCTCTTTCCGCGTAACGACGTTATCCCGGTGGGCGATAAGGTAGCGCAGCACCATGGCTTCATGCGGGGTGATCTGTATTGTGGCACCGCCGCTGTTGCAGACGAGCGAGTCGAAATTGATCTCGTTGTGACCGAATCGGTAGAGCTGCCCCACGAGGGCATCCTCGCCATACCAGTTCTTTCTGCGCAGCATCCCCTTGACGCGGAGAAGCAGCTCTTCGATATGGAAGGGTTTGGTCATATAATCATCCGCGCCGGTCTGCAGTCCCTCGAGGCGGTCCTTGATGGTTTTACGGGCGGTGAGCATGAGGATGGGCAGCTGCGCTGCCGTCTGCCGGATGCGGCGGGCGACCTCAAAGCCGTCGATAAAAGGCAGCATGACATCGAGGATGGCGAGATCAAAGGACTGTCTGGCGAATTCGGCGAGGGCCTGCCTGCCATCGGCGGCGCGAACGACCACGTAGCCCTCTTCGACCAGATTATACTCCAATCCAATGGCCAGCGACTCTTCGTCTTCGACGAGGAGGATGCGGCTGCCGCGAAAATTCTCACTCCTCATCGCCGCGCTCCTTTCTGCTTTTAGCCAGCAGCCGCTCGATATGGCGCCGCTTGGAGAGGCGATAGATGGGCAGTTCGAGGCGGAAAACCGACCCTTTGAAAGAGCCCGGGCTGGAAACCGTGATGTCTCCCCCATGGTATCTCATGATCTCCTTGACCCAATAGAGTCCGAGTCCGGTTCCCTTGACGTTCGGGATGGCTTCCGAGCTGATGCGGTAGAACTTGTGAAAGATTTTTTTCTGTTCATGTTCCTCGATGCCGATGCCCTGATCGGCAAAGAGGATCTCGATGCTCTTGTCGCTGCTGCTCAGGGAGACTGTGATGCGCACCGGGCCGTGGCTGTATTTTATGCTGTTGTCGATCAAATTGAAAAGGACGATACGTAGGGCGTTTTTATCCGCGACGCACTGACAGCGCAGGGCGCCATTGATGGTGAGGGCCTGTTCCTCCAGCTGGAACTGTTCGCGTGCCTCCTGCAGGAGGGTATGCAGCAGCGGACCGGCGGCATGCACGGAAAACTGATGCGCGATTCGTTTGTGTTCGAGGGCCGGCATTTCCAGAATGGCATTGATCAGGGCGTTGAGGCGCTGGCTGTCTTTGAGCATCAAGGCGAGGAACTCCTCCTGTTTGGGACGGGGGAGCTCCCGGCGCGCCATGGTTTCCAGATAGAGCTGGATCGAGGAGAGGGGCGTCTTTAATTCATGGGTGACATTGGCGATGAAATTATCATAGAGCCGGGCCATATTGTACTGGATGCTGAGGCGTCGGAAGAGCAGCGACATGCCCGCGGATATGGCCACCATCAGCACGAGGCCGCTCACCAGGGCGAAGACATTACGTCCCGCCGGAATCACTTGCGGGGAGAGCTTTTCGCCAACCTGGCTGAAAATGATATAATTGGAGACATACCAGTAGATCCAGAGGGCGATCAAGGCCAGCCACGCGAGCTGGGCGAAGATAAAGATGAGGATGTGGAAAAAATAGGAACGCCAGCGTTTCATGGGCTCCTGACCGTTTTTACAGTACTTTTACAATAGTTGAAGCATGAATTCTCTATATTAGTTTAATGGTTTTTATCCAGATTACAAAATGAATTCTATTCATTCGGGCCGTCACCGGCAGGTTGCCGCAGCTGCCGCATCCGCCGGGCCCGTTCAGAACGTATCACAGGAGATGACTATGTATAGCGAGATCATGCCTTCATTGCGCATCGGCGACAAGATGGCCAGTGTGCCCATCGTCCAGGGCGGCATGGGGGTGGGAATATCACGGGCTGGACTGGCTGCGGCTGTGGCCAACTGCGGGGGAATCGGCGTGATCGCCGCAGTGGGTCTTGACCTGCTCGAGGGCAGGGCGAGGGGCCGCACGAAGGGCATGAGCAGCCGGCTTTTGCACGAAGAGATCGCCAAAGCCAAAAGCATGACCGGAGGCATCATCGGCGTCAACATCATGGTGGCCCTTTCCGATTATACCAGCCTGGTGACCGCGGCTATCGAGGCGGAAGCCGACCTGCTCTTTCTCGGCGCCGGCCTGCCGCTGCATCTCTCCGATGAGTACCCGCCGCAGCGGCTGGATTATCTGCGCACACGGATTGTACCGATTGTCTCCTCCGCTCGGGCTGCCGAACTGATCTTCAGCTACTGGAGCAGAAAATATGGCCGCATCCCCGACGCTGTGGTCGTGGAGGGGCCTAGGGCGGGAGGACATCTCGGTTTCAGGCATGAACAGATCGACGATCCCGCCTACGCCCTCGAGAAGCTGCTGCCCGGCGTAGTGGCCGCACTCCGGCCCTGGGAGCAAGAGTACGGCAAGAGTATCCCCGTCATCGCGGCCGGGGGCGTTTTCGATGGCCGCGATATTCTGCGCATGATCAGTCTCGGCGCCGGCGGCGTCCAGATGGCTACGCGTTTCATCGCCACGTATGAATGCGACGCCGATCCCGCTTTCAAACAGGCCCTCATCGATGCCGGTCAGGAGGATATAGCCATCATTCAGAGTCCGGTGGGGCTGCCCGGCCGGGCCATCCGCAACCAGTTTATCCGGGATGTCGAGGCCGGAGAGCGCAAGCCCTTCACCTGCCCCTTTAAATGTCTAAAGACCTGCGATTACAAAACAGCCCCCTACTGCATCGCCCTGGCTCTCGGTAATGCCCAGCAGGGCCGGCTGGAGCAGGGGTTCGCCTTCACCGGCGCCAACGGCTATCGGGTGGACCGGTTGGTCTCCGTGGCTGAGTTGATCGCCGAGCTGAAAGAGGGCTATTACGCCGCGGTGGAGAAAGAGCTGCACCAATATGCCACGGCCTGAGCCGGTGTGAGGGGCGCCAGGCGCCCGCCTGCCGCCCACGGACTGTGACGGGCACTCATCCCTTCTCAGAATCCGGCTCCCGCCCTGTCCGCGGCGATTTTTTCCCCGGTCCGGTTTCGCTTTTGCTTGACTTTCATTCCTTTTGTCCGTATACTTTTTCTGGGACGGACTAATCCAAGGGATGATGATGAGTCGCTGGAAGCAGATAAAAGACCGATTCGCCGCCTGGAGTTACTGGCTGGCGCGCGATTTCTGGCGTATCGACCAGCACAAGGTTTCCAAATGGCGTGTATTGCTCACGCACCAGCTGCTGCTTGGCATGCTGGTCGTAAGAACCTTTCTTAAAAACAAGCTTTTCGATACCGCCGGTGCCCTGGTCTATACCACTCTGTTGGCTCTGGTCCCTTTCATCGCGGTCTTTTTTTCGCTGATGAAGGCTATCGGTATGCAGGAGACCATCTCCCGCGTACTGGTCTACGCCTTTCACCCTCTCGGGGAGGAGGCGGTTCAGTTGCTCGTCCCGCAGATCATGGCCTTCGTCAATAACACCAACATCAACACCCTCGGTTATATCGGCTTTATTTTTCTCCTCGCTTCACTGCTGCTGATCGTCTCCACCATCGAATACTCCTTCAATGCCATCTGGAAAGTCAGGAAGCAGCGCAAGATGCACCGCCGCTTCATCGAGTATACCAGCTTTATCATAATCGGGCCGATCATCGGCCTGCTGATCCTCAGCTGGATCGCCAATCGCTATCAGCTGTGGATCGATTCTCCGCCCGACTCCAACTTCACCAGCGAGATGCTGCGTAATCTCGGCCCCTGGTTCGTCACCACCTTTATCATCTGGTATCTGCTCAACTTCATCCCCAACACCAGGGTGCGCTTCAAGTCGGCCGTCATCGGCGCGGTGGTGGGCACGGCGCTGTGGATGTTCGCCAACTGGAACTTTGCCCAGTTCCTTGACACGGCCTTCATTTCGGGTCCGCAGTCGGTGATGTACGCCCGTTTCGCCGTCCTCCCCCTGCTCCTGCTCTGGCTTTTCGTCGGCTGGTCGATTCTGCTCTTCAGTTCCCAGCTGGCCTATGCCCATCAGAACATGGACAAGCTGATCTGGGACCGGACCCATCCCTATCTTTCGCCGATGTTTTACGAATCCCTGGCGCTGAAGGTGATGCTGCGCATCACCTCCCAGTATTTTCACCACGGCCGCAGTTCGAGCGAAGAGGAGCTTTCGGATTATTTCAGCATACCCGAGAGTGTGATCAACACCGTCGCCGGCGAGCTGGTCAACCTGCAGCTGCTCCACAGCCAGAACGGCGGCGAGAACCGTTACACGCCAGCCAAGCATCCGGCCCAAATCAGGGTGGCGGAAGCCCTGATCGAACTGCGCAACTACGATACTGTCTCCCGCCGTCATACCCGCGTCGACCACCTCGTCCGCAACGTCATGAACCATTCGGATGATACGATGAAAACGACCTGGAAGGATATGACGCTCCAGGATCTGCTCGAGATGCTCCCGCAGGATTAGTACCGGGAGCTGCTCCACGCGCCTGTCCGGCCGTCTCCACGCGCCGCAGGCGCTTCTCACCGGAATGGAACGCCACGACCCGCCTCCCCGGAACCCGCCCGATCGCCCGGCTTGACCGTTTGTGCAGCGAAAAATTCAGCGGGAGGGGTTATGCTCAACCGTCTCTTGACATCTTTGCTCTTGCCGGCCTTCTTCTGCGCCGGACCTGCCGGCGCCCAGATTGTTCTCTCCGAGATCATGTTCAACCCTGCGGGCAACGAGCGCTACGACGAGTTCGTCGAGCTCTACAACCTCTCGCCCTCGGATACGGTGGATCTCGACGGCTGGCTGCTTTCCGACAGCAGCGGCTGGGGCCGCATCACAGCCGCGCCGGGCGGAGGGGCGCGTCTCGCTCCGCACAGATATGGCCTTATTCTCGTCCCCGGATACTATACCACCAGTCTGTTTTACGCCGGCCGCATTCCGGCGGACGCGCTGCTGCTGACCATCGACAGAGCGCAGTTCGGCAGCTATGGCCTCAATAACACCCGTCCGGAACGCGTCTCTATCCACCCTCCCGATTCGAGCCTGGTTGCCGCCCACACCTATTCCGTGCCCAATGACGAGGGTTTTTCGGAGGAGAAGCTGCGGCTGGAGGATGGTGATGGTGCCGACAACTGGGGCGAGAGTGCTGTGGAGCACGGCACGCCCGGTTACGCCAACAGCATCACTTCGGTGTCTGTGGACAGCACCCGGGCGCTGCTCGTCGTCAACGAGATCATGGCCAATCCCGCCGCAGGGGAGGCGGAGTGGATCGAATGCTACAACCGGGGGGATAATGCTGTACGGCTGACGGGCTGGCGGATGAGCGATTCGGACACCCTTAAAAAGCGCCTGCTGGCCAGGGAGGAGGTGACCATCCCGCCGCAAGGCTATCTGGTCCTGACCGGCGAGGAGAGCTTGCTGCCCGCGCTGCCGGCGGCGGGCTGCACGGGGGTGGTGGTCTCGGACTGGCCGGGGCTGAACAGCGCCGGCGACGGGGTGGTGCTTTATGACGGTCTGGGAAGGATGGTGGATGCGGTCTGGTATCTGGCAGAGTGGGGGGGAGACCGGGGGATCTCTCTGGAGCGGCTGAGCCCGCTGGTCGCCTCCTCCGTGCGCAGCAATTGGGGGTCATGTGCGGATGAGCGGGGTCATACCGCCGGCTATGCCAACAGCTTGCTCATCGGCCGGCTGCCGGTGGAGGCGCTGATTGCGGTTACACCCAATCCCTTCTCCCCGGATGGGGACGGCTTTGAAGACCACATGGCGATCAGCCTCGAGCTGCCGGAGCGCACCGCCCGCATCAATCTGCGCATCTTCGACAGCCGCGGCCGGCAGGTGCGCTTTCTCTGCAATTACGAGCCGAGCGGCAGCCGCAAGACCCTCTTCTGGGATGGACTTGACGATCAGGGGGTGCGCTGCCCCATCGGCATCTACATCCTCTATCTTGAGGCCTTTGCGGAGGCCAGTGGGGCTTTCATGCGCGTTAAAAAGAGCTGTGTTCTGGCGGG